>NZ_JBFRGM010000025.1:0-81883 GCF_052115345.1 Mesorhizobium sp. 2RAF21 | reverse complement strand
GTGACAAACTCGGGCGACGCGCGGCCATCGCCAATAACGATGCTGAATCAATCGCTTAATGCCAGGCCGGTTCAGCGCCGTGCACGTAGTCTCACGAAATCCGATTCAAAAAGGCGGCGAATCTCACGAATTCCGGTCAGCTGACATTTTGATCGACGAGAGATGCCATTTGCCCTACAAAGCAGATCACGAACGATAATGCAATTTTATCATTCATTTTATCGCAACGACAAGCTGTGCGGTTATATTGGAAATGAATGGAGATAAACGCACCGATCATGTAGCGTTGCTGACGATGACAGCGCCCGATTCGCCGCCGCCCGACCGCCAAAAACTGCCGTCCGTGCCCGGCTGGGCGGTGCCGCGCGGGCCGGCCGACAGCGACGGCGAGGCAGGTTTCCTCGCTGGCGCCGCCTTGAATTCCCTGGACAATTTCGTGCGCGGCGCACCTGACTGGGCCGGCGCCTGGCGCCAGCGCCTTGCCCTCAATTGCGCCGCATCCGCAGCAAACCTCGTCGGTCGCACGGAAGACGCGGCACAAATCCGCGACGCCTGGTATTTGCGCGCCGCCGGCGCCGATCCCGGCCCGGCCGGCAATCTTTTTGCCGCCTGGCGGCATCTGGCCGACCGCTCCCCCCATATCGACGCCGAAATCCTGGCCTCGGTCAGCGACCGGCTCGGCCTGCACCGGAGCGACGAACTTTTGGCGCTGCCAGCCTTCCTCGACGATCTTGTCCGCTCCGGCCGGCCGGCACCGCTGCTTGCCGTCGCGATTCTAGCCGAGGTGGAGCGGCTGCGCCCGGACGCAAACCTGCTCGGCTGGTGGCTGGCCGATTGGGTGATCGCGGCGCGGCTGCGCTGGCCGTTCGCCGTGCCGCTGCTGGTGGCGCAGGCGCGTGGGTCGGCCTTCCGCAATCCGGACGGCCGCGGAAAAATTCGGCCGGGAGAAGAGGGGTTTGAACGGGCGCTATGCCTGGCGCTGGCACTGGCGGCGAACGACGCCTGCCGGCTGGCGCACAACATCGCGCCGCGTGCGGCGCGGCTGCTGGCGATCACGCCAAAGCTACGTGCGAAAGGGGCCGGGGCGGTGGTGCAGATGCTGCTCGATCATGATGCCGTGCCCGGCACGCTGCAGACGGAAAAACTGACGCGCTGGGGCGCGCGCCGGCTGTTCGAACGGCTGCAGACATTTGACGCCGTGCGGGAACTCTCCGGCCGGTCCGGCTTTCGGCTGTATGGGTTGTAACGGGGATGGCGAACGGAGCAACCAGGCGACGGGCAGGGCAGCGCGGCGACAGCCGACCAGGCGAACGTCTGCTAGATCGTGAGCTGGATCATCTGCCACCCGAGATGCGCTGGCGCGAATGGATGAACCGGGTCGAGGCGGTGATCTTTGCGGCCGCCGAACCGGTCGGCCGCGAAACGCTGGCGCGGATTGTGGGAAAAAGTTGCAGCATCGATCTGCTGATCGACGACATCCGCGAGGAGCTGCGCGGCCGGCCCTACGATCTGGTCGCCGTCGCCGGCGGTTGGAGGCATCTGACCCGGCCGGCCTATGCCGACGCCATTCATGTCGCTGTCGGTGCAGGCGAGAAGACGGCCGACCTGACGCAGTCCGAAATGCTGGTGTTGATGTGCATCGGGTATTTCCAGCCGATCACGCGGGGAGAACTGTCGTCCTTCTTCGGCAAGGAGGTGTCGCGCGATATGATCGGCCGTCTGCGTGGCGCCAAGCTGATCGCGTCGGGTCCACGCAGCCCGACGCCGGGCGCACCTTACACCTACGTCACCACGAAAGAGTTCCTGCTCGAGTTTGGGCTGGACACGTTGCGGAATCTGCCGGATTTCGAGGCGCTCGAGGATGCTGGGCTGCTGTCGAAGGAAAAACTACTGGCCGGCGATATTCCGGTCGGGCTGAGCGGTAGCGAACCGGACGAGAGCGAGGAGGAGCCCGCGGAGGACACTGTTGAGAGGCAAGGATCCTGAGCGGGCGTCGCCTGAACGACAGGAAAGTGCCGCCATTTCGGTCGCTCAGCCAGCTCCGGAGATCTTCAAAAGCGGACGTCCGCCGGTACTGCCGGACATTATGAGGACAAAATGTGGCAATCGCCTCTTGAACTGAGCCTCGTGTTGACCGAATGGGCCATCAAGCTCGGGCGTACCAGCGAAAGCGAGCGACGCGGATCGATCTCCTCGACATTGAGTGGCGGAATGGGCCAGCGGCCTGTGTGCGCGGAGGGCCTAATATCCAGTAGTTGATTTCCACCGAGAACTGATCGAGGTTCGTTTGTGGTGGCTTGATCGCTCTTCGCTTGGATGTCCAAGCCGCAGTCGCAGATCGATAGTAACTCGGCGGCCATCGCCACTCATCGGGGTTCTCCATGGAACATTTGAATGAACGTCGCCCCAAGGATCATAGCCATCATCAGCAGCAGGAGCCTCAGCCAAGCCGCGGTCCAGTTACCGCCCCCGCTACCGGCGGCAGCCATTCTGACCATGGCGGGCATGACCACAGCGAGATGGTGGCCGATTTCCGGCGAAGGTTCTGGATCTCACTTATCCTGACCCCGCCCGTACTGCTGCTTTCGCCGATGATCCAGCACTGGCTGGGCATACAGGGCGCGATGGATTTTCCTGGAAGCGAACTGCTGATCTTTGCTCTGTCGACGGTGGTCTACATCTACGGGGGTTGGCCGTTCCTTGCGGGGTTTGTCTCGGAGTTGCGTGGCGGTAAGCCGGGCATGATGACGCTGATCGCGCTCGCCATTTCGGTTGCATATTTCTACTCGGCAGCGATCACGTTCGGTTTGTCCGGGATGTCGTTCTATTGGGAACTGGTGACGCTGATTGTCATCATGCTTCTCGGGCATTGGCTTGAGATGCGATCGGTCATGGGCGCTTCACGCGCGCTCGAGGAACTCGTCCGGCTTCTGCCGGACACGGCGGCGCGCCTCGACGCCTCCGGGGCTGTCACCGAAGTGGCCATAACGGAACTCGTTCCCGGCGACAGGGTTCTGATCCGGCCCGGAGCCAAGGTGCCAGTCGACGGCACGATCGTCGAGGGTAAATCCTCGTTCAACGAGGCTATGCTCACGGGAGAATCTCGGCCCGTCTCGAAGGAGAAGGGGGATAGCGCCATAGGCGGTGCGATCAATGGCGCGAGCGCGGTTACGATCGAGGTCACCGCTACCGGCGACAAGACCTATCTGGCGCAGGTTATCAACCTGGTCAGGGAAGCGCAGGCGACAAGGTCGCGTACTCAGGACATCGCCAACCGTGCGGCGGGCTGGCTGACCTATATCGCCCTTGCGGTTGGCTTCGGATCACTCGCGTTCTGGGTGCTTGCAGGCGAAAGCTGGGAATTTGCCGTCGAGCGCATGGTCACAGTCATGGTCATCGCCTGCCCACATGCCCTTGGGCTGGCGGTGCCGCTCGTCGTTGCGGTGAGCACTTCGTTAAGCGCCGGAAGCGGTCTCCTGATCCGCGACAGGGCGGCGTTCGAAAGGGCCCGGAACCTGAATGCGGTCGTCTTTGACAAGACAGGAACGCTGACTGAAGGACGGTTCGGAGTGACCGATATCGTCCTGCTGGCAGGTGCCAGCGAAAATGAGGAGCTTCGGCTGGCTGCCTCCGCCGAGAGTCATTCCGAGCATCCGATTGCGCATGGCATTGTTTCGGCTGCAAAGGATAGGGGGGTCGACTTTCCCGCTCCCGGTCAGGTTCGCAACATCACTGGCGAGGGCATCGTCGCGCGAGTCGAGGGGCAGGATGTACGCATCGTCAGCCCCGGGCACCTGGTCCGGCAGGGAAACCCCATTCCGGAGGAGAGGCTCCGTCAACTCGAGGCCGCAGGCAAGACTGTGGTGGTGCTTGTCCGGGGCGGAAAACCCCACGCCCTGTTTGCCCTTGCAGACATAGTGAGGCCGGAGTCCCGCGATGCCATCTCCGACCTCAAGAAACTGGGCATCAGGTCAGTCATGCTGACGGGAGATGCGAAGGGGGTAGCCGAAGCCGTTTCCCAAGAACTCGGGATCGAAGAGAATTTTGCAGAGGTGCTGCCCGACCAAAAGTCGGCCAAGATCAAGGAACTGCAGTCTCGCGGCCTTCAGGTCGCTATGGTCGGTGACGGCGTGAACGACGCTCCAGCGCTTGTGCAGGCCGACCTCGGCGTCGCCATCGGTGCGGGAACCGACGTGGCCGTCGAGTCCGCCGACGTGGTGCTGGTCAGGAGCGACCCGCGGGACGTGGCGGCTATCCTCGGCCTGTCGCGCGCCACCTACAGGAAGATGGTGCAGAACCTTATCTGGGCCACCGGCTACAACGCGATCGCGATCCCCATGGCCGCGGGCATCACCTTCGGCACGGGCTTCCTTATGACTCCGGCAGTGGGAGCGGTCTTCATGTCGGCAAGCACGATTATCGTCGCGATTAACGCCCAACTACTGAGATTTTACCGAAAACGAAGCTGACCTGAAACGTCGAATGTCGATGGATCGGTCCAGTTTGATCCAGGACAAGTCGGATTGATTCCAACTGACTTATGTTCATGACCGTTAGAGCAGAAGGACAGTCAGGTTGTTCCTGGTTTTTGCCAGCACGAAGGGAAATGCCATCGCGCGGCGATGGGTCGTGCGGTTTGCTGCTTTCCTATTTGCCGTGCTGGCCGCCTTTTCCCAGTCCTCCGGCAGCGCACATGCGCATGCGGCAATGGTTGGAGAAGCTTACGCCGCTGCCGAACATATAGCGGCTGGCAGGGGGCACGCGGAGCATAGGCATGCTACCCCCTGCAACGACGACCGCGACGCCAACCATGACGGTGTTTGCGTGTACGCCGCTTGCGGCGCCTGCGCTCCGATTCCGTCAGCAGGGATCGCATTTCCTCCGCAGGAAATGCCTGCGGCTGCCGAGCCCGTTTCGGTCTCGTTTCCCAGCGACCCGCCGACGCTGGAACGCCCTCCCAAGCATACCGTGACCGCCTGAGTGCACGAGCTTGCGGGTTCGTGCGTTCCTTGAAGGAATCACGAATATGAGGGCTTTGAACCATGAACATGATTATTCGGCGCCAGTTCCTGGCGCCCTCGACGGCGTGCGGGTTTGCTAGCGTCGTTGCCCCTCTGATCGCAGCGGATCCGGCGGATGCCGGCGTCCGTGCTGGCGAGCAGGTTGAACTGGCCACGCGCAATGACAGCGTGTGGGGTCACCCGACGCACTTTCCGGGTCGCAGCAAACAGCCCACCGCTTCACTTGGGGCTGACCGCATATGGGTCTTCCATCGCCACCAACTCAGCCACACCGCGACAGGCATGATGACCGTCGTCGAGCATGTCGGCTAAACACAGGAGAAGAAGATGAAGAAGATCAACACATCAAACTTGCGCCCGGCAGTTGCTACGTTTGCCGGGGGGGCGGTCCCGAGGAGAACTTCGGCCGCTGCCATGGTCACGGCAGCGGCGTTGACGCTGCTGCTCGGTCTCGCCGCTCAGGCGCGTGCCCAGACTGCAACATCCGGCTTCGTGTATACGGCCGATGAAAGCGGGAATTCCGTCAGCCGTATCGATCTCGCGGCAGGAACGGTCGACATCTTCCCCGTCGGCGTCACCCCGCACAACGTCCAGTTTGTCCCTGGGAAAGATCTGGTGCTCGCGGTGGGCACGCCTGTGACGATGGCAGCGGGCAAAGGGCACGCGGGAGCCGACGACAGCCACGATGCCGCTGCCTCGGACGGCGGCGGAGGCCACGAAGGCAGCGGTGCGGGCGGTGCCCTGATCGTGATGGAGGCGGGGAATATGACCTCAACTCCGGTCTCTATCGTCGAGGTGGGTTCCCATCCTGCGCACGTGATCGCCGATCCGGCCGGCGAGCGCGCCTTCGTCAGCAATTCCGGCGACGACATGATAACGGTCGTCGATCTGGCGAAGCGCGAGGTAGTCGGCGAGATCGATACGGGCGACTATCCGCACGGTTTGCGGATGAGTCCAGACGGCAGCGCGATCTACGTTGCCAACGTCGAGGATGGTACCGTTTCCGTAATCGACACCGCCTCGCTCGAGGAGACGGACAGGATCGAGGTCGGCAAGGCCCCGGTCCAGGTCGGCTTCACGCCCGACGGGAGCCGTGTCTATGTCTCATTGAGGGACGAGAACAAGGTCGCCGTCATCGACACGGCAACGCGGCGGGTGACCGCACGGATCGACGTCGGGCGCTCTCCGATCCAGATGTATGCCACCCCCGACGGGCGGTTCGTCTACGTGGCCAACCAGGGCACAGGCGACGCGCCTGACGAGACGGTATCGGTGATCGACGTGGCGGGCGGAACCGTCGTGAAGACGATTAGCACCGGCAAGGGAGCGCACGGCGTTATTGTCAGTGACGACGGCGCGCACGTCTTCGTCAGCAATATCGTGGATGGCACGGTCTCCGAGATCTCCGTTGCGTCCCAGGCTGTCGTCCGCACCTACGAGGTCGGAAAGGGGCCGAACGGGATCAGCTTCCAGGCACAGTAAGCATGCCCTGGGCGGCAATCCCGCCGCCCAGGCTTCCCGTGGTCAAAGGAACACGCACATGAACACGATCGCAAAGACTGCCTTCGCCGCAATCCTGTTGCTCTCAGCGGCCCCGGCGCTCGCCGAGGACGCTCACCATCCGGCAACGACCGAAGCCCCGGCGGCAAGTCCCGCTCCGGAAATGCCTCTTCCGGGGGGAACCGCTCCCGGCACAGGCTCGCAACCCGCTATGCCGGACGGCATGATGGGGGGAGAAATGGGCGGCGACATGATGAAGATGATGCAGGAGATGATGGGCCGACATGCAGGGATGATGCGGGACATGATGGCGGAATCTATGGGTTCCCGTACAGCCATGATGGGCCAGATGATGGCTCCCGAACGTGTCGAGGGCCGCATCGCCTTCCTGCGCACGGAGTTGAAGGTGACCGCCGCGCAGCAGCCGCTCTGGGATGCCCTTGCCGAAGCCATTCGTGCCAATGCAGGGACTGCAAGCGGGGTAATGTCCGCAATGGCGGATGGAATGCCGATGGGCGCGGGCGACTCGACGGCACCGCAGAGGATCGAAGCGCAGGAAAAGGCGCTATCCACTCGCCTGGAAGCCTTGGGCCGGCTGAAGACAGCCCTGGACCCCTTCTATGCCGCCCTTGATGCTGCGCAGAAGGAAAAGGCCGACAATCTGCTCGTGGCTGCGCCGATGGGAATGATGTGATGCCAAGTCCCCCGAGGCGCGCGATACCGTGCGCCCCGGGGCTCACAGGCGAGTCCCGGATGGGAAAGCATTTCCAACGGCAGGAGAGTACCGATGGGTGCAAACAGTTTTAACCGTCCCCACGACACCCGATCTGGTGGCGATGTTAAGTGCGGGTTCTGGAGGTCGAAAGCTGGTTTTGCGGCTATCGGGTTCCTGCTGATTGGCGCTGCGGTGATTCTATTCGAGCACAGGTTGCACGTACTCGGCTATCTGCCATTCGTGCTCCTGCTTGCGTGTCCGCTGCTCCATCTGTGGCATCGCGGCCACGGCGGACGCCACCATCGCTCTTCGCCGCCGTCTAACGGCGATAGGGGAACATGAGCCATGGAAGCGACCCTTGGGTTCATGGTGCAATGGCCAACGCCGCTGACGCTCGCGACGTTTTTGGTGCCCGCGGCGATATACGTGCGGCTTGCCAGGCAAGAGGAGGCTGAGGCCCGCGTCCGTTTTGGCGAGGTCAACAACCGATACGCCACCAGAGTTCCGACGTTCCTGCCGCGGTGGGCTAAAGTCCTTGCCACAGGCGGCGAGGCGGATGGATGGGGAATTCCGTGACTTTGTCGATTTCCTTCCTCGGCGGCATCGGCACTGTGACAGGCTCGCGGTTCCTTCTCGATCGCCATGGCCGACGCATCCTTGTCGGCTGCGGCCCGTTCCAGAATCTCAAGCAGTTTAGACTCCGCTACGGGGCGAAGTTCCCCGTCGATCCGGCAAGCGTCGACGCAGCCCTGCTGACGCACGCGCATCTCGACCATTCCGGCTATCTACCCGCGTTGGTGCGGGACGGTTTCCGGGACAGGGCGCATGCTTCCCAGGCCACGATCGACCTTTGCGAGATACTTCTGAAGGTCAGCGGCTTCCTTCAGGGAAAAGATGCCGAGTACGCTAACAAGCACGGCTTTCCCAAGCACAAGCCTGCAGCCCCTCTCTACACCCTGAAGGATGCCGAGGCTGCCTTGCGGCACCTCCAGGCGGTACCGTTCCACGAGCGACATTCATTGCCCGACGGTCCGGAAATCCTACTGAGGCGCGCGGGGCATACGTCCGACCAGCTGCGCGAACGAGGGCTGGAGCGCCCGATCCTCGTCGCCGTCCACGCCCTGTTCTCGGAAGAGACTTACCGAGACCTCAGGGAGAAGGCAGCGGCCGTCGTGTCCGCTAACCCCGTCGTCCATCCGTCGAACGCCATCAATCTCTCGGCAGCCCTCGCGGATGCCGTCTCCGAAGCCATGAGCGGCGGTATCTCAGTCACCTCGAACAAGGAAGAGAACCTCAAATGAACACCTACAGCAGATCACTCTTCGCCGCGATCGCTGTCCTCGTTGCGTCTCCTGCTGCAGCGGGCGCCGCAGCCGAGATGACCGTCTACAAGACCCCGTGGTGTGGCTGCTGCCATACTTGGGCCGAGGCAGTGGAGAAGGCCGGATATCAGGTGTCAAAGGTGGACCTGGAAGACCTTTCTTCCATCCGCAAACAAGCCGGCGTGCCTGCGGAGATGAAAGGCTGCCACATAGCCGCCGTAGACGGCTACTTTCTCGAGGGCCACGTGCCGCTCGAAGCCGTCGAGAAGCTGCTCTCGGAACGCCCTGATGTCGCGGGGTTGGCCGCTCCGGGCATGCCGCAGGGGTCGTTAGGGATGGGGGATGATCCCTCCGCCTCCTATGAGGTGTATGCTGTCCCCCGTCAGGCCTCGGAAGCTCCCCAGGTATTCTATCGGGCAGGGAGCGAATAGGAGGAGCAGTAGATGTCGGGCTTCGCGCATTCCGCGTCATCCACCCGCCAGATCGAGGCGGCGGACGCCGCCGTGTTTGGGTATCTGGACGATCACCGGAACCTCTCCGCGCACATGGAGCAGCGCTCCTGGGCGATGATGGGTTCGCGGATGAACGTCAACATGGATGCGGGCGGAACGCACGCCGTCGGATCCAGATTTGGCTTCACCGGAAGCTTCCTCGGTATACCCCTGGCCGTGGAGGAGATCGTCACCGAACGCGATCCGCCCGGCCTGAAGACCTGGGTGACCGTCAGAGAGCCGACCCTCTGAGTTATCGGCCGCTACAGGATGGGATTCAGCATAATCCCCCGGCCCACATCGTCGCTATTGACGGTCTTCATCGACTACGACCTGCCGGAAGGACCGGGCGCGTGTGCACTGGGCAGGCTTCTGGACGGGTTCTATGCGGGATGGTGTACAAGGCCATGGCCGCTGACGCCGCGCGCCACTTCCAGATCCAGGACGGACCTAGGAACCCGGACATACTGCAGGGAGGCGGAAGCAGTCGATCCCTTCGTTTACCGCGTTGGGCTGGAGATCGGGGCGCTCACGGCGGCTCTGGGTGAGCTGGACACGTTGGTGTTCACGGCTGGGATTGAAGAGCATCCGCCCGTAATCCGCGAAAGGATCAGCAGAACGCCACCTGGCTCGGCGTTCAGATCGACCCGGACGCAAATTTCGCGGGCGAAACAGTGATCGGACGTCTGGACTCGGCCGTGGAAGCGCTGGTCCTGCCCACAGATGAGGAGATGGCGGTCGCCAGAGAAGTCCCTGCACTGGTGGGGCAGGAATTTTGAGAGACGCCTTCCGCCAAGGTAGTCTTACGAGACCGTGTGGAAGGTATCGGACGGGGCCGCGGCGCAATTGCACCGCAGCCCGCATCGTTAAAGGCCCGATATCTTGCGTTGGCGCGCGGCCTCCCGTTCCGGCCAAGTGCTTTTGATGTAATCCAGCACGGCACGGATGCCGTCGTCACCGAGCGTGTCACCAAAACCGACCATGTCGCTCTCATAGTCCTTCCCTACGAGAGCGGAGGTGCCGAATTTGACGATCGCAAACAGTTGCTCGTCGGAATGGTGCCAGGTGTGGCCGCTGGCATCATGCGGTGGGGCCGGTAGACGGCCGTTGGCCCCCCGCGTCTTCCAGTCGGGCTGGCCTTCCAGCTTGGCACCATGGCAGCTAGCACAGTTCTCCGCGTAAAGGGTGCGGCCGAGCGCGATCCGCTCTGCCTGTTGCGCTGATGATGTGGCGCCATCATTGCCGCGCCAGATCCAGACGCCTGATGCGGCAAGAACGACTGCGAGAAGCAGCAGTACCGCCTTCTTCATGCTGTCACCTCAAATTCCGTCATCATGCCCGTTTCCAGATGCGGCATATGATGACAGTGCAGCATCCAGCGTGCTGCCTCGCCGGCATCGAGCGCCACGGTCACCATCGACATGGGCGGCACATGGACCGTGTCGCGCCGTGCGCCATTCACCTTGCGGCCATTGATGTCGACAACCTGGAAGACATGGCCGTGCAGGTGCATCGGATGCCCCATCATCGACATGTTGTGGAAGCCGAGCAGCACCCGCTCGCCAGTTCTGGCAACAATCGGCCGGTGCTGGCCCCAGACCGCTCCATCAATGGTCCAGACGTAGGGAGCCATCGTGCCGCCGAGCATAACCATGTGGCTGCGTTCGACCGCGCGTTCGGGCAGGTGTTCCCGCGCTTCAAGCCGCATTTCCTGAGACGGGTCGGTATCGAACGCCGGGGCCTTTTCATCCGCCAGTTCGGGGATTTTTGCGATCTGTGCGCCTGCAGTGGCCAGAACGATACCAGTGCGTTCGTGCGCGCCCTCACGCAGTGCAAGAATCGGCCAGCTCCCGGCCTCGGCGGGCAGGTCGATCTCGATATCCAGCCGCTGGCCCATGGCAAGGCCGAAGCGAGGGCCTTCAAGCGGGCGGATATCGTGGCCGTCGACGGCGACCAGTCGCGCGTCTGCCTCCCCGGTATCGATCCAAAACACGGTCGCGGCGGCGGCATTGATGACGCGTAGCCGGATACGGCCGCCACGCTCGACCTTGACCACCTCGGGATCGGCCAGCGTGCGGTCATTGGCCAAGTAGGCATCCCAGTCGTAGTCGTTAAGGTCCATTTCCATGCCGGCCATGTCGCCCATCATGCCCGGCATGGTATTCTGCATCATGCCTTGCATTCCGCCGCCCATGGCGTCGTGGTTCATGGTTGCATGACCCATCGCGGCATGATCCATTTCCTTGGTTTGCGGCGCCGGGGCCATCGAATGGCCTTTGTCTCCGGTCGTTCCACTATGGCCGCCGCCATGAGAGCCACCGCCATGACCTTGCCGGATCTCCGCCATCACCTCTTCCGGGCTCTTGAAAGCAAAGTCGTGCAGGAACAGCGTCACCTCCTGCCGGTCGGCCGCAACATCCTGTGCGCTGCGCACGATCAGCGGTGCGGCAAGCAGGCGTATCTCCTGCATCGGCACATGACTGTGCATCCAGTATGTGCCGGCCAGCGGCTCGAAATCGTAGGATCGGGATTCACCCGGCATGAGCATCGGCATCGGAATACCGGGCACGCCGTCCTGGACGTTAGGCGGGATTTGGCCATGCCAATGGATCAGCGTCGGCTCCGGTAGGTCGTTGGTCAGATCCACCCGGAATCGAGCGCCAGGATCGAGGACCAGCCCCTGGCCCGTCGGCCCGGCAAGGCCGAAAACCGTGGCCGCGCGCCCGTTGACATCGAGCACTCTGCTGGTGGCCGTCAGCCGGGTCGGGGCCGGAAGCTGTTGTTGAGCAAAGGCGGGTAAATTTGCTGTGGCAAGGACAGCAGTTCCTGCGGCCAAAAAGCCGCGACGGGTCATAGTCATGTTTCACATCCTGTTGCGGGGCAGGCTGTTGTTTCTGAAGCGTGATCATGTCCAAAAGGTCTGTGACTTTTGGGATCACGCTCCAGGCCCCTGTTACCATCATCGATACGTCAGGCGCGCTGCCTGCCGATGGCTACAGAAGGTGAAGTCTGGGAGGTTGTTCGGGCAGGGGTGGCTCTTGGCCCTGTCTGACCTGGGAACGTTCGGGCGGCCAATGCGCATTCACTTGTGCCACCGCCAGGCTGGTGCCATCCGTTCTTGATAATGCCGCCGGCAAGCTGATGCAGGCGATCACGCACTGTTCGAGCGACGTCTGGCATTCGCCATCGCTGCATGCCTGTGCTGGCGCGGTATGATGCACCGCTCCGGATGGTCCGTTCATGGCAGCAGCCACCATTCCGGAATGCATGCCAGCTTGGCTCGCAAACACCTGCGGCGTAACAAGCACGAAGAGTGCAATCAGGAATGAGGTGAACACGCGCAGCATATGGCGGAGTTATCAGTCTCTTGTTTCAGTGCCAACAACAAAGCTACGACCATTATGCCCATCTGCAAATGCAGGTCTAGACGGTCCTCGTCTTGCAATTGGATGGCGCGTGTCAGTTCCGAATGCGGAACTGACTACACTCATGCGACGGCTCCGACACGAGGCCGTACCGACAAGCCTTTGTCGTCCTGATCGGATCCGAGTTCTTTCAGGATAGGGCAATGCGGACGGTGATCGCCCCGACAGGAGTTGATGAGCACGGTTAGCGTCTGGACCATATCCTGAAGTTCCGAAATCTTTTTCTTCAATTCATCGACATGACCCAGCGCCAAACGTTTGACATCGGAACTCTGGCGCGTTTCGTCTCGCCAGAGGCTGAGCAGATTGCCGATCTCAGCCACGGAAAAACCGAGGTCACGTGCGCGCCGGATGAACCGCAGCATATGGACGTCAGTGTCCGAATAGTCGCGATACCCCGACGCGGTCCGATCCGCGGCCGGAATAAGGCCAGTCTGCTCATAGTAGCGGATCATCTTGGCCGAAACGCCCGCCGCCTTCGATGCCTGTCCGATGTTCATACGTTTTCTCCCGTAAAGCACGACAACCGACCCTGGATATGGGGTCGGCTGTCGGGATTTGTCAGTTTGCAACCTTGAACGCCTTGAGCCGGAGCGCATTGCCGAGCACAAAGACGCTCGACAGGGCCATGGCACCGGCGGCGAAGACCGGCGACAGCAGAATGCCATAGGCCGGGTAGAGCAGGCCGGCGGCCACCGGGATCAGGGCCGTGTTGTAGGCGAAGGCCCAGAACAGGTTCTGACGGATGTTGCCGATCGTTGCCTTGGACAGGGCAATGGCGTTCGGCACTCCGGTCAGGCTGCCCGACATCAGCACGACATCTGCCGCCTCGATGGCAATGTCCGTGCCCGTGCCGATAGCCAGTCCCACATCCGCTTCGGCCAGCGCTGGAGCGTCGTTGATGCCGTCGCCGACGAACGCGACCTTGCCATGCTCGGCTTTGAGGCGGCGAACCGCCTCGACCTTGCCGTCGGGCAGCACTTCCGCCACCACCTCGTCGATGCCCAATCGCGCGGCGATGGCCTTGGCCGCGCGGGCGTTGTCGCCGGTGATCATGGCGACCTTGAGGCCGAGACCGTGCAGCGCCTTGATCGCGGCGGGGGTCGTCTCTTTGATCGGGTCGGCCACGGCGATGATTGCCCCCAGCTTGCCCTCGATTGCTGCATAGAGAGGCGACTTGCCCTCGTTGCCGAGCCGCTCGGCGACCTTGGAGAAGCCCGCCACGTCATGGCCGAGCTCAACCATGTAGCGGTCGGCACCGATCTCGACACGCTTGCCGCCGACTACGGCCTTCACGCCGAATCCAGTCACAGAGCCGAAGTCCGCCACGGCTGGCAGCGGGATGCCTTCTGCCTCGGCCGCGGCCACGATCGCGCGGGCGATCGGGTGCTCCGACTTGGCTTCGACTGCCGCGACCAGACCCAATACGTTCGAGCGGTCGAAGCCGATGGCCAGTTCCAGGTCGGTGAGTGCTGGCTTGCCTTCGGTCAGCGTGCCCGTCTTGTCGACGGCCACGACCCCGGCGTCCTTCAACAGTTGCAGCGCTTCACCCTTCCGGAAAAGAACGCCCAGCTCCGCGCCGCGGCCGGTGCCGACCATGATCGATGTCGGCGTCGCCAGTCCCATGGCGCAGGGGCAGGCGATGATCAGCACCGCGACGGCGTTGACCAGCGCGAAGGTAAGCGCGGGTGTTGGGCCGAAATAGAGCCAGGCCGCGAAGGTCAGAGTGGCGACGGCGAAAACTGCCGGCACGAAATACATTGTCACCTTGTCAACGAGAGCCTGGATCGGCAGCTTCGACCCTTGCGCTTCCTCGACCATGCGGATGATCTGCGACAGCACCGTATTGCCGCCGACCGCCGTCGCTCGGATCGCGAAGGCGCCCTTCTGGTTCACGGTTCCGGCCACGACCTCGCTGCCGTGCGTCTTGGCAACCGGGATCGGCTCGCCGGTGATCATCGATTCGTCGACATAGCTTTCGCCCTCGATGACTTCGCCGTCGACGGGAATGCGATCGCCGGGACGAATCTCGACAATGTCTCCCGACAGCACGGCGTCGATCGGCAGTTCGACCGTCTTGCCGTCCCTGCGCACACGCGCCATTTTGGCTTGAAGGCCGACAAGGCGCTTGATCGCTTCCGAAGTGCGCCCCTTGGCACGGGCCTCGAGCAGTCGACCGAGAAGGATCAGTGTGACGATGACGGCAGCGGCTTCATAGTAGACGTTGATCGTTCCCGCGGGCAGGATGCCCGGCGTGAAGGTTGCGACCAGCGAGTAGCCGTAAGCGGCCAAACTGCCGACGGCGACCAGCGAGTTCATGTCGGGCGCGAGACGCCAGAGCGCGGGGAGGCCGGTTCGATAGAAGCGGATGCCCGGCACGAACAGCACCAACGTCGTCAGCAGGAACTGGACATACCAATTGTTCGCCATGCCGATCGTGGATTCGATTAGGCCATGCGCCCCGGGAATTAGGTGCAGTCCCATCTCCAGGACGAAAACAGGCAGCGTCAGTATCGCCGCTACGGTGAAATCGCGCGTCAGTTCACGGCGCTCCGCCTCCTTCTTCTCGGCGCGGTCATCCGTCTCGGCCTGGCTGCTTCCAGCCGCCGCGACCGGCTTCGCGTGATAGCCCGCATGTTCGATCGCCGCGACCATGGCGGCCGCATCGGCGGTTCCCCGGATCATGGCCTTCTCGGTTGCAAGGTTGACGACTGCGGTGGTGACGCCGGGAACCGCCTTGAGAGCTTTTTCGACCCGCCCCACGCAGGAGGCGCAGGTCATGCCTTCGATTTCCACTTCAAGCGATCTCGCAATTGGCGCGGAGAAGCTTGCCGGAACCCCGTAGCCCACTTTCTTTACGGCCTTGATAAGGACCGCGCGATCGATCTCGGGGCTTGCCGTAATGCTGGCCTTCTCGGTCGCAAGGTTAACGACGGCGTCCGATACGCCTGGAACCGCCTTGAGCGCGCGCTCCACCCGGCCGACGCAGGATGCGCAGGTCATGCCTTCAATCGGCAGGGAAATTGCTGCGTTCGTCACATCCGCAGCTCGAACCGGGGCATTCATAGCCGCCTCCTTCTGGATCAAAATTCGAGTTCGGACAGAGATATGGTCCTTCCAACGATGGGAAGGTCAAGGGTAAAAAAATTTTCTCCGGAAGCCGCTTGACCTTCCCATCGTTGGAAACCCCATCTTGAGCTACATGAGACCCAACGAAGGAGAATTCTTTTGGAACTCAGAATCGAAAACATGACCTGCGGCGGCTGCGCCCGGTCTGTCACCAAGGCGATCCAGTCGATCGATCCCAGTGCGAGTGTCGAGCCGAATCTTGCGAAGCATGCGGTGAAGGTGGAAACAACGGCGTCGCAGACCGCAATCTTGCAGGTTCTCGAAGAGGCTGGCTATCCGGCAGCGGTAAACTGACCTGAATAAGCACACTGGGATCTTTATCACAGGCGCAAGCGCGACAATGGTGCAGCTCTCGTGCAAGATGGAAACAGGTGAGCCCCAATGGATCACGTTGTGCCGGGTGGCTTCTAGTAGATGGGAGTGGGAACCTGAGTAACCTGCAGCCTGTAACCGCCGAGCTTGCTGTCGCTGGTGGCTGTTTCCCCTGTCCTTGTCGCTGCCACTAACGTGGAGCTTTTTGCTCCGTACGGCGTACTGCTTGTCAGCGCGTTCGTGGCAGCGACACTTCTGCCTGCCCAGTCGGAGCTAGTGCTGGCGGGTCTGCTGGCCGCCGGTAGTGGCGACCCGGGCATGTTGTTTGTCGTGGCGACAATTGGCAATACGGCGGGCTCGGTGGTGAACTGGGCGGTCGGGCGCGGCGTCGAACCGGTTCTCGGTAAACGTTGGTTCCTAGGAGTCCGTGAGCGATACGAACGGGCGGCCTGCATTTTTCGCCGCTATGGGCGATTGTCCCTGGTGTTTGCCTGGCTGCCGATAGTCGGTGACGCCCTGACTGTCGCGGCCGGTGCTGCGCGCGTGCCGATCATGCCGTTTGTTGCCCTCGTGGCCGCTGGCAAGGCTGCACGCTATGCCTTCATCATGATAGCGCTATCCTGATATGCTGGATGCGATGATCGTCGGGTCTTGGTGCCAAAGCAATGCGCAAATATTCCAATATTCAGATCGCCCTCCATTGGGCAGTCGTTTTGATGATCGCGGTTCAGTGGTGGACGGCAGCGGCAATCCCACGAACACACAGCCCCCTGTTGCCTCCTTCCGCATGGGCCCTGTTTCAGCATAAGGTTCATAACTACAGCGGAATGACGATCGGAGTGTTGATCGCTCTGCGGGTCGCTCTGCGGTTTGCTCGTGGATCATGGACAGGGTTCCGCTTGTCAAACTGGAAGGATCATGCAGCCGCCCTTGTCCATTGGGGGCTTTATGCGACATTGGCCGCGCAAGCCTTCACCGGGTTCGTTGCCGCCTATTACTGGGGGCCGGCCGCAGCGGTCCATAAGACCACCTGGAATGTTACTCTCGCCCTAATCTCAATTCATGTTGCGGCGGCAGCCTGGCACGGATTCCGTCGCGACCAAGTCCTTTCGCGCATGTTGCCGTCGAAACAAGCGTAACGGAACTGATAGGCCTGGGATGCTCTCCTGGTTGCGGCTCAGATACCGCCCATGCACAGATATTTCATTTCGAGATAATCCTCGAGCCCGTGGCGCGACCCTTCCCGCCCGATCCCGGACTGTTTCACGCCGCCGAACGGGGCCGCCTCCGAGGACATACGCCCGGTGTTGATGCCGACCATGCCGTATTCCAGCGCCTCGGCCACACGCCACACGCGTTGCAGGTTGGAGGCATAGAAATAGGCGGCGAGCCCATAGATCGTGTCGTTGGCCGCGCGCACCACCTGGTCCGGGTCCTCGAAGCGGATGATCGGCGCCAGCGGCCCGAACGTCTCCTCCCGCGCCACCTTCATGTCGCCGGAGATGCCGGTCAGCACCGTCGGCTGGAAGAACGTGCCGTCGGAACCGATCCGCTGCCCGCCGCATCGTATGGCGCTGCCCTTGGCGACGGCGTCGGCGACATGCGCCTCGATCTTGGCGAGAGCGTGCCTGTCGATCAGCGGCCCGATCGCTACGCCTTCCCCAAAACCGTCGCCCACCGAAAGCCGGCTAACCCGTTCCACGAATTTGGCAACGAATTCGTCATGCACGCCGGACTGGACATAGAGGCGGTTTGCGGAAACGCAAGTCTGGCCCGCATTGCGGAACTTCGCCTGGATCGCGCCGTCGACGGCGGCGTCGACATCGGCATCGTCGAAGACGATGAAGGGCGCATTGCCGCCAAGTTCGAGGCTGACCTTCTTGATCTGGTCCGAGCACTGGCGCATCAAAAGCCGCCCCACCTCGGTCGAGCCGGTGAAGCTGATCTTGCGCACTTTCGGGTTGCCGCACAGTTCGCGTCCCACCGCGTCTCCTTCGGAAGCATAGACGAGGTTGACGACGCCCTCAGGGAAACCGGCCTCCGCGGCCAGCGCGAACATCGCCCCGGCGACGAGCGGCGTCTGCTCGGCCGGCTTCAGCACGATCGTGCAGCCCGCAGCCAGTGCCGGCGAGATCTTGCGCGCCACCATCGAGGCCGGAAAGTTCCATGGCGTTATCGTGCCGACGACGCCGATCGGCTGCTTGATCACCAGCATGCGGCGGTTGGTCGACGGCGCGGAGATCGTCTCGCCGTAAATCCGGTTCGCCTCCTCCGCATACCATTGCAGGTAGGCGGCGGCGTGCAGGACTTCGGACCTGGATTCGGACAGCGGCTTGCCCATCTCGGCGGTGAGGATGGCGGCAAGATCGTCGGTATGGGTGACGATCAGTTCGTGCCAGCGCCACAGCGTGTCGCTGCGCTCGCGCGCCGTCAGCGCGGCCCATTTTTCCTGGGCGACATAGGCCTTGTCGATGGCCGCGCGGGTCTCTTCGACGCCCATATCGGGCAATTCCGCCAGCAGTTCCCCGGTCGACGGATTGAAAACCTGGAACGTGCGCGCGCCGCTCGGCGCGCCGAGCGCCGGCACGCGGTCGATGGCGCCGAACAGGTCCGCCGATTTGAGGAGCTGGGTGAGCGAAGGATAAAGCGGCAAGAAAGGAGTCTCTTCTAAATGACCGTTCGGCTAGACGCTAACGCGGATAAGATCAGACTGATAATCGATGTGAAAGGCTTTCACATAGAGCCTCTTGGGAAAGTCCGCAGAACCACACTCGTGATCTGCCACTGAACTTTCATCCAGCGGCGATTAGAGCCTCGGCCCCCGGGAGTTCCGGCCCGGGGCGATCCAAAGAGGGGGAGCACGTCAATCAACGCCGGAAACGAACTAAACACTGGGTAAAAGATGGGGGCAACGTCAATAACAGGCCCAACGAGCGAATTCGCACGATCTCATACGACAGAAAAGGCAACAATAAACGACTGCCGTCGTCCATCGAGGGATAGCTCAATACTTCATCTGCTCGAAGAGGTCGCGGTTGTTGCAGAATTTAGGGGCTTTGTTCAGCCGGTCGCTATTGTCGAGCCACGCCTTGCAGGCGTCTGCCTCGCGGCACATCATGCATCGAATTGCAGCCGTACGCAGGATCTTGCTTCCGTTCGGGTGCGTGGCAAGGCAGTCGCGGACGTGGAGTTGCGCCATCATTCGATCCAGCAGACCGACATTCCGCGTCACTCTCGACAAGATCCTGGATAGCTTCATCGTAAGCATTCCAATTGCATCGGAACTGAACCCCGCCTCAGTCAGCGTTCAAAACCAATGGAAACAATAGCATCCGTGCGTCAAGGCGTGGCGACGACTATGCCAATTTGATTCTTCGAACTGTCACGTCCCGGATATGCAAATGATAAGGCCTTTCCTGCTGACCGGTCCTCAAATCGAAACGTTCATCCTGTTGGTGCGTAAGTTTGTTCACTTTCCCGACGCAATCTAGCTCTGAACTGCCTCCGTTGACGTCAATCGGTATGCCTGTCTGGCAAGCAAGACAGCGAAGTGTAGCCGGTTCGCGCAGTAGTCCTGATGGTTTCGCACAAATCTACCGGCCAGTAAGTCCCGACGGCAGCGCGCCTTGGCATGGCACATGGTACAAGTGCGCCGCATAGCTCGGCTACGCGCACTGTGCTGGCGATGGAATTGTTGCGGATCGATGCCGGCGGCGCTCAACGCTTGGGACGACATGTCCTCGGATGCAAACGGAATGCGCAGGGCGTTCTCGAAATCCTCCGGGGTCAGATCGTATTCATTGAACATCCGACGGCGTTCGTGAGGTCCCAGCGACTCGAGGTCGCGCCGGATCTGCGCGCATCTGCGCCGGTCGCGTGCGTACGCAACAACGCTACTCCATATAATACGGACTTTGTCGATTAACTGCCCTGACACTTCAACCTCCCTGCTTCCGTATAGGGTGATGGCGACCCAGACCCTTATGCCGAATTTTTCAGATAATACGCCCATACGGCAGTTCGCTTTTTGCGGAGCATCAAAGTTCGGCACTTATTCCGGATATAGCGATCCAACTATGCGGTGCGGCAGAAGTGGCAATTCTGTCAGTCTGGTCATTAGCGCATTGTTGACCGCGTTGACGACGGCGGGCGCCACTGGGACGGTAGCGATCTCGCCGATGGCCTTAGCTCCGTACGGGCCGGTCCATTCGGATTCCTCGACCAGCAGGACACGCAAGGGCGGCATTTCCGGTGCATTGGCCAGTGTGTAGCGCGAGAAACTGTCGGCGTGCACCGCTCCTGTCACGGCATCCACTGAGACGTCCTCATAAAGCGCATAGCCGATGCCGATCTGGATTCCGCCATGAATCTGACCTTCGACTAGCATGGGATTGATCGCCCTGCCTACATCGTGGACGGCCAGATAGTCCGTCACGCGGACCCGCCCTGTCAGCGCATCAACTTCGACCTCGGCGAAATGCGCGGCGTAGGAGCCGGGATTGGCGGTGGCGCGATGTATGTAGGTGGCAACAGGAAGCTCCGTCCCCCGCGCCGACAGCCAGCCGGCCAGTTCGGCAAGAGCGATCGACCTGTCGCTGGCAACCGCTCGGCCGCACCACAACCCTATCTCACCCCTGGGGGCGTTCAGGGCAAGGGCCGCCTGCTCGATCACTGCAGCGGCAAGCGCAAGGCCAGCTTGGCGGACTGCCTCGCCGACGATATATGTCATGCGGCTGGCGCGGGTGCCGAGGTCGTAGGCGCAGGTGTCGGTGTCGGCCGGAGCGATGCGTATCTCGGATGCGTTCAGCCCTAATGTTTCTGCAGCGATCTGGGCCAGCGAGGTGTCCGAGCCGCATCCCAGGTCGTGCAGCGCACAGACGAGCTCGGCCCGCCCATTCGGCAAGATCCGCAGCATGGCTGTGGATGTCTCGTCGTCTCCAGGAAAGCATCCGTTGATGTGAGTGGCCGCTGCCATGCCAACTCCGTGCCGGAAGCGGCCGGTCGCCCTACGCTCGGCGCGCCGCGCGGTCCAACCGAAGGCATGGGCGCCGCGGACAAGGCAATCGGCGCCGCGCGCGTTGCCTAGGGGCAACCCCTGCCACGGCTCACGAGCGGCAGGGGCGACGACGTTGCGGACGCGCGCCGCCACGGGGTCTAATCCCATGTCGCGCAGGGCAAGGTCGAGCGCGATCTCGCCCACGGCGTGGATTTGCGGCGAACCATAGCCGCGGAAGGCGCCTGTTGGCAGCGTGTTGGTGTACACGGCCCTGCCCCTGTAGCGTTCGGCTGGGATCGCGTAGAGCCGAACCAGCCGTTGAAGCATCGAACCGGGCAGGTAGTTGCCGCCGGTGCAATATGCGCCGATGTCGACGAGGATTTCGGTGTCGCGCCCCAAGATGCGCCCGTCAGCCGCCAGCGCTATGCGCATCCTGCCGCAGGTGGCGGAGCGGGTACGAGTGGCAGTGAAAGTCTCCTTGCGATTAAGGACAAGGCGAACGGGGCGCTCGCTCCGTAGGGCAAGAAAGGCGCAGATAGGGTCGAGGATCGGCTCCGCCTTGCCGCCGAAGGATCCGCCGATCGGCGCCTTAGTTACATGCAGGCGACTTGGATCGATTCCAAGCGCCTGCGCCACCACGGCCTGCACTGCAAAAACGCTCTGACATGGCGAGCGGATGGCGACCCGTCCGCCGGCCTCTGGCCAGGCCAGGCAGGCATGCGGCTCGATTGCGCAATGATGGCTGCGCGGGGTGCGCACAGTGACCTCGGCTACATGGTCGGCGTGCGCAAAGGCAGCGTCAAGATCACCGTGGACGAAGGCGACATCGTCAATCGGATTCAGATAGGTCGGTACGCCAGAATCCGTAGTCGGCCCGACATGGTCGAGGGCGGCCTCAGCCGACAGCACAGCGGGCAGTTCTTCGTATTCCACCACGATCCGCGAAAGGGCCGCACGGGCGATGTCTTCGGTCTCGGCGAGCACGACTGCCACCCGGTCGCCGATGTGGCGAACCACCGGCGGAAACATCCGCTCGTCGGCAAGGGCGGACTGCCCTGCATACCAGATCGAACTGTTATAGCCATTCTGTGGAGTGTTGGCGTGCCACCAAACGCCGATCACGCCCGGAAGGCCGAGAGCGTCGCCCGGATCGAGCCTGGCGATCCGAGCATGGGCGCGGGGCGAAAGGAGCAAGGCTCCGTGTGCCAACCCCGGCAGCGTCATGTCCGCGGTGAAACGCAGCCGGCCAGTGACTTTTTCAACTCCATCGATCAGTCGGACTCGCCGGGCGACCTGGTCCATTACAAAACCTCGTCGAACAGCGGATCGCGTTGAGACAGACCGCAGAGCCGGGCAATCAGGTTTAGACCCAAGCCGCGAACCGCCCGCCGCTTCCAGAGGCGGGAAACTCGACCGGGGATCGCCGCGTCGACGTCCACGCTCAACGCTTCGAGAAAGAGGTGAAGCGGTGTGGGAGCCAACCGCTGGTCCCGCAATACGCGTTCAGCGCGAACAAGCCGGATCGGCCGCGGGCCAAGTGCTCCAGCCGCCAGCCGAACCAATCCGAACCGGTTGTCGGAGAATTCCGCCATCGCCGCCATATTGATCCGGGCGATCGTCAGATCGCCGCGCGAGCCGAGCTTGGCGAAGGCACTATGCGGTAGAAGTTCTTGCCTCGGCAGCATCACCTCGGCGATCAACGCGCCCGATACACGCTGGAAGTCTTCAAGGGCGATCTCGTCGCTTGCTCCGCCGGGCAATAACAGTTTCAATCGTGCCTTGGACAGTGCGAGCACCGGTATCAGGTCGGCGGCCGGGGCGGCGTTGGCGATGTTGCCTCCGAGCGTGGCGCGGTTGCGGATCTGTACCGAACCGCACTCCGCCGCCGCTTGTGTCAGAGCGAGAAGGAGCATCGCAAGACCCGTATGCATTTCAATGGCCGCGACCGTCGTCGTCCCGCCGATGCGGATGTCGGTCTCCCGCAGGTCAATGCCTGACAGCCCGTCGACGCCCGATAGATCGACTAGCGTTCCGGTCGACGGCAATTGGCGTCCGGAGAGGAGAAGATCGGTGCCGCCGGCCACGAAGTGAACCGACGACCGTTCGGCCATTAGTGCTTTCAACGCCTGTAGGTCAGAGGGGCGGGCGACAACCGGCGCGTTCATGTTCGCCCCTGCAGTCGCTGTGCCGCCTCGGTGGCCACTGCCTGAACTATGGATTCGAATCCGGTGCAGCGGCAAAGGTTGCCGGCCAGCGCGTGACGGATCTCGTCGACGCTCGGAAAGGGGTTCGTTCGCAGGAGCCCTTCTGCCGTGACCATCATGCCAGGCGTGCAATAACCGCATTGCACCGCGCCACAGGCGAGGAAGAGCTCTTGCAAGCCAGTCAGCAGGCCGGACCCGTGGAGACCCTCTACGGTGGTGATATCAAGTCCCTGTGCCTGGAAGCCAAGCATCAAGCAGGAATTGACTGGTCGATTGTTGACTAGGACTGTACAGGCGCCGCACTCCCCCTCGCAGCAACCCTCTTTCAATCCAGTAAGGTCCAACTCTTCGCGAAGAATTCGACTGAGTCGGGCCAGCGGATCGGCGTCGATGCTGATGGCCTCGCCATTAATTCGAAGGGACAACGTCAACAAAGGCCTCGCCGTCAGATTCTTGATGCGGTGGGGCTGACTCAATCAGTTCGAAACGAGTTCACAAGATCGTGCGGCGGTTCCCCGTTTCAAACCGAACACCCCTCATTTCCACACGGAAAGGCCGGCGGCAGGCCGTTTCAAGTACGGTTCTGGATTTTGTTTGCGGAAACGCAATGAAAACCAAACTTGTCATTGCGGTCCCGCTCTGGCTACACTGCTTTGACAAAGGGTGGGACCTCGGATCCGAGTCGACCGCCAATTCATGATTGCAGGCCTGCCGGTTATTACAGGGGTGTGATGTCCGGAGTTCGTAGTTTCATTGTTCTGCTCGCCACCACCTGGGCATTCACGATCTGCTTCGCGGTGTGGATGATGTTCGGCGTGACCGGCATTCCGATCCGCGAGCAACTCGGCCTCAATTCTGTCGAGTTCGGTCTGCTGACGGCCACGCCGGTTCTCACAGGTGCGCTGTTCCGGCTCCCCCTGGGTATCTGGACCGACCGCCTCGGCGGACGGCGCCTGATGTTGGCGCTGCTTCTCTGCTGCGCCGTTCCTGTATGGATTTCGTCATATGCAACGGCGCTGTGGCATTTCATCCTGCTTGGGCTGGCGCTCGGGTTGGTAGGCGCGTCCTTCTCGGTCGGCACGCCGTATGTGGCGCGTTTCTTCCCGAAGGAGAAGCGCGGCTTCGCCATGGGTTTCTTCGGCGCAGGTACCGTGGGCGCGGCTCTCAACATGTTCGTGGCGCCATGGCTGATCGGCGCCTATGGCTGGCAGACGGTGCCGAAGGTCTATGCCGTCGCGCTGGTCGTCACCGCCGTGATCTTCTGGATTTTCTCCGCGCCCGATCCGGCGCGGGCGGCGACCTCGCCGTCGATGCTGTCGCAGCTTGCCGTGCTGCGCGACCCGCGGGTGTGGAAATACTGCCAGTACTATTCGATCGTATTCGGCGGCTTCACAGCGCTGTCGATCTGGATGCCGCAGTATTTCAAGTCGGAATATGGGCTTTCCATCGCACAGGCCTCGCTTCTCGCGGTCTCTTTCGCCCTACCGGCCGGTGTTTTCCGCGCCTTCGGTGGCTGGCTATCCGACCGCTTCGGTGCACATAACGTCACCTGGTGGGTGCTGTGGATCGCTTGGATTTGTCTGTTCCTGCTGTCCTACCCGAAGACGGAACTGACTATCCATACGGTCAATGGGCCGGCCAGCTTCGGCATTGCGTTGCCGACGTGGTTCTTCACCGTGCTTCTGTTCGTGCTCGGCATCGCCTTTGCCTGCGGCATGGCCTCGACCTTCAAATACATCCGCGACGACTTTCCCGAAAACATGGGCGCAGTGTCCGGCATTGTCGGCATGGCTGGCGGCCTCGGCGGCTTCCTTCTGCCGATCATGTTCGGCGCCATCCTCGACCGGCTCGGCGTCAATTCGAGCTGCTTCATGCTGCTCTACGGCATCGTCTGGGTGTCATTGACGCTGAACTACCTCACCGAGGTGCGGCGCGCCCCCGTTATGGGTGAGACTTCATAGGCGGGGAGGCGGCACGGACGAAAGCCCCGCAAGCCTGAAATGCATGGGAAAGGAATAGCCAGATGAGCCACTTCCTCGAACGCCTCACCTACCTCTCCAGGCGACGCGAATCCTTTGCCGACGGCCATGGCGAGTTGCGGGACGAGGACCGCATGTGGGAGGAGGGCTACCGGCAGCGCTGGCAGCACGACAAGATCGTGCGTTCCACCCACGGCGTGAACTGCACCGGGTCGTGCTCATGGAAGATCTACGTCAAGAGCGGCGTCGTCACTTGGGAGACGCAGCAAACCGACTATCCGCGTACGCGGCCGGGCATGCCCAACCACGAGCCGCGCGGCTGCTCGCGCGGCGCGTCCTATAGCTGGTATCTCTACAGCGCCAGCCGCATCAAATATCCGATGGTGCGCGGCCGCCTGGTCAAGGCGTGGCGCGAGGCGCGCAAGACGCTCGGACCCGTCGAGGCGTGGGCCGCCATCACCGCCGACGAGAAGACGGCGAAAGCCTACAAGGCGATCCGTGGGCGCGGCGGCTTCGTGCGCTCTACCTGGGAAGAGGCCACCGAGATCATCGCCGCCGCCAACGTGCACACGGTGAAGACCTTCGGTCCCGACCGCGTCGTCGGCTTCTCGCCGATCCCGGCCATGTCGATGGTGTCATACGCTTCCGGCGCGCGCTATCTGAGCCTCATCGGCGGCACGCTGCTTTCCTTCTACGACTGGTATTGCGATCTGCCGCCGTCCTCCCCGCAGACCTGGGGCGAGCAGACCGACGTGCCGGAATCGGCCGACTGGTACAATTCCGGCTACATCATCGCCTGGGGCTCCAACGTGCCGCAGACGCGCACGCCCGACGCGCATTTCTTCGTCGAGGCACGCTACAACGGCACCAATGTCGTGGCCGTCACGCCGGATTATTCCGAGGTGGCGAAGCTTTCCGACCTTTGGCTGCATCCCAAGCAGGGCACGGATGCCGCGCTCGCCATGGCCATGGGCCATGTCGTGCTCAAGGAATTCTTCCTCGACCGCAAGACGCCCTATTTCGAGGATTACTGCCGCCGCCTGACTGATCTGCCGATGCTGGTGCGGCTGAGGAAAGACGGCGACCGTTTCGTGCCCGATCGCTATCTGCGCCAGAGCGACCTTGCCGGTGAAAAGAGAGGGCGTCGCAAGGCGTCTGCTTCCGGCCGCGCCGACTGGAAGACGGTGGCGGTCGCCGAGGAAAGCGGCGACCTCGTCGTGCCGCAGGGTTCCATCGGCTATCGCTGGCCGGCGGACGGCGAACCCCGGGGCCGCTGGAATCTGCAAGAGAAGGACGGCGAGACCGGCGCAGACGTGCGGCTGGGGCTCAGCCTGATCGACCGACGGGACGCCGTGGCGGCGGTTGCCTTCCCCTATTTCGGCGGAACGCCGCATCCGCATTTTACCGGCAACGACCAGGGCGGCGATGTGCTGGTCCGCAACGTGCCGGTGCGTCGCATAAAGCTCGCCGACGGGGAAAGCTACGTGGCAAGCGTCTTCGATCTGCTTTGCGCCAATTACGGGCTGGACCGCGGTCTCGGCGGCGATTGTGCGAAAAGCTTCGACGACAACGTGCCCTATACACCCGCCTGGCAGGAGATGATCACCGGCGTTTCTGCCGCGCACGCCATCGACGTGGCACGCGGCTTCGCCAAGAACGCGGACAAGACCAAGGGCCGCTCGATGGTCATCATCGGCGCGGGCATGAACCACTGGTACCACCAGGACATGGGCTACCGCTCCATCATCAACATGCTGATGTTATGCGGGACCATCGGCGTCTCCGGCGGCGGCTGGGCGCATTATGTCGGACAGGAGAAGCTGAGGCCGCAGACCGGCTGGACGATGCTTGCCTTCGCGCTCGACTGGGTCAGGCCACCTCGCCATATGTGCGGAACCTCGTTCTTTTATGCCCACTCCGACCAATGGCGCTACGAGAAGCTGGACGTCTCGGAACTGCTGTCGCCGCTTGCCGATCCCGCGTCCTATCGGGGCTCGATGATCGACCTCAACGTCCGGGCCGAGCGCATGGGCTGGCTGCCTTCGGCGCCGCAGCTCAACGTCAACCCGCTGACGCTGGCGGCGGAAGCCGAAAAGGCCGGCGTCGATGTCAAGAACCATGTCGTCGCCGGCCTGAAGTCCGGCCGGCTCGCTATGGCCTGCGAAGACCCCGACAACCCGGTCAACTTCCCGCGCAACCTGTTCATCTGGAGGTCGAACCTTTTCGGCTCGTCGGGCAAGGGCCACGAGTACTTCCTACGCCATTTCCTCGGCACCCGTCACGGATTGCAGGGAAAGGACCTCGGCGAGGAAGGGCTCGAGAAGCCGACCGAGGTCGAATGGCGCGATCCGACGCCGGAAGGCAAGCTCGACCTCGTCGTCACGCTCGATTTCCGCATGTCGACGAGTTGCCTCTACTCCGACATCGTGCTGCCGA
Source organism: Mesorhizobium sp. 2RAF21 (assembly GCF_052115345.1). Lineage (NCBI taxonomy): Bacteria > Pseudomonadati > Pseudomonadota > Alphaproteobacteria > Hyphomicrobiales > Phyllobacteriaceae > Mesorhizobium > Mesorhizobium sp. 2RAF21. Next base: position 54,353 of record NZ_JBFRGM010000025.1, on the reverse strand, counting down.
CCGCCACCTGGTACGAGAAGAACGACCTGAACACCTCCGACATGCATCCCTTCATCCACCCGCTGTCGGCGGCGGTGGACCCGGTATGGGAGGCGAAAAGCGACTGGGAAACCTACAAGACCATCGCCAAACGCTTTTCCGAACTGGCCGAGGGCCATCTCGGCGTCGAGCGCGACGTGGTGCTCACCCCGATCCAGCACGACACTCCGGCCGAGATCGCCCAGCCCTTCGAGGTGCAGGACTGGAAGAAGGGCGAATGCGACCTCGTGCCCGGCGTGACCGCGCCGCAGATCACGGTCGTCGAGCGTGACTATCCTAATACGTATCGGCGCTATACCGCGCTCGGGCCGCTCGCCGACAAGCTCGGCAACGGCGGCAAGGGCATTTCGTGGAACACCGAGGCCGAGGTGAAGGGACTTGGGGCGCTGAACCATCGCGTGAACGACGGCGGCCCGACCGACGGGCGGCCGCGTATCGATACCGACATCGATGCCGCCGAAACCATCATGTACCTCGCGCCGGAAACGAACGGCGAAGTGGCGGTCAAGGCATGGGAGGCGCTGGGGAAAATCACCGGGCGCGATCACGCGCATCTCGCCGAGACGCGCGAGGATGAGAAGATCCGGTTCCGCGATATCCAGGCGCAGCCGCGCAAGATCATCTCCTCCCCGACCTGGTCGGGCATCGAGAGCGAGCACGTCTCCTACACGGCCGGCTACACCAATGTGAACGAGCTGATCCCTTGGCGCACGATCAGCGGCCGCCAGCAGTTCTACCAGGACCACCGCTGGTTCCGCGACTTCGGCGAGAGCTTCGCCGTCTATCGGCCGCCCATCGACACGCGCACGGCCGCCGCCATGCTCGGCAAGAAGGCGAACGGCGAAACCGAGATCGTCCTCAACTTCATCACCCCGCACCAGAAATGGGGCATCCATTCCACCTACACCGACAACCTCATCATGCTGACGCTTTCGCGCGGCGGCCCGATCGTGTGGCTGTCGGAGACGGATGCGAAACAGGCCGGTATCGTCGACAACGACTGGATCGAGCTGTTCAACCTGAACGGCGCGATCGCTGCGCGCGCCGTGGTCAGCCAGCGTGTGCAGGAAGGCATGTGCATGATGTACCACGCGCAGGAGAAAATCGTGAACGTGCCGGGCTCGCAGATCACCGGCCAGCGCGGCGGCATCCACAATTCGGTGACGCGCACGGTCTTGAAGCCCACCCACATGGTCGGCGGCTACGCGCAGCTTTCCTACGGCTTCAACTACTACGGCACCGTCGGCTCCAACCGCGACGAGTTCGTGGTGGTCCGCAAGCTCGCCAAGGTCGAATGGCTCGACCATTCCAATCCCGTCGATCCGGTTGCCGAGGAGGCCGCATCATGAAGATCCGCGCGCAGATCGCGATGGTGCTCAATCTCGACAAGTGCATCGGCTGCCATACCTGCTCCGTGACCTGCAAGCAGGTGTGGACCTCGCGGCAGGGCATGGAATACGCCTGGTTCAACAACGTCGAGACCAAGCCCGGCATCGGCTATCCCAAGGACTGGGAGAACCAGGAGCGCTGGAAGGGCGGCTGGAAGCGCAGGAAGAACGGCAAGATCGTGCCGAAGCAGGGCGGCAAGCTGGCCGTGCTCGCCAACATCTTCGCCAATCCGAACCTGCCCGAGATCGACGACTACTACGAACCCTTCACCTTCGACTACGAGCACCTGCAAAAGGCGCCCGAACTGCCGACCGCGCCGGTGGCGCGGCCGCTGTCGCTCGTCACCGGAAGGCCGATGGAGAAGATCGAGTGGGGGCCGAACTGGGAGGAAATCCTGGGCGGCGAGTTCGACAAGCGAAGCCAGGACTACAATTTCGAGGCGGTGCAGAAGGATATCTACGGCCAATTCGAGAACACCTTCATGATGTACCTGCCGAGGCTATGCGAGCACTGCCTCAATCCAAGTTGCGTCGCCTCCTGCCCGTCCGGCTCGATCTACAAGCGTGAGGAGGACGGCATTGTCCTCATCGACCAGGACAAGTGCCGGGGTTGGCGCATGTGCGTGTCGGGCTGCCCCTACAAGAAGATCTACTACAACTGGACCTCGGGAAAGGCGGAGAAGTGCATCTTCTGCTATCCGCGCATCGAGGCCGGCCAGCCGACGGTCTGCTCGGAAACCTGCGTCGGCCGCATCCGCTATCTCGGTGTGCTGCTTTACGATGCCGACGGCATCGAGAAGGCGGCCTCGGTCGAGGACGAACAGGACCTTTACGAGGCACAGCTCAAGCTGTTCCTCGACCCCAACGATCCGGCAGTGGTGGAACAGGCCCGTGCGGACGGCATCGCCGATAACTGGATCGAGGCGGCTAAGCGCTCGCCGGCCTACAAAATGGCGGTGGATTGGAAGATTGCCTTCCCGCTGCATCCGGAATACCGCACGCTGCCGATGGTCTGGTACGTGCCGCCGCTATCACCGATCCAGTCTCACGCCAATGCCGGTGCCATCGACACGATCGGCGAGATCCCGGACGTTCGTTCGCTTCGCATACCGGTGCGCTACCTCGCCAATCTGCTTACTGCCGGCGCCGAGGCTCCAATCGTCTCGGCGCTCGAGCGGCTATTGGCGATGCGCATCTACTTCCGCCAGCGGCAGTTGGGCGAGGGCGACGGTGCAGCCGTGCTGGCGCAGGCCGAGCTGTCGAAGGCACAGGTCGAGGACATGCACCGCTACCTCGCCATCGCCAACTATGAAGACCGCTTCGTCATTCCGACCAGCCACCGCGAGGAGGCGGAGGATGCTTACGGCCTGAAGGGCTCGTGCGGTTTCACCTTTGGCAACGGCTGCGACTACGGCCCGCCGCATTCCTCGCTGTTCGGCGGCAAGATGGGGCGGCGCAAGCTCACCCCGTTCCGGCCGCTGGATACGTGAGGGCATGGCGATGCTGATCTTCAAGGCGTTCAGCGCGCTGTTGTCCTATCCGAGCGCCGAGATGCGCCAGGCGCTGCCCGAGATCGCCGGGGTGATACGCGCCTCGAAGCTCGTCGGCCCAGCAGAGCGCAAGGCGCTGCTTGCCCTGGTCGCCGAGATTGGCGAGGGCGACCTGCTGGTAGCGGAAGAACGCTATGTCGATCTCTTCGACCGCGGCCGGGCGCTTTCGCTGCATCTGTTCGAGCACCTGCATGGCGACGGCCGCGACCGGGGTGCCGCCATGGTCGAGCTGAAGGCGCTCTACGCCGGAGCTGGTTTCGAACTGACTGCTTCGGAATTGCCCGATTATCTGCCGGTGGTGCTGGAATATCTGAGCCAGCGCGACATGGCGGAGGCCCGCGATATGCTCGCCGACTGCGCCAAGATCCTGGCCTCCATCGCCCGCTCGCTATTGGCGCGACAGAGCCGCTATGCGGCCGTGCCGCAGGCGCTTCTCGTCATCGCCGGCGAGAAGCCGCTGGAGGCAGTGGACGTGAAGCCGGTCCGGGAACCGGCGGATATGCTCGACCGCGACTGGGCCGAACGGCCCGCCTTTGCCGACGCCGGCCCATCCGGCGGCGGTTCCACGGCCTGATAGGGAAGGAGGCTCCTCATGCTCACCAATTCCTACGTCAACACGCTGTTGTTCGGGGTCTACCCCTATATCTGCCTCGTCGTGCTGCTGATTGGTAGCCTCATCCGCTTCGATCGCGAGCCCTACACCTGGAAAAGCGATTCCTCGCAGATGTTGCGCAAGCGCGAACTGCGCCTTGGCTCAAACCTCTTTCACTACGGCGTCATCGTCGTCATTCTCGGCCATTTCGCCGGCTTCCTGGCGCCGCACTGGGCGGTGGACTGGGCGCTGTCGCCGGTCGCCCACCAGCTGCTGGCGATGGTGGTGGGCGGCATCGCCGGGCTGACCGCCATTGTCGGCCTGACGATCCTCATCCACCGGCGCCTTTCCGATCCGCGCATCCGGCTCAATAGCCGCAAATGGGATATCGCCATTACCCTGATGCTATGGCTGCAGCTTCTGCTCGGCCTGCTCACCGTGCCGCTGTCGGCCTTCCACATGGATGGCGAGTTGTTCGAGACTCTGACCGGCTACGTCAAGGGCATCGTCACCCTCGACGGCGGAGCGGCAGCCCTGATGGTGGGCGTGCCGTTGACCTACAAGCTGCACATCCTGCTCGGCTTCACGCTGTTCCTGGTCTCGCCGTTCACACGCATGATCCATATCTGGAGCGGGGCAGGGGCGCTCTCCTACCTGTTCCGGCCCTACCAGATCGTGCGCACGCCGAAGACCCGCGCCGAGGAACCGACACGGCCATGATTCTGTCGGTGAACGGCATGGCGGTGGCGGTCGGGGCCGATGCCCCGCCAGAATTCGTCGCCGCGCGCGAACTCCTGCGGCAACGGGCGGTGGAGGTCGGCCTGCTTGACGCGGCTGTCGAGGACGAAGCAGAGATCGACGGTGCGATCGAGGCGCTGCTGGAGAAGGAAGTGGCGACGCCGGTTCCCACCGAGGCCGAGTGCCGCCGCTACTACGAGCAGAATCCAACCGAGTTCGAGAGCGGCGATCTCGTCCATGCTCGCCACATCCTGTTCCAGGTGACGCCGCAGGTGAACGTGCCACAGATGCGAGCGCGCGCCGAAGAAGCGCTGAACACGCTGCTTGCCGAGCCGGACCGCTTCGCCGCCATGGCCGCCGAACTGTCGAACTGCCCGTCCGGCGAGCAGGGTGGCAATCTCGGCCAGGTCAGCCGCGGCGACATGGTGCCCGAGTTCGAAAAAGCTCTTTTCAAGTTCGGAGCTTCGGGAATCCTGCGCGATCTCGTCAAGACGCGCTACGGTTTCCACATCGTCGCCGTCGACCAGCGCATTCCGGGCCACAGGCTGCCGTTCGACGTCGTCCAGGAACAGATCGCCGCGCGGCTTCGATCCCGCGTAGAGGAAAAAGCGCTGCGCCAGTATGTCTGCGTTCTCGCCGGACAGGCCGAGATCGAGGGGGTTCAGCTCGAGGCGAGCGAATCGCCGCTGGTGCAGTAAGGCCCGCAAACCGGCGAACGGAAACCACTTCGCTGGTGAAGAAGTTTGCGCTTAAACAAAGTCGAGCGAGGTGAGGCGGCTAGAGTTCGGGCCAAGCCAGCCCGATGGGATATCTTCAACGAATATCCTTCAGCGCGGGCGTTCGTCGGGTAAAGGCCGGTGCCTAATGGCGTCGCCCAGGCCGGCCGCCGAAACGTCCCTGGCGACGTCTCGATGGTTTTGACGCGCCGTCCATCATGGAAGGCGATGCGAGGAAACGGCTATGATGGGCACCGCGCTATCGCGCTGGACAATGTCGTATTTCACAGCAGCCCTGGCCTTCCTTGTCGGCACCCAGGTGCTGATGATCGCCGGATACGGCTTTCCCGCGGTGCCGGCTGAGGCGCCCGAGACGCTAATCCTCGTTCACATGGTCACGATCGGGTGGCTCAGCCTTTTGATGTGCGGGGCGCTGTTCCAGTTCGTGCCGGTGCTGATCGCGCAGCCGCTACGCGGGGGACGGCTGGTGCTGCCGGCGCTGATGTGCCTTTTGAGCGGGCTCGCCTTCCTTCTGGCCGGGTTCCTGCAGCTGGCGGGCACGATCGACACCGACCTTCCGCTGCTCGCCGTCGCGGGCATGCTCCTGCCGGCGGGTTTCCTGCTCGTCGTCGGCGTACTCGTCGGCACGCTAGTGCGCGCGAACCTGACTCTTCCGGCGCGTTTCGTCGCCGCGGGTCTGGTTTGCGTGCTCGTCACCGTGACACTCGGTACGCTTTTCGCGTTGCTGCTTTCGGGCTTTCTGCCTGCGCTGGCGGGGCTCGACTTTCGGGCCCACGCGCTCCCCGTCCATATCGCGGTCGGGCTTGGCGGATGGCTGACATTCACCGCGATCGGCGTCTCCTATCGCCTGCTGCCCATGTTCATGCTGTCACCGGATGGAGAGCGCGCCAGCAGCCGGGTGGTCTGGTGGAGCGGGATCGCCGCCCTGGTCCTGATCGCCTTGGCCTCGCCGATCGTCGCCCTTGTTGAAAAGACGGGTTTCACGGCGGCACCCGACACGGCGACCGGGTTAGCCGCGACGCTGGGATTGGTCTCCCTTATCCTCTACGGTGTCGATCTCGCCTTCTTCTATCGTCATCGCAAGCGCCGTGTCATTGAATTGAACAGCCGTGCCGCCCAGGGCGCCTTCCTTGCTCTGATATTGTCGGCGCTATTGCTGCTTGCGCTTCTTGCGACCGGGACGTTGGGTCAGCACGTCGGTGCGCTTCTCTACCTCGTCGCGTTCGGCTGGCTGTCCGGACTCGGTCTCTCGCAACTCTACAAAATCGTGCCGTTCCTGACGTGGCTGGAATGCTACGGTCCGGTCATGGGAAAAAAGCCGACGCCGCGCGTGCAGGATCTCGTTGTGGAGCGGCGAGACCGCGTCTGGTTCGCGCTTTATTTCCTCGGCGTGCTGAGCGGCACGGGAGCCCTGCTCGTCAACCAGCCTGACGTATTCCGTCTCGCAGCCGGCGCGACACTGCTCGCGACGCTGGCCATTGTCGTCGAGCTTGTTCTGGCGCGCCGCCTCTACAATGTGGAGGACGGCAAGCGCCTGCCCGACGGGACGTCCCGGCCGCGCCTTTTCCTTCCCAGTCCATAGTGACGACAGACGAACCGGAGACAGCAATGACCCAACCCCACTACGAACTCGACGTCCGGCCGATCCTTCGGGAAGGCGGGGAGCCTTTCCTCGCCGTCATGCAGGCGGTGGACGCGCTTGCTCCCGGCCAGAGCCTGCGACTGCTGGCGACCTTCAAGCCGATTCCGCTGTTTCATGTTCTCGGCAGCCGCGGTTTCGAGCCTACGGCACGCGAGATCGGCAACGGCGACTGGGAGGTGATCTTCACGCCGACCGACAGTCAGTCCGGCGGCGAGGCTTCACAAGCCGAGTCGGCAAACAATAGGGTCGACAAGGCAGACGAAGCTTGGCCTGAACCCGTCATAGAACTTAACAATTGCGATCTCGATCCGCCCGAACCAATGGTTAGGACACTCGAAGGCGTCGAGACTCTATCGCCTGGGCAGACGCTGGCGGCGCTCCTGCCGCGCGAGCCGCTGTTTTTGTTCAAGGAACTTGAGTCGCGTGGTCATCTGTGGCGTGGCTCTTTCGATCCCGAAGGGCACTATCGAATTGTGATACGGCGAGGCTGACCGGGATCTCCCTGCGGAGTTTGTCGATACGCAACGATCTTCTGCGTCCCTTCGCTAAAGTGTGCATTGCTTTGACCAGGATAGCGAAAATGGGAAGCCTCTTTGACCGCGACATGACGATGGACGAGATCATGCGCAGATGGCCGGCAACCATCCGTGTGGTCCTTCGTAGCGGCATGCTGTGTGTTGGCTGTCCAATCGCCCCCTTTCATACGCTTGCAGAGGCTGCGCGCGAGCACGAGCTGGATGAGGTGGCGTTACGCCGTGCGCTGGAAGCAGAGGTCTCTTCCAAAACGAAATCGAGGGCGGTTATGTCTTCTCCGTCCGGCCTTCAGCGAGCATAAGCAGGCGATGCGGCTCGACTACAGTCACCTTCTGACGTCCGCTTCTTACCAGGCCCTGTTCCTCCCAGGCCGTGAGAAGGCGGCTGACCGTATGCAAGGTCGTGCCGGTCATTTCCGCAATATCTTGCCGCGAAAGCGGAAAGTCGATCAGAAAGCCCTCTTCCGTCCGTTTGCCTGACTGGCGCACGAGTTTGAGCAAGGCGTGGGCAACCCGCTGATCGACCTGCTCCGTTGACATCTCGACCACGCGCGCATGGGCATCCTGCAGCCTGTTGCCGACGGTCCGGTAAGTGTTGGCGCCGAAATTCGGGAAAGCCGAAGCAAATTCCGACCACATGCCACTCGGCCACGCCAGCGCCACGCAATCAACGACGGCGATGGCGCTGGCTGGATAGGTCGTGCGCCCGAGCGCGCTCGCGATTCCCATCAGTTCGCCTGGGCTGATATAGCGCACGGTGACTTCTTCGCCGTCAGGCGTGGTCTTGATGACGCGTACATATCCGTCCAACAAAAGAAAGAACGAATGCGCATCTTGTTCCTGGTCGAAGACCGCGTGGTCCTTTGTAATGCGCAACGCACGCGCCTGACCGATCATGCGGTCGAGTTCCGTCGGGTTCAAACCCTCGAATGGCGCCATATGGGCGATCAGTGAGCGATCGAGGCGACTCATTATGCGTTCCGATTCTTCCACAATTTGGTCTGCGAGTGCAGCCTAGCATGTCATGCGCACGCCGGTCGCTGCAAGCGGTCCGGGCTGCGGCGTTTTCCGCGCGGTTCCTCGTCGCATCCATTTCTCCGATTGAATCGAGCAAGTATTTTGCGCCGCATCAAAGAAGAGTGCGCTGCAACAATTATTCTCCCAGCCATAGCAACGGGCAACTTCACGAAGGAGATTTGAGATGTTGACCAGACGCGAAGCTCTCTTGGGTACCGCCGCCGGCGCGGCGACGGCCGCCTTGTTCGCCGCCATGGCGGCAACTCCGGTTTTGGCCGAGGTGCGGGCGGGAGACATTTCAACCCTACCGCGCGAGAAGGTCACGCTGGTCGCGCCGCCTTTCGTTCATGAACATCAGCAGGTCGCCATTGGCGGCCCGAAGGTCGTCGAGTTCCAGTTGACGGTCAAGGAGCAGCCGATGGTCATCGACGATGACGGCACGACCATGCAGGCCATGACCTACAACGGATCGATCCCTGCGCCGATGATGGTGGTGCACGAGGGCGACTACCTCGAACTGACGCTGGTCAACCCCGAAACGAACGAGATGCCGCACAATGTCGACTTCCACGCCGCCACGGGCGCGCTCGGCGGCGCCAAGCTGCTGGACGTCAACCCCGGCGAGCAGGCGACGATCCGCTTCAAGGCGACGAGAGCCGGCACCTTCGTCTATCATTGCGCGCCTGCGGGGATGATCCCCTGGCATGTTGTGTCGGGCATGAGCGGCACGGTGATGGTGCTGCCTCGCGATGGCCTGAAGGACGAGGCGGGCAAGCCTTTGAAGTACGACCGCATCTACTATGTCGGCGAGAACGAGTTCTACATTCCACGCGACGAGAATGGGAAGTTCAAGAAGTTCGACTCCCTCGGCGACAGCTACGACGAGACGCTGAAGGTGATGCGCGGGCTGATCCCCACCCACGTCGTCTTCAACGGCAAGGTGGGAGCGCTCACCGGCGACAATGCGATGAAGGCCAACGTCGGCGAGACGGTTCTGTTCGTGCATTCGCAGGCCAATCGCGACACGCGCCCGCACATCATCGGTGGTCATGGCGACCATGTATGGGAGCAGGGCAAGTTCGCCAACCCGCCGGCCAAGGATCTGGAAACCTGGTTCGTGCGCGGTGGATCGGCGGGAGCGGCGCTCTATACCTTCCTGCAGCCGGGCATCTACGCCTACGTGAACCATAACCTCATCGAGGCCGCCGAACTCGGCGCCACCGCCCACATCATGGTGGAAGGCAAGTGGAACGACGATCTCATGGCGCAGGTCAGGGCGCCGGCACCGATCGCCAGCTACTGATAGGAGCAGCGGGGAAAGCGGGGCGGCCTGTCGCACGTTCGGCGGCCGCCTTTTTCCTGGAATGGACACCATCATGAAAGCTCGTGTTCCGGCTACCATCGCTTTCGTTGCGACGGCACTCGCCGCGGCCACATCCGGCCTTTCGATCGTCCGGCATCCCGGTCGCGCGCAGATCGCCGCCAAGCTTGCGCCGGTCGAGACCATCGCTATCGTGCCGGGAGAATTTACCTTTCGGTTGCCCGGCGAATATCTTCGGAACGGCCGACCGGTCGACGCGCCGACGCGCACCGTCAGGTTTCGAGCCGGCTTCGAGGTCATGAAGTACCAAGTCAGCGCGGGCGACTATGGGCGCTGCGTCGCTGACGGCGCCTGTGAAACGCCGGACGGCAATGCCGCAGGCGACACGCCGGTAACCGGGGTCAGCTATCGCGACGCGCAAGCCTACGCGGCCTGGCTCTCCGGCCGGACCGGCGAGCCGTGGCGTCTGCCGAGCGACGAGGAATGGAGCTTCGCCGCCGCCGAACGGCTGCATGACGACGCGCTTGGCCTGATCGACGACGGCAATCCGGCCACCCGCTGGCTGGCGCGCTACCGCAGCGAGGCCGCAGGCAAGGCCGAGCGCGACCCGCGGCCGGAGCCACGCGGCCATTTCGGCGCCAACAGCAAGGGCGTCTTCGATATCGCCGGCAATGTCTGGGAATGGACGTCGACATGCTATATGAGCGCCGGCCTCAGGGCTGACGCGACTGTCGAGCAGAGCGTGGAGAATTGCGGCGTGAGGGTCGCAGACGGCCGGCACCGCGGCTACATGTCGACCTTCATCCGCGACGGCAAGAGCGGTGGTTGTGCCGCCGGGCTGGCCCCAGACAATCTCGGCATCCGCTTGGTGCGCGATCCGCCTTCGTCGATGGCCGTGCTGAAATGGCTGCGAGCAAAGCGCGCAGGCTAAGCTATAATGGAAAGCGTATCCTTGCACGCAGTCTCCATCGTTGACGGTGTCTGGCTCGATTTTAAGCTCCGTCCAGCAAAATACCGACCGCCGTGGCTCTACTCTCCAGTCAGGCTCACCGTTCGAATGACCAACTCGTCAGTTCTCCGCGCCAGGCGATGAATTCTTCTCCGCCCAACTCCCAGCCCACTTCGCCCGAGAAGGGTAACCATCGGCCCGCATGTCTTCTGTAGTTGGAAAATCGGCCGCTCCAAGGTCGTTCGACGAAGCGAGCATCTTCTTTGCGAGGGCGATCCGGCGCGAAAACCGAAAAGATCCTGCCTTCGCGGTCAAGGCCGATTTCAATCTCGGCACGAGCCGACCCTGAGTCGAGAGAGACGGAAAGCCTATCTTGGTGAAGAACTCGCCAAACTAGATACGGGTTCTGCAGGATGGCGTCCGGCGCCGAAGCAAGTTCCGCCAGGTATCGCATCATTTCGCCCTTCGCCACTTGCGGGTCGGGCGGAGCGCTCGCAACGGGAATCCATCCGAGGGCTTAGACCGCCAAATGCGGTTCTCCTCCTTTCAGAGCATCCGTCACGGAAATAAGGCCGAGCGGACCGGTTCGGGCGGTCCATTCGAATTCCGGACGCTGCAGCAGAATCCTTTGGACCGCCGAAAAATGCATTGTGCGCGCTTCGGGTTTATCCTGCATGGTTCCGGATTGCGTCAGTCGGACCGCGATGCAGAATTCGGGGCTGGCGCCGAGCCGATGTGCCAGGTCCATCACTGCTGTAGGTAGATTCATTCAGGAGCCGTGATCTCGGAAATCGCCTCGATGGGAACGGCTATCCGCTCGCGCGACTACACACCCTTCCCAGCTGATGTCCGCCGGGCAACGTGGAGCCGATGACTCGACAAGTCGTGCGCCCGGCTCCAACAGTTACCGCACAACCCATATTGGACGATTGGGTGATTTCAACTTCGCTTCCCCGCGACCATTCGCACGAGTAGATCGCGACCTTCATCCTCTCCGACGCGCACTTTCGACCGCAACAGCATGCCGCCGAAAAGCGCAACATATCCGAGGAAGCCTGCCGACCATGCGGCAGCGGAGAGGTATAGCAAAATCTCCTGCGCGGGGTGAAAAGCAGCGCACACGCGCAGAACGCCGGCGAGCAGGACCGCTGCGAAGATTGAACAGCCATCCACGCCTGCCCGCAGTTCGCGCCCGGTATGCCCAAGCGTGGCGCGCATCATCACCGCAAGTGTCATGCACCCGATCGCGCCAACGCCGAAGGCGTGCAAACCGGCGGCGAGTGGAACTGACGGTAAGATGGCTGCTAAGCCGGCAAAAAGAAGTCCGACAGGCAGGAAGACATAGGCCAGATGCAGCATAAGCACCAGCGGATCGCGCAAAGTACGATCGCCAGCCCAGCGGGCCAGGCGGACGGCGTTGAGCAAGGCGGAAGTGAGCAAGGCTGCCCCTGTAATCACGCCATTGGGAAAAGCGGTCCATGCGATCAGGGAGATAGCGGAGATCGCGATAACAACGGTGTCATAACGCCCGACTGGAACAGGCAGCCGACCTGGATTTCGCCGCACGAGCCAGTTTCGGGTAAAGCTCGGAATGATGCGCCCGCCTATGATCATAATGAGGAGGACCACCGCGCCGATGCCGAGACGCCGGCTGAAATCGGACAGCCCGTTGAAATGCGCTTCCAGGTGGAACAGGAGGTTGGCTGCGAGCAGCAGGATGAGCGGAATAAGGACCTTGAGGTTGCGCCAATTTCGGCCGGCGACAATTTCCCTCGTCGCGGCAGCCGCGACTGCGAGCAAGAAAGCGCCGTCCAAAGCCGCAGCGGCGATCCACCCGATGTCCGCCGAGAAAAATACTGCGAAGCGGCCGGCAAGCCACAGAAGCACGAGCACCAGTAGGGGCATGCCCTGCACAGGCAGGCGGCCCGTCCAGTTCGGGATCGCGGTCAGGAGGAAGCCGGTCACCACTGCGGCGATATAGCCGAACAGCATCTCGTGAATGTGCCAGTCGACGGGCGCGAACAGGCTTGCGGTATCCAGGAACCCATAGAACAAGGGCAACCAGAACAAGATCGCTGTGCCAGCGTTAAGCGCGCCAAGCAGGAAAAAAGGCCGGAAGCCGTAAGAAAGAATGGCCGGGTAGTTCCCTGGCTTTGTGCGCGGGATCGCCATGCAAGCTTCGTTTAAGAAATCGGGAGTTGGAGACGGGGCTGCCCCAGACAACGTCGAGGCAGCCTTCTGTCAGAACGATCGACCGGTCAATGGCCGCCTGCAGCCTTTTCGAGAAGCCCGGCCATGACTTTTTTCGCCTTGCCGGGCTGCTTGGCTGTCTTTGCCTGGTCCAGGTTCACGGGTTTGCCGACGACAATCAGTGCCACCATGCCCATACCATAGTGCGGTACGCATTTGACGCCGTAGACGCCTTCCTTGTCGACCGTGACGGTAATCGGCTTGCTGATCTCGCCCTTGAAGGACTGTGCGCCCTCCGGGACCATCCCGTCGATGCTGGCGGCATCGTGGCCTTTGTCGGTCGGGACGAACGTCACGGTATCGCCGGGAGCGGCTTCGATGTAGTTCGGCTCGAAAACCATGACGCCGTGTTCGCCCTTGTTGAGAAGTTGGACCTGATGGTCCGCCGCATTCGCTACGCCGGTTGCCATCATGGCAGCCACAGCCGTTGCGATGAAGGTTATATGTCTCATTGTCATGCCTTTCTGCGTTGCAACAATTGTTTGTTGCGCTGCTTCTATAGCGGACATCCATGGTCAACTTTGCTTAAGCGCAAACACGGGCGACGTGGCACGCCTGCGGGAGGGTGGAGTGACGGCGCTTCATGCGCGCAATACGCGCCGGGTAGCCCAGGACGCTGGCGCCGTGAGTTCAGGGGTTTAATTGTGGAATAGTTGACGGAAGAGGGGCTTCCGGCTCATTCGCCCTCGAGATCTCTCACAATGGCGAGACGCTTTACCGCGATGGTCGCGAGAGCCTGCGCCCGATCCCGGGCCGCCTGCGAAAGCAGGTGTTCACCGGCATCGATATAATAATCCGCCAGCCATTCGCAGAGCGCATCCAGCGAGCGTGGCGGCGTGGGGGCAACCGGGGCGGGATCCTGGAGCGGGTCCGATGCGAGATCGAGTGAGATCATACGCGCCTCAAGAGCGAGGTCGCGGTACCTGTTCTTGTTCGCATTCATGTCGGCATATTCCTCAAGACGGGTGCAGACCTCCATTTCGAGGCTGGCCAAGTCGCAGGTTTCCCAGATGACCCGCCCTGGGCGGTGTTGCTTGAAAAAGGCCTTCCGTCGCTCGCGTCGCAGCGTTTTGGCATGCTCGAGCTCCTCGCGCGCCATTCGCTCGGCGGCCTGCCGTATTTCCGGCGATGGTCCATGCGCTGCGACATAGGACCAGAAGGCAAAGGCGCGTTCCTCGTTGCGTACCGCAACGGCCCACGAACGATAGGCGTCTATTAGTTCGGGCGCTACGAGTTCCAGGTTCTCATCGTCAAACACACCTTCGGTGTCCGCCCCGTGAGCCGGAGGGCTTGGGGCATGATGCAAAACCTGCTCGGTCCAATCCGAGACCATCTCGATATGACTTGTCTCTTCGCGCACGAGACGATCGAATACTTCGGACAGTTCCTGGCGGCCGGCAGCTCGCATGCGCTCTCCCAAGGCGGCATATCGTTCTGCAGATTCCTTTTCCATTGCCATGGCGACAGCCAGAAGTTCGTCCATCGAGCGGATCGATGCCGTCGGCTCAGATGTCAGGCGGGTCATCAGGTGGTCCTCTTCGCTGACGCACAACATACTGACGCTTTCCGAATCTACGTTTGCGTTGGATCAAAGAATCGTCCGCCAAAATCATCGACATGTGCGCCCTGAGACCGGTCACGCCAGGAGCGGCCGGCGGAAGGGAATGCATGCCGTTACACACGCTCATGCCCGGGACGAGGGCCACCGCGTCGCGCCATGCCGGCTGCGCATCGCTGCGTGTCGTGGCGTTCGTGTTCGTCGCGGTGTCGTCGCTTTTTCTTTTGGCGGCGCATGCGCTGGCCGACGAGAGTCTGCAGCACTTTCTTTCCGGCACGCCGGCGAACGAACTGATTAAGGGCGCCGACGCCTATGGCGCGGCCCAGGGCAGCCCGCCGCTCGTTCCCGTCCTGTCCGACGGCAAGGCGGTCGGCTACGCCTATCTCAACACCGATTTCTCCAGCGCAGTCGGCTACTCCGGCAAGCCGATACGCATCTTGGTCGGCATCGATGTCAAGGGGATTATCCGCGGCATCAAGCTGGTCGAGCACAAGGAGCCGATCGTGCTGATCGGCATCCCGCAGGAAAAGGTCGTCGCCGCGCTGAATTCGCTGATCGGCAAGGATCTCGGCCGGGTCGCGGCGGGGCAGGAGCAGCTTCCGCAGGTGGACATCGTCAGCGGCGCCACGGTCACCGTGCTGGTGATGGGCGACAGTGTGGTGCGCTCGGCCGTGAAGCTGATCCGCAGCGGCCGTCTGGGCCAGACGGGCGCAGGCGCTGCCGGCCCTTCCGCCAAACCGGCCATGGTCGTGGACATGGCCGGATCGGGGACAAGCGACTGGAACACGCTGGTCGGCGACGGCTCCGTGCGCAGCCTCAGGCTTACCGTGGGCGAGGTGACCAAGGCTTTCGCCGACGCCGGCCAGAATCAAGCGGCCGAAAGGGCGGAAACGAGCAACCCTGACGACCGTTTCATCGACCTCTATGTCGCGCCGGTCAGCGTGCCCGCCATCGGCCGCAGCCTGTTGGGCGACGTCGTCTACGACCGGTTGCAGAAGAAGCTGAAGCCCGGTCAGCAGGCGATCGTTGTGGCCGGCGACGGGGCCTATTCCTTCAAGGGCTCGGGTTATGTGCGGGGCGGCATCTTCGACCGCATCGAACTGATGCAGGACGGCCAGGGCGTGCGCTTCCGCGACCGCAACCACACGCGGCTCGGCGATCTCGCCGCCGAGGGCGCGCCGCACCTGCGCGAGATCGCACTGTTCACGGTGCCGGACGAATTCTCACTCGACCTTTCCGAGCCGTGGGAATTGCAACTGCTGGTGCAGCGCAGCTTCGGTGCGCGCGACAAGGCGACCTTGCCCTTCGATCTCGGTTACACGTTGCCAGCCCGCTACCTGAAGGCGGCGCCGGCGGCCGAGCCCGCCCCCGAGCAGCCGCCGGCCGCTGCCGCATCCGAAGCGCCCGCCGGAAAAGCCGCGCAGGCCCCCGCCGACGAAGAACCCCTGTGGGTGAAGATCTGGAAGCTGAACACAGTCAAGATCGGCGTCACCGTCGCCGCTCTCCTGGTCCTGACCGTCATCTTTTTCTTCCAGAACTGGCTGGTAAGCCGGCCGCGCCTGTTCGCCTGGGTCAGGCGCGGCTACCTGCTGTTCACACTGGTGTGGCTCGGCTGGTACGCCAACGCCCAGCTTTCCGTGGTCAATGTTCTGACCTTCGTCAATTCGCTGGTCACCGGCTTCAGTTGGGAGTTCTTCCTTGCCGCACCGCTGATCTTCATCCTGTGGGCGGCCGTGGCGGCGGGCCTGCTGTTCTGGGGCAGGGGACCTTTCTGCGGCTGGCTTTGCCCGTTCGGTGCCTTGCAGGAACTCACCAACAACCTCGCCCAATGGCTGAAAATCCCGCAGGTCAAGCTGCCTTTTGGCCTGCACGAGCGGCTGTGGCCGATCAAGTACATGATCTTCCTCGGCCTGTTCGGCCTGTCCCTCTATTCCGTCGCGCTGGCCGAGACCTATGCCGAGGTCGAACCATTCAAGACCGCCATCATCCTGAAGTTCGCGCGCGGCTGGCCCTTCGTCGTCTTTGCGCTGGCGCTGCTCGGGGCCGGTCTGTTCATCGAGCGCTTCTACTGCCGGTACCTATGCCCGCTCGGCGCCGCGCTCGCAATTCCCGGCCGTATCCGCATGTTCGAGTGGCTCAAGCGCTATCCCGAATGCGGTTCGCCCTGCCAGCGCTGCGCCAAGGAGTGCCCGGTCCAGGCGATCCATCCCGAAGGCGAGATCAACGTCAACGAGTGCATCTACTGCATGCACTGCCAGGAACTCTACCACGACGACCACCGCTGCCCGCACATGATCCAGGTGCGGCTGAAGCGCGAGAAGTTCGAGGCGCTGTCTTCGCCGGCAACCCGTGGTCCTACGAAACAGGGCAAGGGCTCGCCGAAGCCGCCGATCATTACGCACAAGGGCGCGCCGGTCGCGGCCTCCGGACAAGAAACCACTTCAACCGGCTGACAGGCCACAACAAGGAGAATGACCATGTCGCAGGACGAACAGGAACGCAAAGCAATCTTAAGCAGGCGCCAATTGCTGGGCACGAGCGCCATGATGGCAGCTGCCGGTGCTGCCGGTGTCGGCGGCGGGCTGGCGCTGAACGGCGGCATGATTTCGTCGGCCGCTGCCGACGAGAAGGGCGAACAGGAAGCCGAGGTGAAGCCCGGCGAACTGGACGAATACTACGTCTTCTTCTCCAGCGGCCAGACTGGCGAGGTTCGCATCATCGGCGCGCCGTCAATGCGCGAGATGATGCGCATCCCCGTCTTCAACCGCTGCAGCGCCACCGGTTGGGGCCTGACCAACGAGAGCCGCAAGGTCCTCACCGAAGGGTTGTTGCCGGAGACGGTCGAGTTCCTGAAGGACAGGGGCGGCATCTACCTCAATGGCGACCTGCACCATCCGCATCCCTCCCAGACGGATGGGACCTATGACGGCCGCTACCTCTACGTCAACGACAAGGCCAACACGCGCGTGGCACGCATTCGGCTCGACGTGATGAAGTGCGACAAGATCATCCAGTTGCCCAACCAGCATACGGTGCACGGGCTGCGCGTGCAGAAGTACCCGAAGACCGGCTATGTGTTCGCCAACGGCGAGGATCGCGTTCCGATCCCGAACGACGGCAAGATCCTCGATGATCCCAAGCAGTATCATGCGATCTTCACCGCCGTGGACGGCGAGACGATGAAAGTCGCATGGCAGGTGATGGTCGATGGCAACCTCGACAACGTCGATGCCGACTACCAGGGCAAGTACGCCTTCGCCACCTGCTACAATTCCGAGGAGGGCGTGAACCTCGAGCAGATGATGTCCAAGGAGCAGGACTGGATCGTCATCTTCAACCTGAAGCGCATCGAGGATGCCGTGAAGAAGGGCGACTTCAAGGAGATGGGCGGGGTTCCGGTCATCGACGGTCGCCACGGCTCGCCCTACACCCGCTACGTGCCGGTGGCCAACAGCCCGCACGGCATCAACACCGCGCCGGACGGCATCCATGTCGTCGCCAACGGCAAGCTGTCGCCGACGGTGACCGTGTTCGACGTGCGCAAGTTCGACGATCTGTTCGACGACAAGATCAAGCCGCGGGACACGGTGGTGGCCGAGCCGGAACTGGGTCTCGGCCCGCTCCACACCGCCTATGACGGTCGTGGCAACGCCTACACCACGCTGTTCATCGACAGCCAGGTCTGCAAGTGGAACATCGACGACGCCAAGCGCTCCTACGCCGGCGAGAAGGTCGACCCGATTCGCCAGAAGCTCGACGTCCACTACCAGCCCGGCCACAACCACACCTCCATGGGCCAGACCAAGGAAGCGGATGGCAAATGGCTGATCTCGCTCAACAAGTTCTCCAAGGATCGCTACCTCAATGTCGGTCCGCTCAAGCCGGAGAACGACCAGCTGATCGACATTTCCGGCGACCAGATGGTGCTGGTGCATGACGGTCCGAGCTTCGCCGAGCCGCACGACGCCACCCTTGTCCACCGCTCGAAAATCAACCCGGTCTCGATCTGGGACCGCGACGACCCGTTCTTCGCGGATGCGGTCAAGCAGGCGAAGGCCGACGGCATCGACCTGATGGTCGACAGCGAGGTGATCCGCGACGGCAACAAGGTGCGCGTCTACATGACCTCGTCGGCACCGGCGTTCGGGCTGGAGAGCTTTAACGTCAAACAGGGCGACGAGGTCACCGTCTATGTCACCAATATCGACGAGGTGGAGGACCTGACCCACGGCTTCGCCATCATCAACTACGGCATCAACATGGAGGTGGCGCCGCACGCCACGGCGTCGGTGACATTCACGGCGAGCAAGCCAGGCGTGTACTGGTACTACTGCTCATGGTTCTGCCACGCCATGCATATGGAGATGCAGGGCCGCATGTTCGTCGAGCCGCAAGGCGCGTAGGGCGTGGGCCGTTTTCTCCACATCGCAGCAATGGGAACGGCGGTTCTTGCCTCCGCCGTTTCCGGTTGCCCGGCTGGCGCGGCGGAGATCGTCGTGCCGGCCGGTGCAGCACCGCTCCAGGCCGCTGTGGATGCCGCCGCCCCCGGCGACGTGCTTCGGCTCGCGCCGGGATCGCATCGCGGTCCCGTTGTTGTCTCCAAGGCCTTGACGCTGGAGGGTGAACAGGATGCGGTGCTGCAGGGCGTGGGGCAGGGCAGTGTCGTGACCCTCGAAGCGCCTGGGACCGCGGTGCGTGGCCTTACCATCGAAGGCTCGGGCATGGATCTCGACGCCATGGATGCCGGCGTGTTCGCGACCGAAGCGGCGACTGGCGCGGTGGTCGAGGACAATGTGATCCTCGGGAATCTCTACGGCATCTATCTACATGGCTCGCGCGGCGCGATCGCCCGTAACAACCACATCGAAGGCCTGCGTGAGGGACGCACCAGCCGTTCGGGCAGCGGCGTTTCGGTGTGGAACGCGCCCGGCGCGAAGGTGATCGGCAACGACGTCAGCTTCGGCCGGGACGGCATCTTCGCCAATGCGAGCAAAAAGAACGAATTCAGGGGCAACACCTTCAGCAACCTGCGTTTCGCCGTCCACTATATGTACACCAACGACAGCGTGATCGCCGACAACGTCTCGACCGGCAATATCGTCGGCTACGCGATCATGTATTCCAACCGCCTGACAGTTACCGGCAATGTCTCCGACGGCGACCGCGACAACGGTCTCCTGTTCAACTACGCCAACGGCTCCGAGATCAGCGGCAATGTGGTGCGCGGCGGTCCGCAGCCGGCCGGCCGCTGGACCAGCAACGGCGAGCGCTTTTCGGCGGATGCCGGCATGCCGGCGTCAGGCGAGGTTACACTGGCGACGCCGCGCACGGGGTCGCGCATCGGGCCGGAAAAATGCGTGTTCATCTACAACGCCAACAAGAACCGTTTCAGCGGCAACACTTTCGAGGGCTGCGAGATCGGCGTGCATTTCACCGCCGGCTCCGAGGGCAACGCCATGAGCGGCAACGCCTTCATCCGCAACCGCAACCAGGTCAAATATGTCGGCACCCGCTCGCTCGACTGGTCAAGTGGGGGACGAGGAAACTACTGGAGCGACAATCCCGCCTTCGACCTCGACGGCGACGGCGTCGCCGACAAGCCGTACCGGCCGAACGACGTCATAGACAAGGTGCTGTGGGAGGCGCCGGCAGCCAAGGTGCTGGTCAACAGCCCGGCCGTGCAGGTGATCCGTTGGGCACAGGCGCGCTTCCCGGCGGTGTTCCCCGGCGGCGTGGTCGACAGCCATCCCCTCATGAAGCCGGACGGCGCGAACCAAACGGAGCGGCCATGAGCCTCAACGTCGAACTCAGATCGGTTGCCCGGCACTACGGCCAGGTCAAGGCGGTGGACGGTGTTTCCTTCTCGGCGGCGCCCGGCGAGGTAATCGCGCTGGTCGGTCACAACGGCGCCGGCAAGACCACGCTCATCAAGCTGATGCTTGGCCTTGCACGGCCGACTGCCGGGACGGTCGCCGTGCTGGGGCAGGATCCGGCGGCGGGCGATGCCGCCGTGCGGCGGCGGCTCGGCTACCTGCCCGAGACGGTCTCCTTCAACCCGGCGCTGACCGGCCGCGAAACGTTGCGTTTCTATGTCCGGCTCAAGGGCGGACGGAAAGACGAGGAAAACGCGTTGCTGGAACGCATCGGCCTCGCCCACGCCGCCGACCGGCGCATCGGCACCTATTCGAAGGGCATGCGTCAACGGCTGGGCCTTGCGCAGGCGATGATCGGAACGCCGGCCATACTGCTGCTGGACGAGCCGACGACCGGGCTCGACCCGGAACTGCGCCAGCAATTCTACGCCATCGTGCGCGAGATGCAGGCGGCGGGGGCGACGGTGCTGCTTTCCTCCCATGCACTCAACGAACTGGAAGGCAACGCCTCGCGTGTCGTCATTCTGAACGAAGGTCGCAAGATCGCCGACGGAACGCTGGACGAACTGCGCCACATCGCGCAACTGCCGACCCGGATCCGGCTGAAGACAGCCGAGGGCGGCGCCGAGCGCCTGCGCGCATGGATGGGCGAGCCGGCAGGGCTGAGACAAATCAACGGCCACGTCATCGAACTGGACGCGACGCCGGAGGACAAGGCCGCTTTCCTGCGAAGGACAGCCGGCGAGGGCGCGCCCTTCGAGGACCTCGAGATGGTGCCGCCGGGGCTCGACGATCTCTATGCCCATTTCCTTTCCGGGAGGGCTTCCAGATGAAGACGATCCTTCTGCTTTCGGCCAAGGAGGTGCGCGAGGGCCTGCGCAACCGCTGGGTCGTCGCCGCGACCGGCCTGCTGGCGGCGCTGGCGTTGACGCTCGCTTTCCTCGGCAGCGCGCCCACCGGCACGGTCGGAGCCGGCGCGCTCGACGTCGTGGTCATCAGCCTTGCCAGCCTTACCATCTTCATCGTGCCGCTGATTGCGCTGCTGATCTCCCACGACGCCATCGTCGGCGAGATCGAGCGCGGAACCATGACCCTGCTGCTCTCCTATCCGGTGAGGCGGCGGCAGGTGCTGTTCGGCAAGTTCCTCGGCCACCTCGCGATCCTCGCCTTCGCCACCTGTGTCGGCTACGGCCTAGCGGCGATAGCGCTGCTGGCCACCGGCAAGGCGATGATCGGCGTCGGAAGCTGGGCGGCATTCATGACGATGACGGCCTCCTCCGCGCTGCTCGGCGCCGTGTTCGTCGCGATCGGCTATCTGGTCAGCGCACTGGTGGCCGACCGCGCCACGGCCGGCGGCATTGCTATCGGTATCTGGCTCGTTTTCGTCGTCCTCTATGACATGGCGCTCCTGGGGCTGCTTGTCGCCGATCAGGGCCGCATGATCAGCGGCGGCACGCTCGACGCGCTGCTTCTGTTCAATCCGACGGATGCCTACCGGCTGCTCAACCTTGCCGACTCCGGCGACATCGCGGCCGCTTCCGGCATGGCGGGGACCGTGCAGACCGCGGTGCTGGCGCCGGCCGCGCTGCTTGCGGCGCTCGCGGCATGGGTCGTCGCGCCGATGGCGCTTGCCGCAGTCGCCTTTTCGAGGAGGGAGCTGTGAGGGTGCGCCTGACCGTGGCGCTGCTCGCCGGCCTGCTCCTCCTTGGCGCCTGCCAGCGCGAGGCCGAAGCCCCGCCCCCGCCCTTCGCTATGACCGAGGAGGCGATGGGCCGCTATTGCGGCATGAACATTCTTGAGCACGCCGGGCCGAAGGGACAGATCATCCTCGCCACATATGACGAGCCGATCTGGTTCTCGTCGGCGCGCGACGCCATCGCCTTCACCATGCTGCCCGAGGAGCCGAAGGACATCCGTGCGATATACGTCTCCGATATGGCTAGAGCACCGAGCTGGAACAAGCCTGGCGCCGACAACTGGGTCGATGCCCGGCAAGCTTTCTTCGTCATCGACAGCGACGCCAAAAGCGGCATGGGCACGGCCGAGGCCGTGCCTTTCTCCACTGAGGCGGCGGCTGTGGCCTTTGCCAAAGGCCATGGCGGAACGACGGTGCGCTTCGACGCTGTTCCGCGCGGCTACATTCTTGAACAACAGGCCGGAGGCGGCGCGCAAACGCCCTCCGGGGAGGTTGACTGACATGATGACCGGCATGATAACCCGCCGCCGCATGATCGGCATCAGCGCTGCGGCCGCCGGTATGGCGCTGCTGCCGCCGCACGCCGACGCAACTGCGGAAGCGGTGACCTGGCAGGGCGAGGCGATGGGCGCGCAGGCCTCGCTGGTCATCCATCACCCCGACCGCGCCAGGGCAGAAAGGCTGGCGGAAGCGACCGTCGCCGAGGTGCGCCGGCTGGAACGCATCCTCAGCCTCTACCGCGAGGATTCCGACCTCACGCTACTCAACAGGCAGGGCTTTCTCGTCATGCCGCCGCCGGAAATGGTGGACATCGTCCGGCAGAGCTGGGCGGCATGGGAACTAACCGGCGGTGCCTTCGACCCCACAGTGCAGCCGCTATGGGAGCTTTATCGGCGCCATTTCTCCATGCCCGGCGCTGCCGAAGCCGGACCCGCATCCGAAGCGGTGGCCGACGGCCTGGCTCGCGTCGGCCTCGACCGGATCGCCTGTTCGCCCGACCGCATCGACCTGCCTTTGTTCGGATCGGCGCTGACGCTCAACGGCATCGCGCAAGGCTACGTCACCGACCGGGTTGTGGATCTTCTGAAGGCTGGCGGTATCGAACGCTCCATGGTCGACATGGGAGAAAGCCGCGCCATCGGCTCGGCGCCAGGAAACCGGCCGTGGCGCGTCGGTCTTTCCGATCCGCTCGATTCGGCCAGTATCCTGAAGGTGCTCTACGTGGAGGATCGCGCGGTCGCCACGTCGAGCCCGTTCGGCTTCCGCTTCGACCGAGAGGGAAGATTCAGCCACATAATCGACCCGCGCAGCGGCGCGACGCCCCAGCGCCATGCCAGCGTCACCGTGGTCGCCGACAAGGCTGCGCTGGCGGACGCACTGTCGACCGCCTTCAACCTGATGGACACGGACACGATTGCCGCCGCCGTCCGCACGCAGACCGACGTCGAAGCGCATGTCCTATCCTTGCAAGGCGAATGGACGAAGTTCACGTCCTGAGATGATCGACGTCTAGGAGGCGGCCATTTGGAGGGCCCGACCAGTGACCCCGAACTCTGGCGACAGCTCGATCCGTCCTGCACCGATCAGTTCGAGGCAATAGGGCACAGCAGGAAAGACGGCGGCCAGGCAGATCGCGATGGCGGACGGCTTTCCGGGCAGATTAACGATCAGCGAGCGGCCCCTGATGCCGGCAGTCTGGCGCGAGAGGATGGCCGTGGGCACCTGCATGAGGCTTGCCCGGCGCATCAGTTCCCCGAAGCCTGGCAGTCCCTTGCTGAAGACCTGCTCCATCGCTTCGGGCGTCAGGTCTCGCGGCGCGGGGCCGGTTCCTCCGGTCGTCAGCACAAGGTCGGCGCCATCGCGGTCGCAAAGCTCGATTAAGGCATCCCGTACGCTTTCCAGTCCGTCCGGCACGATGCGGCGGATATAGTCACATGAGTTGGTCACCACGGCGCGCAGCCAGTTTTCGACTGCGGGTCCGCCGAGATCTTCGTACTCGCCGCGGCTGGCGCGGTCCGAGACGGTGAGAATGGCGATCCGAGTCATTCCTGTCCCTTCACGCGGGCACCGGCGGCTGCGATCCGGGCTCGCCCCGAACATAGCCATCAACCATTGGACCTGGGAGATCGAGACAGGACAGGAGGAAGCGCGCTTCGTTCGGCTCAACCCGCCGTTCGACAAGTTCCCGGTAGGTTCGGGCCACTTCGACCATGTCACAGCCGTGTGGCGACAGCCGCAGCCGCCAGATGTTGTGCGCGGCGAATTCGGCCGGATCGAGAACGACTGCCTGCACCTGCGCCGAAAGCGTCTGTACGCCGTTGATAGCCAGGAATTTCTGCCCGTCGAGCGTATCGACGGCGAGTCCATCGGGATCCTGTTCACAGGTGAACTGGCACGAGTCCTTGTGAAGGCCATGTAGGCGCGCATGGTAGCAGCGTCCAGACAGAGCCAGTGGCAGCCGGCCAAAGGTGAAGAGTTCGAACTCGGCTTCGGCACATCCCGCCGCGATCGCTCCGATCGTCGCCAGCGGGAGTTCGACCGGCGGGCAGATCGTGCGCGCGCCGTGCCGCACCAGAAAACTGGCGGTAGCCGCGTTGTAGACGTTAACGAACGGTCCCGTTACAAACGGCCTGCCGGAGCGGGCGGGCAGGGCGGTGATGTCGTTGATCTCCACCAGCCGGCCATCGGCGCACAACTCTTCGACGGCGCGGCGTTCCCGCACCGTGGCGGGCGCCGCCAGCGTTGAGAGCACGACTTCCTTGCCGCCGCGCTCGAGCCGTTCGATGATGTCCGGCCAAGCCGGGTCGGAGAAGGGCATGCGCTTGCCGCAGACGACCTCGCCGACATGGACGCGGTCCACCGGCGCTTCGTCGGCGACGCGGCTGTAGAAGGTCGACAGCCGGTCTGCCGGCCAATGGAAGAACAGCGGCCCCAAAGTGAGCTTGAGCGATGGCACGGCTTACCTCCACGTCTTGCGGTAGGCGCCGGTGGTCTGCCGGCCGCCTTCGGACAGGTTGGCCAGGATGCCGTCGATCTCGACCGGGTCGCCGCCGTTCTCGGCCGCGTCGACCGCCCGCCGGAAGGCGCGCACCACCTCCGTGACGTAGCCCTTCCCGCGTTGGCGGCCCTCGATCTTTAAGGCGGTGACGCCGGCATCCTTGAGCGCCACGATCATCGAACCGGCGTTGAGGCTGACCGGATCCTCGAACAGGTAGCCGGTCTTGTCCCCAGCCGTGAATCTGCCTTTGCAGAGCGTCGGGTAGCCTGCAGGTTCGCCGGCGGCGAAACGGTCGATTGTAAAGCCAGCCAGCCGCGCGGTGGTGCTTTCAGCGTTCTCGACGTAGCTCACCGCCTCTGGCGGCGAACAGACGCCGTTGAGATTGGGCGACTTGCCCGTGGCGTAGGACGACAGATGGCAGCGGCCTTCCATCATCACGCACAGGCCGCCGAAGACGAAGGCTTCCGTTTCCACGTCGATCGCCCGGTTGAGCCCGGCAATCTCCTGCACCGAAAGCACGCGCGGCAGCACGACGCGGCGCACGCCGAACGCCTGCGCGTAGAAACTGATCGCTTCCGGCGTCGCCGCGGCGGCCTGTACGGAAAGGTGCAAGCGCGTGCGCGGGTGGCTGTTCGCCATGTGGTCGAGTACGGCGATGTCCGCGGCGATGACGGCGTCCGCGCCGCAGGCCGCCGCCGTGTCCGCCGCCTTGCGCCAGAGGTCGGTGTTCTCCGCGCGCGCGAAGGTGTTGATCGCGACCAGAACCTTGCTGCCGTTGCCATGCGCGAAGCGGATGCCTTCGGCCATTTCCTGGGACGAGAAGTTGAGACCGGGAAAGTTGCGGGCGTTGGTCTCGTTACGGAAACCGCAATAGACGGCGTCCGCGCCCGCCAGCACGGCGGCCCGGAGTGTGGCCGGGGTTCCCGCCGGGCAGACCAGTTCCATGCGGCCGCTCATGCCTGCCTCGCCTTGGCGACAGGCGTGTCTGCCGCGAAGTGTCGTGCCGCGCTGAGGCCACCCAGGATACCTGCGTCGGCAAGACGCGCGAGCGCGCCGCGCAGCCCGAGCAGGTCAGAGGGGCGAAGCTCGGCGTCCTCGATGGCGTTGCGCAGGGCCACCACGGCTTCGGTCTTGCCGGCGACCGCGATGGCGCGGTGGAAGAACAGCGCGTCGCCGTCCAGCGTGCCGTCGAGGATGCCGAGCAACATTAGCAGCGGACCGCGTATCACCACGTCGGATGGAGCGGAGCCGCTCTTGCCGGTGACGCGGACGACAGCTGATGCACCGTCAGGCACGACGCTGAAGGCAAAGGACAGGTCTGTCGGATCGATCAAGAAGTGGGCGGTACTATGTTCGCCGAGCCGTTCGAACAGACCCGGGCGACGCCGGGCAAGCGATCGCAACGAAAGGGTTAGCAGTGGACCGAACGGAGCGGCGGCAAATGGCGGCAGAAGGCGCCGGACCGAAGCCGGCAAACTGATTTCTTCGTTTCCCGCCGCCATTCTGCCCTCCGGTCCATTGTGGACGGGTGACGATAGGTCGAGTTGCGCGGAAGAAGTTTGCGCAGGATCAAAGATGGGTGCGAAGGACCACATTGCCGGCCCCCCTCGTAGCAAGATAGCGCGGCGACTGGACACATGGATTCGGGACGCGGCTTTGGAGTAGATGTTGTTCGTGAAGTTCAGTGCGACGCATGGAGGTCATCATGCGGTCTGTTGAACATTGGCCGCAGACCGAACGGGTGTGGCGGCAGTTTGCGCGATTGGACATTGTCCTGGAGCGGCTGGAGATCGATCCTATGTTCGCTGCCCGCAAATCCGGCGGGACAGCGATGGCGACGGCACGCAACGTCTGCCTGGCGTGTATCCATCAGCGCGAGTGCAGCCAACGGCTGCAAGGAGAGCAGCAGGTCGTCACTATCCTCGAATTCTGCCCGAACGCCGAGTTTCTCAAGGAGTGCATCCAGCCAGACAGATGACGCGCCCGGTTGCGTGCGCAACGGCGGCAGTGGCTCGAACCGTAGCCGTCTCGGCGTCCTGTTTGCGGAATCTCAACGACCGGTTCGGGAGTCCATGGCATCGGAACGGCGCCGGTGAGTTGCTGGCGCCGGATATCTTCCAATGCACGAGCGCAATCTTCCCCGGTTTCTTACTCTCGGCGCCTACCTTTTTCATCTGGAAAGTATGGGGCGTCTGGATACGATCCGGGCGCCGGTCTCGATGCGGCTGGAGATCACCGAGATTCACCGCAGGGTGATCGCTACCGGCGGGCCGGCGCTGCGGCTGACGCAGCCGCTGGACCAAAGCGGCCTCGTGTCGAACCTGCCGGTGGTCACCAACCTTTTCGGTACTGTCGAACGGGTCGCGTGGGGGCTCGGCACGGACGTCGAGGGACTCGCCAGGCTAGGCGAACTGCTGGCCTGGATGCGGTCGCCGCAACCGCCGCAGAATCTGAAGCAGTTCAGCACAATGCTGCCAGCCGCCCGCAGAGCGTTCCAGACGCGGCCGAAGATCGTTTCTGCGACGAAGGAGTGGAAAGAGGCTGAGCCGGACTTCTCGTCTCTGCCTGTCCAGACCTGCTGGCCGGGCGACGCCGGACCTCTGATCACCTGGCCGATTGTCGTCACCCGGCCGCCGGGCGACGACGACTTCAGCGCCTACAATCTGGGAATTTACCGCATGCAGGTGATCGGCCGCGACCGCGCCATCCTGCGCTGGCTACCCATGCGCGGCGGTGCGGCGCATCATCGAACCTGGCAGGCGAGGGGTCTTGAGATGCCAGTGGCGGTCGTGATCGGGGCGGATCCCGCGACACTGCTTGCTTCGGTGATGCCGGCCCCGGAAGGCGTGTCGGAACTCGCGCTGTCAGGCATGATCAGCGATCGCCGCGTGCGGATGGTGCCCTGCAGGGACATCATGCTACATGTACCGGCAAGCGCTGAGATCGTCCTGGAAGGGACAGTGTCGCCCACGGAAACGGCGCTCGAAGGCCCGTTCGGCGACCATACCGGCTATTACAACGCGCCGGAGCGCTATCCCGTCTTCAAGCTCAAACGCATGCGCATCCGCGACGGAGCCAGTTATCTGACAACCTTCACCGGGCGTGCGCCCGACGAACCCGCCGTGCTGGGAAGCGCCCTGTTAGAGGTGTTCAAGCCGCTGCTGCGAAAGCAGATGCCGGAGATTCTGGATATCTGGCTCCCGCCGGAAGCCTGTTCCTACCGGATCGCGGTGATCTCGATCGCCAAGAGATATGCGGGTCAGGCCCGACGCGTCATGATGGGCTTCTGGTCGACGTTGCCTCAATTCTCCATGACCAAGATGATCGTCGTGGTCGACGACGATATAGATATCCGCTCGTGGCCGGAGGTCATGTGGGCGCTCGCCACCCGCATGGATCCGGGTCGCGACGTCATGCAGGTGGACCGCATGCCCATCGACCAGCTCGACTTCGCCTCGCCGCTTGAGGGACTCGGCGGCAAAATAGGCTTTGACGCCACCCGCAAGATCGGCGCCGAGACCTCACGCGAATGGGGCGTCGAACTCGGCATGGATGCCGCCGTGGAGCGGCGCGTCGATGAGCGCTGGCGGGAATTGTTTACGGACCGTGCGAAGCGCGAAGCGCCATGCGAAAACGCTTGATTGTCGGCGTGGCCGGCGCTTCCGGTTCAGCCCTTGCGCTCGAAACGCTCAGGCAGCTGGCTGCCGCAGATATTGAGACGCACCTGGTCATTTCTGACGGTGCTCGAGCGACAATCGCGCATGAGCTCGGCGCTGACGGCATCGTTCAGTTTACGGCTATTGCCGAGCATGTGCATCAAGCCGGCAATCTGGGAGCGCCCATCGCCAGTGGATCCTTCCGCACCGACGGCATGATCGTGGTGCCGTGTTCGATGCGCAGCCTCGCCGCCATGGCATACGGGCTCGGCGACAACCTGCTGGTGCGGGCGGCCGACGTGGTGTTGAAAGAGAAGCGACGGTTGGTGATCGCTCCGCGCGAGGCGCCGCTACACGAAGGGCATCTCGAGGCCATGTTGCGCCTCGCGCGTATGGGTGCCGTCGTGGCGCCGCCTGTGCCGCCATTCTACGCCCGTCCCCTATCTATGGACGACATCATACGCGAGATCGC
Source organism: Mesorhizobium sp. 2RAF21 (assembly GCF_052115345.1). Lineage (NCBI taxonomy): Bacteria > Pseudomonadati > Pseudomonadota > Alphaproteobacteria > Hyphomicrobiales > Phyllobacteriaceae > Mesorhizobium > Mesorhizobium sp. 2RAF21. The sequence continues at coordinate 25,344 of NZ_JBFRGM010000025.1, read as the reverse complement.
GGCACGGCTCGTCAATTGGGCGGGCGTCGATCCCGGTGAGCGGATGACGCGTTGGAGCGGCGGCTCATGAGTTCTCCGGTGGCGGCACGTCGGACTTTTTTCGGTTCGATGCCTCGCAAGGATCCGCCTGCTCCTCGTCTTCACCTAGGCAGGATGGACACATATAGGCGTACGGCTTGATCAAGATTAGCACAGGCGCAGACTTGCCGCATCGGGCGCAGACAGCGAAAACGCGCCGCCCGGGTTGTTCAGAAGATCGTGGCATTGCAAGGATCGAGGGACTTTGTAACGCTTCAGAGTGGCTAGCGTGGTGCTCAGTAAGCCATGGCGAATCCGGTTCTCAAAAGCCCCCACAAACGGGGTTAAGCCGCGCGCCTAGCCTCGCTTTCGATCAGTGCTTCGTCAATGACCAGCGCAGGACCCGAGAGACCCGTCCCAGTCCGGATAAGACAACCAGCAACGGACGCTCGTGACGGCGCACGTCATTCCCAAGCCGCCGCCTTCTATCGGCGTACCGTTCGGTCGAGGCCATCGCCGCCGGGTGGCACGCCATCAGCCGCAGAACCTCTAACAATCCGAACGCTCCATCGTTACCCATGGCCCGAACCTCTTCGACGAAAATAGGCAGCCCGCTGCATCCGTCTTTGCAGATTCGCAAAGAAGCGATTGTTGGTTGTCACAAGACTGTCGCAACTTGGAGATCGGCAGCGAGAACGAAGATGATGGTCTATGATGTGCGCAGACTGGCTTCTGCGAACAAGGATTCCGCCATCCTGTCGATGTTCGACGGTTTGCATACCGGCGAGGCGGTGCAGGTGGTCTGCGATTTCGACCCATCACGCCTCGAGCGCAAGTTCAGGGCCTTCTTCGCCGAGGGATACGAATGGACATGCTTGCGGAGCGGGCCGCCGGACTGGCAGATTGAGATAGGGAAGTTGTCGACCCTTCCGGAGTGCGGGTGCAAATAAAGGGTTCGTCTGGGTCAAGTCGATAGTGGGGCTTTGCTATTCGTCATTCGACGAGTAGAGCCGACGCATCGCGTCCGAGCCCTGCTTGGCCGCGTCGGCGATATCATCGAAGAGAAGCGCAACGTCTCTGAATACGCTGTAGTCCTGTTCCGTCGCTTTCAAATCGTCCAGATCCTGAAGAAAGAGCAGGATCGCCTCGATCTTTCGGCGCTGGCTGCAAGCATTGGAAAGATCGCTGCGCATCGTACGCCTTCGTTCCATCACCGCAAACCGATCCAGCGCCTCGTCAAGCTGGGAACGGCACTCACAGTCGAACCGTGCGTTCTTCATGGCCGCCGTCAGCCTGGTGACGATATCCCTGTCCGTGCCGTTCCTCTGTCTCGGCGACGTCGCGTTCGACACAAGGATTTTCATGGTGAACCCGCCACTGTTTCCAGCGTTCCCAATCAGTCGCTTCCAGACGGGCGATACCATCGACCGATGACCGCCAGGGAGCGCACCGCCCGTTTGCCTCGAGCGATAGCCTATCGGTCCATTCCGTCGCGAGTTTGCGTTTGCGCAAACATTTCCATTGCGCCGTGCGATTCTGTCTTCGACTTCGTTCGCTTTCTCCGCGTCCATCACGCGGGCATGCCCGCTCCAAGGGAGGCTCTGAATGCCGCCGTCCCATCCCTACAAGCCGTTCTTCTTGATTGCGGCCCTCGACGCCATGTTGGGCATCGTAGTCTGGCTGCCGTGGGTATCGATGAGCGGCCGTATCGACACGACGGGAACGAATACGGGTGACTGGCACAGAAACGTGCTCCTGTTCGGCACGATCCCCGCCATCCTGGCCGGCTTTCTTCTCACCGCTCTGCCGCGCTGGACCGGCCGGCCGGTCGTACCGCCGCCATTGCCCAGGGGGCTCGTCGGATTGTGGCTCGGCGCTCGCGTGGCGTCGCTGATCTCGACAGCGGCTGGGCTTGCACTTTCGGCCACTTTCATGCTGGCGGTTTCCTCCATAGCGGCGGCACAGATCATTGCCGCGCGCGATCGCCGCGACTTCAAGATCCTCGGACTGCTCTGCGCCTTTTGCGGCAGCATCATGCTGACCGCAACGGGCGGCGCTCCCGCGAGCTACCGGCTTGCCGTCGCGTCGCTCCTCGGACTCGTCATGGTGATCGGGGGCAGGGTGACACCCGCCCTGACATGCGCATTCCTCGGTGGACGAGGGGTCTCCGTCGACCCTGAGCCGTCGAGGGCGGTCGAAGGTCTCTCGGCGGCATCGGCCGGCGGGGCTTTGATAGTCTGGGTTCTGGCGCCGCAGCATCCAGCGACCGGCATTCTGGGCGCCGGGGCGGCTGTGGCGCACGCCGTCCGGCTCCTTCGGTGGCGAGGCTGGCGAAGCCGGGCCTCCGCGTCGGTGACGGCGCTGCATTTCGGTTACGGCTGGATTGTCGTCGGTTTCATCCTGCTTGGCCTGTATGTCTTGAATCCTGATCGCTTTTCGCAGGCTGCGGCGGTGCACGCCTGGACGATAGGAGCGATCGGCACGATGAGCATCGCCATCATGTCGAGCATGATCCGCAAGCACAGCCGCCGGCCATTCTCGCGAAATGGGGCGGCGGCGACAGCTTTTGTCTCCATCACGGTCTCTGCCGTCGCGCGCATTCTGGCGGAAGCATTCCCGGACTCGGCGTCAGTGGGAACGCAATCGTCGGCGATCTTCTGGATCGCGGCCTTCGTTCTGTTCCTCTGGGCTTTCCGTGATGTGCTGTTGCGCAGGTGAACCGGTCACCATGCCGCGAAAAGCAGGAACCAGCCGATATTGGCCGGCGCCATCGCCGCACAGAACGCAAATAGAGCCAGCACGCGACGGACCCGCCGGGTCGTGTAGAGCGCCGTTATCTGTGAGGAGAGCACCGCGGACCACAGGGTCGCTATCGCCAGCAGAACCGCGCGCGTTTCGCCGACGAAAGGAACGATGATGCCATCGGAACGAAGCTGGCCGATGGTCAAGCTGGAAAGGCCGAGAAAAACTCCGGCGCCGGCCAGCGGGATCAGGGCCTGCGCGAGATGATGGAAACGCGAGGGGTTCCATCTTCCCAGGCACCGCCCAGACACCAGGAGCATCAGCAGCGTCGCTGCGCCGCTCGCCAGTGCGACTGTGGCCACATACGCAACCAGCAAGGCGCCGTCGAGCAGCGTAAGCACGTCGTTGCGATCCGGATAGTTGGTCAGAACCCACCACGGTGCGGTCGCGTCGAGCGGCCAAAGGACACCTGCTTCGGCCAGTCGCGTCGCCGCCCACTGCTTTGCGGCGACGAACCAGGGGCTGACAGACCATTGGAAGGCGCCGAGCGCCAAGCCCATGAGGCCAAAGACGATGAGCACGGTTTCCCAGGGCTTTGCCGTCTGGCCTGCGACATGAATGATCTCGTGGTTTGGCGAGCGGCGCGCCAGTCGGATCGCCCCGCGGAAGCCGCTGCAACGGCCACACATGTGACAGTCGGATCCGCCGCGCATCGTCCGGAGCGGCACCAGCGGCGCGCAATTCACCGGGCCGGGCTTTTCCCTGGCGAGTTGCGAGCGCTCCCACAGCGCAGGCTCGACGCGGAAATGCAGCGGCGCGATCTTGGCGAGAAGGGCGAAGACGCCGCCTGCCGGGCAGAGATAACGACACCAGATGCGCTTGTTGCGGCCGTAGAGATAGCCTACCAGCGCGGCGGCAGCGGTCGAACCGCCGAGGATCAGCAGCGTCGGTCGCGGATACTGGTAGACGCTGATCATCTGGCCGTAGAGCGTGGTCGAGGCGAAAGCCACGGTCGGCCAACCCGGCCATGTCATCCATCTCGGCGTTGCCTTGCCCAGACCGTGGCCGCTGGCGAATTCAGTGATCGAGCCTTCGGGGCAAAGCAGGCCGCACCACATGCGCCCGACCAGCGCCGTGCCCACGAGCACGAACGGCCACCATATCCCCCAGAAGACGAACTGCGCGAAGCGTGCGAGGTTCGACCACAGATAGGCCGTCCTGTCCGGCAGCGGCAGCAGCACAGGGACGATCAGCAGCACCGCATAGACCGACACGACGCCCCACTGGACGGTCCGGATCGTCCGCTGGTGGAGCTGGAGCCAATCTCCGATCCGCGCCCAGACATCGGGCGGCGGCGCAACCGTCACCGGTCGCCCGGCGATATCCGGTATGATCCGAATGGTCATGGGGCGCTTGCGACGGCACGGGTGCGCTTCGGAAGCGACAGCAATGCGGCCACGACCAGCCAATAGAGCACATAGACGAGAACGGACGCCAATTCGGGCCTCGCCCTGTAGCCGGTCATCGCCGAAACGAAACCGCCGATCCCCGCCATGTCGTCGAGCAGCCATGACGTGTCCCATAGCGGCGGCGACAGGGCCGGCGCCAGGTCGAGACCGATGGCCCGGTCGAGCGCCGTCATCACCAGCGAGGCGGCGAGGAACAGCAACAGGACTTCGGTGACTCGGAAAAAGACGCGCCATGAAAAACGCCGGGAGCCGAATTGCAGTAGCCAGTAGAGCGCGCCGGCCGCTGCCAACCCCACGGCTGCGGCGGCAATGCCTGCCGGCAAGCTGGTTCCCCTGGCGGAAGCAAGGATGCCATAGAGAAAGACGGCCGTCTCGCTGCCTTCCCGGGCCACGGCGATCGCGGCCAGAAAGAGGAGACCCCACCAGTTCTGCCGGCTGACGGCGCGCTCGGCGCCGCGGTTCAGTTCCTCCTGAAGGTGGCCGCCCTGCCTGTGCATCCACGTGACCATCTGCAGGATGAGCGCGGCGGCGAGGCCGGTGACGACAAGCTGGAAAAGGTCTTCGCGGTCCCCTTCGAGCAGGCTGGCGAACCCCAGCATCGCCGCCGCCAGCAGCGCCGACGCGGCCAGCCCGGCGCCGATGCCCGCCCAAAGAAAGCGCTTTCCCATTCTGGCGGAGGCGGGATCCGCGTGGTGGCCGAGCCAGGCGTTGAGGATGCCGACGACCAGCAGCGCCTCCACGCTCTCGCGCCCGACGACGAGGGCGATCTGTCCAAGCGATCCGGTCATTGGCCGCCTGCCTCGCGGGCGACGAGCCTGGCTGGCGGGGTGTCCGGATGGAAATCGTCGAAGAAACGATATTCGCCGGGATCGAGCCGGCGGATGACGATGAAGGACGTCACGCTGGGGCCGAGCACCTTCTCCTTGCGCAGTTCGATGCTTTCGAATTCGATCGGATCGGCGCCGCTGTTGCGCAACTCCAGCTTGAAGCGGCTGCCGGCCGGAACATCGAGAACGGCCGGGTTGATCGCCCCGTTTGCGAATTCGATCACGAAGACGGGATCTTCGTCCGCTTGGGCCGTGCCTGCGGAAAGGACGGCAACGAGGACGATCGATATCAGGCGGGCGCATGTGGGCATGGCTTGCATACGCTTTCTGGATCTTGTGATGGCCTTTGCGGCGGGCTCGCGTCAGTAGCCGCCTTTCTTACCGGTGCCGGCGAAGATGAACTCGTAGTCGACGGTGAAGGGCGCCGGCCATGCGCCGACGCCGGTCTCCTTGTCTACGTGCCGGCCGAAATGCGCGGAACCGTTGGTCGTGTCGATGGTGAAGGTCAGCCTGTACTTTCCCGGACCCGTCAGCTTGACGTTGTCGCCATAGTGCGGACCGTCGCTGGCGACCATCGGCATCAGCATGCCGCCGATGCGCTTGTTGTCGTCCACCCGGACCAGCACGTATTCGATCTTGAGATTCGGGATCCAGTCGCCTTCGGCAAAGCCGTTCGCATTGTTCGCGGTTGCATGTATGTCGGCTTCGAGATGGATGTCGGAATCGGCTGCCGGACGCATGATGTCGGCCGGCTCCATCTCGATCGGCTGCAGGTAGACGGCCGCCACCTCCATGCCGTTCAGAAGGCCCGGCTGCCCGATCGGATATTCCAGCGCAGACGCGGCCGCGCTTCCTGCGAGCAGGACGGCTGCGGTCGAAGAGATCAATGTCGAGAGACGGGACATGGTTTGCTTCCTATCGTGGCGAGGCGTCCGATCCTGGAACGGACGTAACGGGCCAAATCATGACTATGCCAGTCAACTTATTGCCGCTCTCGCATCGATCTTTGCGCTGACGCAAAGAACCACGATTTTTCTTGCTCGCGTTTTCGCCCTTCAACGCGTGTTAACCGCCCCTATGGCGGTCAGGCTGCCTGGCTATGGCTCCGGCCTGACCTGTAAAGACAGCCATCGAAGGCGGCCGCCGCTGCCCGAACCAGGAAGCGATGGTCGCGCCGAACACGAATGACGCCCTCGGCCAGATCGACTACTCCATCCTCGGCGAGTTCGAGCAGCTTCCCGTTTCCGATGATTAGTTCAGCCGCGTTGAACCCGTGTCGGGCGCAGACCGCCGGTACGTCGACTTCGAAATCGCACATGAGGCGCTCAATGATTTCCGCGCGCAGGCGGTCCTCGATGGTCAGACGATAGCCTCGCGCCGTCGCGAGCTCTCCTCTTGAAATCGACCCGGCGTAGAAGCCGAGCCCCACCTGGTTCTGGACGTAGCCCTGTTGCGTCCGGCCTATGGCCGAGGCGCCGAAGCCGATCAGTGTTTCGCAATTGTCGGTGGTGTAGCCTTGGAAGTTGCGCCGCAGTTTTCCCGCTGCTTGCGCCCGCGCGAGCTCGTCGTCGGGAAGCGCAAAGTGGTCCAGACCGATCTGGACGTAGCCGGCGTTGACAAGAGTTTCGGCGATCGCCAATGCCTGTTCCATGCGGGCGGCGCTGCTGGGCAGGGCTGCCTCCTCGATCATGCGTTGGTGCTTCTTGAAGGAGGGAACATGCGCATAGCCGAACACGGCGAACCGGTCCGGGCGCATGGCTGCCGCGGCCTTGGCCGTATCGATGCAGGAATGGACGGTCTGGTGCGGAAGCCCATAGATCAGATCGAAGTTGATGCTTTCTACACCCGACTGGCGTAGCCGGTCGACAGCTTCGATCGTTGTCTCCTCGCTCTGGATTCGATTCACCGCCTTCTGGACGATCGGGTCGAAGCTTTGCACGCCAAGGCTGGCGCGGCCGACACCTGCGCCGCCGAGCGCGCCCGCCATCTCGATCGACAGCGTGCGCGGATCGATCTCGATCGCGATCTCCGCAGCGGCCGAGAAGCCGAAGCGATCCCGAAGGAGATCCGTCAGCGCGACGAAATCCATTGGCGCAACGATGGTTGGCGTGCCGCCGCCGAAATGCACGTGCTCGACCCGCAGGGGCTGCGGCACCTGCGTTGTGACCATGTCGATCTCCCTGCGCAGCAGGTCCAGATACTCGACGACGGGCTGATCCTTGGCGGTGATTGTGGTGTGGCAGCCGCAATACCAGCACATCGAACGGCAGAACGGGACGTGCAGATAGAGCGAAGAAGGGGTGTCGCGTGGCAGTCGCGAGAGCCATTCGCCATAAATTTCAAAGCCCACGGCTGGCGAAAACTCGGGGGAGGGCGGGTAGCTGGTGTAGCGTGGAAGGCGAGCCTCGCCATACTTTTGCAGGACGGATGGTTGCACGGCCTTGGTCGCCTCCAGTGAATGCCGAAAACCTAACCGCGTTCCAGTCCCGCTTCTTTGCGGAATACCAAATACATCGAGTTAGGGAGGCGGGACTCGGGAGCAACTTAGCTTGCCGCGGCGCAAGCGGCGGCAGCATGCGTTCGTGGGTCGCATGTCGGCGCTATGACCTGTCAGAAGCTGTCGCCCCGATAGGGGGCGCCTGCAGGCATCGGCCGCCAGAACGAGTGCGACGGCTCACTCGCCTTCGCCGGGATTGTCGCTGAAATGCGCGTCGAATTTTCCGGGCACACCGTTCCATGCGTCCGCGTCGGCAGGTGGATCCTTCTTGCGTGTTATGTTGGGCCATGCCGACGCATATTGATGGTTGAGCGAAAGCCATGCCGGCGTCGCGGATGGATCCGTGTCAGGATAGATCGCCTCCGCCGGGCATTCCGGAACGCAAACGCCACAATCGATACACTCGTCGGGATGAATGACGAGCATGTTCTCACCTTCGTAGAAGCAGTCCACGGGGCACACTTCCACGCAGTCCATGTATTTGCATTTTATGCAATTGTCGGTAACGACGTAAGCCATCGAGTATGCCTCTGGACGTCAGGCGGCCAGCAGGGTCGGGTTCGCCGCGCGCGCAGCCTTGGCTCGCTCTGCGGCGATTGCTAGCCAATCGCGGTAAAGGCCCTTGTCTTCCCTCGAAAAGGAGCGACGGAGCTTCATGTCATCGAACGTTTCGCCGGGATGGCTCTTGTCGTAGTCGGCGCGCACCAGCGATTCGAGATACGCGCGTTCTGCTTCGTCCACAGGCTGGACGAATTCGTGAGAATTGCTCAGCATGGCAATCTCCTTTCGTTTGGTTCCGCATCCCCAGATGTCCGGAATCTGTCCTGCTCCAGCGCCCAGATCGCGCAGGCCGGGCAATCGGCGCCACAGCGGTCGATGGCCGACAAGATCAGGCCGAGCCGCTCCTGCCGCGACAGGCGGCAGGAGCAGTCATTTTGCCTGAAGGGCGGCAGCGCGGCTCGGGCAACGCGCAAGGCGTGATCGAATACGGGAGACAGGATAGACATCATAGGCATCCTAAAAGATGTATTTGAAATGTATCTTTTAGGATGCGATCTGGCAAGAGGGTGTTGATGCGACGTCGTGAAGCGGGATGGAGCCTCCCACCAGCCTTATGCCGCCGGCTGTATGCCGAAATCTTCGGGATTGAGCAGGAGGTCAGCCAGGGTGTAGCGGTCGAGTGTGCCCGAGAAGGCGGCGAGCGCTTCCTTCAACATGCCGCGCAAGCGGCAACGCGGGGTGATGAGGCAACGGTTGTCGCTTCGGAAGCATTCGACCAGAGCGAAGTCCGGCTCTGTCGCCCGCAGCACATCGCCTAACCCGATGCGTTCGGGCCGCATGGCAAGAGCCAGCCCGCCGGAGCGGCCGCGCACCGCCTTAAGGAAGCCCGCGCGCGTCAGCTGGTTCGCCACCTTCATGAGGTGCGCGCGCGATATTCCGTAGACCTGGGCGGTTTCCTCGATGGTGATCAGCTGATCAGCCCGGGCCGCGGCGTACATCAGCAGTCGCAGCGAATAGTCGGAAAAATCCGTCAGCCTCATTCAGACCTCAGGTGGAATTGCAGTCGCCGTCGGTGCGATCGGACCCAAAGATGCACGCTGAGTACATCTTTTGCAAGGGATGCTGAAGCGATTCATAAAACATATATTGACAATGTATCTTTTAACGCCAACTATCTGCGATCGTCGGTGCAACGGAAGTTGTCCGCTACGGTACACCGCGACAAGGTCGCGTCGGCCGTTCATCTCGCACTTAAAGGAGCAAGCCCATGGCGCAGGCCGCAAATGCAGCCCCCAACGAAATCGATGTCCGAACCCTGGTGCCGATGCACAGGCATCAGAAGATCTTCGAGCTTGTCGACCAGCTCGCGCCCGGAGGAAAGTTCGTTCTCGTCAACGACCACGATCCAAAGCCTCTTTACTACCAGCTCGAGGCCGAGCATCCGCAGCAGTTTTCCTGGACCTATCTCGAGCGCGGGCCGGAGGTATGGCGCGTCGAGATCGGCCGTCTTTCAAAGGCCGCATGAAGCAGGCATCACAACCGCGTACGCCGCCCGCAACCCGCGCGGGCGGCGATGTGACAGGGATCGTGCCATGGCCGATGAAGCGGAACTAAAACTGGACGACGAGAAGGTCACGGATGCGCTTCGTCTCGTGATCGATCCGGAGCTCGGCTACAACATCGTTGATCTTGGGCTGGTCTATGCGGTTCTGGTCAATGACGGCGGCGTCGTCAACATCGTGATGACCACGACGACGCGCGGCTGCCCCGCAACCAATTACCTGAAGGAGGGCGCCCGCGACGCCGCCTGGAGTGTTCCCGGCGTCGAGTTCGTCGACGTCACGCTGACCTATGAGCCGCCCTGGTCGCCCGAGAAGATGAGTTCGGGCGCCAAGGAACACCTCGGTATAGCCGACAGCGGTGGCTGGTGACATGCAAGCGGATCAACCGAATGCAACGGGACCGGAAGCAGGCACCGGCGGAGAAGCTCAGCTTACCGGGTTGGCGGATCTCTTGGTCGCAAATCTTGAGGCCCTAGCGAGACTCGGACAGGCCGATGCAGCCTGCCGTGGGGCGGGCAAGGCCTGTGCGGTGCTGCGCGGAACCAATCCAGTCCAATGGCGAAAGTTCAACGCGCTGCTGCATCGGCTGAGCAGACACGTGCCGGACGAACAACAAGCGCTTCGTGAATGAGCGACATGATTTTCAGTGTCGGCAACCCACCTGCCAGCGCGCGGTAAAGACAGGTGGTTCCACGTACGATCATGGTTGGCGGCCGTCGCAGCTCGACGCCGTCGGCCTTCGAGTAACGAGTACGCCTCAATGAAAAATTGACACAATCGATGAGGCGACAATTTACTATTGGCGGTTAGCCTCAACTGCGATGCTCGGGTGTGATCGCATAGCCGCGCGCTTCAACGCGCTTTCCGTTTTGGGGCAATCGTGCCTCATAGTGGCCGTTGCGGCGGCTGGCGCTGATCTGCTGACCCTGGTTTTCTATTCGATCTTTTTCTCGGATCGGTTGGTACTCGACCTCCTGCTGACCAGCGTGATTGTTCTCTTCGTGGCATCTCCGCTGACCTATTTCTTTTTAAGACGAAGCGCGCAATTTGCCGAACTTGCAGCGGAATTAGAGAAGGCCAACAGGACGGACGAATTGACCGGTTTGCTAAACAGAAAGACTTTCATGGCTGAAACTAGGCGCCTTGTTGGGACAAGGGGAACGAACGGTTCAACTGGTGCGATGCTGTTCATCGATGCGGACCATTTCAAGGCGATCAACGACAGCTTCGGTCATGCAATTGGCGATGCGGTCCTGCGGGAAATCGGCTCTGCTCTGAAATCATGTATTCGGGAGGCCGACGTTGTGGGGCACCTTGGAGGCGAGGAATTTGCCGTTTTCGTGGATAAGGCCGACTTCGCCCAAGCAGCGGCGCTCTGTGGACGCATTCACCAGAAGGTGAAAGAAATTTCCCGTACACTAGGTCTCGGCAGCCGAAGCGTAACGGTCAGCATAGGTCTATCGGCTCACGAATTCGGACAGGAGCTTGAGGCTCTGCTATCGGCCGCGGATCGTGCGCTCTACGTGGCCAAGTCGAAGGGCCGAGACTGCACAGCTCAGGCGGTGGAGGTGCGGGCTGCCGCATAGGAGCCCGTCGTGATCACGGATAAAGGTGCGGCACGATTGTTCTTTTCGGAAACGGCTTTCTCTCGTATTGCCATCGTTCTTTGGGTTGGCACTTTCGCCGCAGCATACTCCAAGCCAAATTCATGGTATTTGCCTTAGCTGCAACGAGACGTATTCGATTTTTTGCAATCGGGTATGTTTTTTGTAATGTTGACGCAAAGACCTCATTTGGATGCAGATGCCATATGCTCGGAGATCTGATTGCTGCCCTCGATCGGCCAGAGGTGATCTCCAACGTCTTAGCGACTCTCGATCCTGAACTTGCCGCGAACCTCAACGAACGGGCAGCGCGAGTCTCGATGCCAGTGGGTGACTTTTCCGCCGGCGCCGTGCGAGCGTTTCTCGACGAAGCTGACGACGATCTGTGGTTCCAACTTGTGACCGTAATGCGGAAATCAGAAGATCCCGGCCTTGCTGCCGTCGAGACGATACTGCGTTGGGTCGTAGGGACATAGCTTTGTAACGCCTATCCCATGCCCCATCCCTAGGAGATGATGGGATCGAAGCATCCCTGTCGGCAACGAGCATCTCTCGGACCCCGCGGAAATCGGATTCCTTGCAATCGCCCGGATAAGATGTAGATTATATGTATCTTATAACTCCGATGCAAAGAACGACCATGGCATATGATCATAATGCTTTATCGGATGACACTCCGCAGGTGCCGAGGAAACCGACGCCGGTCTCCAGCTACGATGAAACAGAATGGGATGAAGTGGCTCAGGCTTCGTGGGAATCCTTCCCCGCCAGCGACCCTCCTGGTTGGATTGGCGGTGGACGCCGTCCGTCCGGCCCCCACTTAGGGTCGGCCGATGCAAATTGAGATTGGGACGAATGGCATCCTCGTCGATGCGAAGCTGCTCGCCGACCTGCTGCGCCTTGACCCGGCGACCGTGCACGCGCTCATGAAAGCCCAGGAGATCACGTCCTTCTGCGAACGCGGGATCGAGGAGCACGAAGGCCAATACCGATTGAGTTTCTTCTACGGCAACCGTCGCGCGCGTCTGAATGTCGATGCTGCCGGCAACGTCATCCAGCGCTCGATGATCGACTTCGGAGAAGCCGCCTTGCCGCGCCAGTTGCATCGCACGGGCGCATAGCAGCGCGCTTTCCCGGACCGCCGCGGCAGTCTTCAGCCTTCAACCAGGGTCTTCACCATGCCTTTCAACGAGCGCTCGAAGCACATCACCCAAGGCGTCGCCCGTTCGCCCAACCGGGCTATGTATTACGCGCTGGGCTACGAGAAGGCCGATTTCGACAAGCCGATGATCGGCGTCGCCAACGCCCATTCCACCATAACGCCCTGCAACGCCGGCCTGCAGCCGCTCGCCGACGCCGCAATCGTCGCTATCAGGGAGGCCGGCGGCAATCCGCAGGTGTTCGGTACGCCGACCATATCCGACGGCATGTCGATGGGCACGGAAGGCATGAAATATTCGCTGGTGTCGCGCGAGGTGATCGCCGATTGCGTCGAAACCTGCGTGCAGGGCCAGTGGATGGACGGCGTGCTGGTTCTGGGCGGCTGCGACAAGAACATGCCGGGCGGCATGATCGGCATCCTGCGTGCCAACGCGCCGGCCATCTATGTCTATGGCGGTACCATCAAGCCGGGTACGTGGAAGGGGCAGGACCTGTCCATCGTTTCCGCCTTCGAGGCCGTGGGCGCCTTCATGGCCGGCACCATGAGCGAGGAGGATTTCGAGGGCATCGAGCGCAACGCCTGCCCCTGCAACGGCTCCTGCGGCGGCATGTACACGGCCAATACCATGAGTTCCTCGTTCGAGGCACTGGGCATGTCGCTCCTATATTCCTCGACCATGGCAAGCCCCGATCACGAGAAAATCGACAGCGCTGCCGAATCCGGCCGGGTATTGGTCGAGGCGGTGAAGAAGAACATCAAGCCGCTCGACATCGTCACCCGCGACAGCATCGAGAATGCGGTGGCGCTCATCATGGCGATCGGCGGCTCGACCAACGCGGTGCTGCACTACCTCGCCATTGCGCACGCCGCCGGGGTCGAGTGGACGCTGGACGATTTCGAGCGCGTGCGCCGCAAGGTGCCGGTGTTGTGTGATCTGAAGCCGTCCGGCCACTTCATGGCGGTCGATCTGCATCAGGCGGGCGGCATCCCACAGGTGCTGAAGCTTCTGCTCAACGCCGGGCTGATCCATGGTGACTGCATGACCGTCACCGGTCGCACACTGGCCGAGGAACTGGCCGGTGTGCCCGATACGCCGCGCGCCGACCAGCAGGTCATCATGCCGATCGACAAGGCGCTTTACCGCGAGGGCCATCTCGCCATCCTCAAAGGCAACCTCGCCGAGGACGGCGCGGTCGCAAAGATCACAGGTCTGAAAAGCCCGGCGATCACCGGCCCCGCCCGCGTCTTCGACGACGAGCAATCGGCCATGGAAGCGATCCTCGCCGACAGGATCAGGCCGGGCGACGTGGTCGTATTGCGCTATCTCGGCCCGAAGGGCGGCCCCGGCATGCCGGAAATGCTGGCGCCAACCTCGGCGCTGGTCGGGCGTGGCCTCGGCGAAAGCGTCGGCCTGATCACCGACGGGCGCTTTTCCGGCGGTACGTGGGGCATGGTGGTAGGCCATGTCGCGCCGGAAGCCTATATCGGCGGCACGATCGCGCTGGTCGAGGACGGCGACACCATCACCATCGACGCGCACAGGTTGTTGCTGCAGCTGGAGGTTGACGAGGCCGAGATGTCGCGCCGCCGCGCCAGCTGGAAGCAGCCGGCACCCCGCTATCGGCACGGGGTGCTAGCGAAGTTCGCAGTGCTCGCCCGCCCCGCCAACGAGGGAGCCGTAACCGGCTGAAGGCGGCGCCTATCATGAGCCATTTTGTCCTCGTCACCTTGCATCTTTTTGCCGCCATCATGTTCGTCGGCACCGTCTTCTTCGAAGTTCTCATCCTCGAAGGTATCCGCAAGCCGGTTGGGCGCGAGACGATGCGAACGGTGGAAACCGCGATCGGCCGTCGCGCGCGCCGTCTGATGCCGTTCGTAATGGCGATCCTTTACGGTGCGGGCATCGCCATGGCCTGGCAATACCGCGAAGACCTCGCGCATCCTTTCGAAAGCAGCTTCGCGACGCTGCTTTCCATCAAGATCGTGCTGGCGCTCAGCGTCCTCGTACACTTCATCACCGCCATAACGCTCAGCGCCCGCGGCAAGCTCAAGTCCCGCCACTTCAAGCTCATCCACCTCAGCGTCTTCTGCCACGTGGTGTTGATCGTCTTTCTGGCCAAGGCGATGTTTTACATCGCTTGGTAGAGGCGGACGTCGTGGTCGCGCGACGACGGCCTATGCTGAGGTGTTACGGGTCAAGATGAAGGCAACGGCGGCAGATGCCGCCAGCGCCTGCAGGCCGACAACGACAAGATCGACGGCGAGAACGAGCGAGGCGGCCAGCGACAACGCCATGGCGAGCACGCTCGCTGTCTTGCCCTTGCGGCTGATGGCGCGATGTGTGCGCCAGTCGCCGACCGCCTTGCCGAACGTGCGGCTGTCGAGGAGCCGGTCATGCAAGGCTGGCGATGAGCGCGCGAAGCAGAAGGCCGCCAGGATGACGAAGGGCGTTGTCGGCATCAGCGGCAACGCCACGCCCAATCCCGCCAGCACCAGGCTGGCCAGACCGACGATCAGCCAGACGATCCGCATTCCGTCTTCTCAACGGCCGCTCCAGGTGGCTAGGCAGGGCTTTCCGTTGCCGCGAACCTGGGAAACAGGATGTTGTTTTCCAGGTGGATGTGCTCCATCAGGTCCTCGGCAAGCTGTGCCGTGCCCACATAGAGCGCCTGCCACGAGCGGCAGGCGCCTTCGGGCAAAGTGAAGTCGTCGGTCAGGCTTTCGAGCAGCCGCAGTTGCGTACCCTGGTCGTCGTGCTCGTGCCGGAAATCCGAAGTCGATATGTCGAACTTGTCGGCCCCCTGGCGCATCGCCGGAAACAGGATGCCTTCCTCCTTCGTCATATGTTCTTCCAGGTCGCTCTGCATCTGCCGCAGCGCGTCGGAAAGCCCGGCAGGCACCTTCGGATGCTCGCGATGAACCGCCTCCACCTTCCGCGACAGCATAATGAGCTCGGGCAAGGCGCGGCGGTGCGCCTCGTGGTAGCAGGCCTGGATATGATCGATCAGCTCGTCGCTGCTCATCTCGGCCGGAACAGCTGCTCCCTCCACCCCGGAGCCGAGAACCTCCAGCGCATGTTCGAGTGCGCTTGGATCGACGCCGCGACGTTGCGCGGCGCTATCGAGGGTAAGATCGCCGTTACAGCAGAAATCGATCTTGTACTTGCGAAAGACCGCGGTTGCGCCGGGGAGCGTCGCGGCGATGTCACCGACGGTACGCTCCCAAAGTTCGGGATCGGGAATATGGGTGTTCATGATAAAGCTCCGTACATGTTCAAGACGACAGCTCTGAAACTCAGAGCGGGCTCATCCGGCGCAACGTGCCGTCGCGCAGGACGATGTGATGCCAGCCTGCAATCAAGGCGTGGAGGCCGGCCAGGTAGAGGATGACGGTGCCGGCGTTCTCATGGATGTCGGCGATCATC
This sequence comes from Mesorhizobium sp. 2RAF21, assembly GCF_052115345.1. Lineage (NCBI taxonomy): Bacteria > Pseudomonadati > Pseudomonadota > Alphaproteobacteria > Hyphomicrobiales > Phyllobacteriaceae > Mesorhizobium > Mesorhizobium sp. 2RAF21. The sequence continues at coordinate 9,538 of NZ_JBFRGM010000025.1, read as the reverse complement.
CCGGGCGCGCCCTGAACGGGGGCAGCGATTGTCGGCAGACTGATGCCGAAGAAGGACACGGGAACGCCAAGGCGCGAAGCCGCGTACCAGCCGCTGAGTGGCAAACCGATCAAAAATGCATAGAGAACAGCGTGGCCGATTTTCGCTGCCAGTGCCATCCATGCCCGCCGCTCGTCCGGTGGTGGCGGCGTCTGGCCGACAACGCGCAGGATCAAGCGGGGAACCGTGAGAGCAAGCACCGCCAGCCCCAACGAGAAGTGCAGCAAGGGTGGGTTCGCGACGACGTGGCGGCCCCCTTCCGCGGTGAACCAGGCCGCTACGATCAGTACGGCAGTCACCCAATGAATGACGATCATGCCCTTGGAATAGCGACTGACATGTCCGTTCCTTGCATCCATCAGTTCCAAGCCCTTGCGCATTTCGGGGGGGGGGCGGTTGACTACCCGGCTGAACATCAGGCAACCGGTCGGGCACGTAGAAAGTCTTGTCCATGGCGCTATGAATCGCCGATGTTTCGACTGCGGTCTTTGCGCTTGGTCAATAAGAGTCGATTACGCATTGGACGTGCCGGCCGCTCACCGACCCCGGTTGCGCGTTAGCGCGAGGCCCGCGAGCAGCCGATCGAGGAATCCAGCCTGGCCGGGAACGATTTTCATGCCGGCCTCCGTCAATGTGAACCAACCCGCGCGGTCGATCTCGGGAAACAACTGCGTCCTTTTGCTGCCCGGCGGCCATTCCATTTCGAATACATTGCTGCGCAGCGTCGCCGGGTCGAAATCAGCTTGGGCGGCGTAAGCGGTGACGATCTTCCCGCCGCGCTGTCTGATCGCGCCGAGTGGCTCCAGCGGCGTTGCCAATATCCATCCCGACTCTTCTGTGAACTCGCGCCGCGCCGCTGTTTCCGGGTCTTCGCTTTCCTCGTACTCACCCTTCAGGATGGACCACGCACCTTGATCGCGGCGGCTCCAGAATGGCCCGCCCGGATGACCGAGAAGAACTTCCAGTCTCAGGCCTTCCCACCGATACGCAAGGATTCCGGCGCTGCGTCGGGCCATGTGCTTGTCCGGTCTCGGTGAGCCCCCTTCGGCTCTCGTGCTGCTGATATAGGTAATGCCTTTCGCCCGTTCGTGCAGGATCGAGTGCAACCTTTTGTCCCGGCGCGCTCGCTTTCAGCGAAATACGATCACAGGGATATCGGCCTGAGTCAGTACTTCCGCGGTATGGCTGCCCAGCATGACCCGGCTCATACCGGTGCGGCCGTGCGAGGCCATCACGATGATATCGCAGCCGCATTTGCGGGCGGTGTCGAGGATGGCAGGTGCTGCCCGGCGGTCCGGCACATGGACGGTCTCGATTTCGAGACCCAACTGCTCGGCGCTCGCCTTCACGGGCGCGAGGATCGCTTCGGCCTCGCGGTGCTGGTCCCGTTCATACGCAGCCATTTCGGTCTCACCTAGTGTCCACAGGTCGCTCGAGTAGGCGAACTGCCCGCCGGGCGCTTCTGTCGCCGTTATCGCCGTTACCCGAGCACCGTGCTCTTTTGCGAGCGACAGCCCGTGGATCACACCAGCCTGGGCAAACTCTGAGCCGTCAGTAGGGATGAGGACATGCGTGTACATGGGGAATGTCTCCAGTCGCGCGGCGTCGGTGTCTTTCCTTTGGAAAGGCCAGACGTGGTCAAGCCTTGGCGAGTGCAGCCTCGATCGTCTCGATGCTGCTGCCGGTGAGATCCTTGGCAAGGTCGCCGAGCAGGTTTTCCCTGGTCACGCCGTGGTAGTGGCGTCGCAATTCCCCAAGCGTCCGTGAATCGGCGATGACGAACAGCGAGATGATCTCCCCGCCCAGCATCAACCGGTTCAGGTGTGCTGCCGCGCTCGCCGCAAAATCGTCTTCCTCAAGCCGCCACCGATCGGGGTTGGCGGACGTGCTGCGATGCCGTGCGCCCGAGCCCTGGTTGACTGGCTGAACATCGGACACGGTTTCTTCGACAAGCCGGATACAAGGCTCGACGCCCTTATTGCGAAACAAACGCAGCTTCTCGCCATCCACGACGGCGACTGTAGTATCGTTTGGCAGTATCATTTTCCGTCCTGCGCTTTCGTAGGGCCTTGGCATGCTCTCCACTATCAGCCATCGGCTGACGCATCATTGATCCCGGTCAAGTTCCCGGTCGGGGCTGGGACCGGGGTGCGTCTGCATGCGAGTCGATAACCGTCTTTCCTCTCGCTCTATCTTCCGCCAGGTTTCTCGCGCTGCCATACGGCCGAATCCCGAAAAGTCCGCCATCCCGCGCCGCCGGCGTGATTTCGTTGTATCGCAGAGCGTTGGGGGTAGACTTCATTTGACGACGAGAACCGGTACGACAGCATGCGCCAAGACTTCTGCCGTTTGGCTGCCGAGCAGAAATCTGTTCATGCCACGCCGACCGTGAGAGCCGATGACGATCAGGTGAGCGCCCCGTACCGCTGCCGTCTGAAGTATAGCCTCGGCGGGCCGCGCTTCGGAAACCTGCAGTAGCGCGATGTCGACGCCCATCTTGCCGGCGTCGGCTTTCACCTTTTTCAAGACTTTGTCGGCCGCTTCTTTCTGACCCCTGTTGAATTCATTTACTTGCTCGTCCGAACGTATCCAACTCGCTCGAGCAGTTATTCCGTCGCGAGAATACGGATCGGTTATGGTGAGGACCGTAACCTTGGCACCAAGATCTCTAGCGAGAGCCAAGGCATAGTCGACGCCCCTCTGGGCGGTTTCCGATCCGTCCGTCGGGACGAGGATATGCTTGTGCATCTGCTGTCTCCGGACATTGCGGTACAAGTCCATGAAGAAGAGCGGGACCCTTGATCATGATCATGTGGGTAGCGCAAACCGAGGGCTACCGAACAACCAGAACTGGAAGGATCGTATGCGCGAGCACTTCTGCGGTCTGGCTTCCGAGAATAAGCCGATCTACGCCGCGCCGGCCATGCGACGACATGACGATCAGATCGCAATTTCTCAGCCTGGCGGTCCTGACGATGGCCCCTGCAGGGGAATCATCGATTTCATGCACGAGCTCGACGGTAATGCCATGTTGAGAGGCTCGCTGTTTGACCGGCGTGAAGTGCATTCTCATGTGCTCGTCGATCTGCTCGTCATAGCGGATAACCGGGTCGTGGACGCCTCCAGCGACCGCAGCACGCGCTACTTGCGGCGGCAATGGCCGAGTGACCGTCAGAACCGTCACACTCGCATGAAGTGGCACGGCGAGCGCCAAGCCTTGATCAACGCCCTTCGCTGCCAGTTCTGAGCCATCGGTGGCGATAAGGATGTGCTTGTACATTTCCGTCTCTCAGCATGGTTCTGTTACAGGCACTCGGCCTTTGCTCGAGAACCTGGGAACGGTCATAGCTTTTCGAAGGGCCTGGAGTGACATGTATGCGCTGGACATGAGGCGTCCCTTCTCGCTCGACGTTCAGCTTGTTTCGGTCGCTCCAACAAATCAGGCCTACGCATGCCAGGCATTGATCGGCATCAAGATCGGCGACGGTTTGCGGATGAGGGCCAGATTGAGCATGCAAGGCGCCTTTCGCCGCGGGGTTTGCTCTCGGACAAAGACCGCATGTTCTGGACCGGCCAGAATTCCCTTAGATGGGAACAAGCAGATGTCTCAACGCGAAGTCGAAGGCATGATAGTGATGAGGCACGGCTTGCACGAAGACGCGCTTGCCCTGATCCTTGGCAGCCTCATGGTGGCACTGGGTATGACCATCTATGCCCAGGCGGTCCTAGTAGTCGGCGGCGTGGCGGGGGTGGCGCTCCTGCTCCAGTACACGATCGGGATCAATTTCTGGATCGGATTCTCGCTGATCAACTTGCCATTCTATCTGCTCGGCTGGAGACGGCTGGGTGCTGCATTCATCTTACGGACTTTCGTTGCGGTCAGCCTTGTCTCGCTTTTTTCACGCTTTACGGCCGAATGGGTGGAATTCGCACGGTTGAATGCCACCTACGCCGCAATCATGGCTGGAACGTTGTGCGGTATCGGCATGCTGATGCTATTCCGGCACCGAAGCAGCTTGGGAGGGAACAACATCCTCGCCATCTTCCTCCAGGAAAATTTTGGCCTGCGGGCTGGCTATTTTCAACTTACCGTCGATCTCGCCATCTTGTCCGCGTCGTTCTTGGTCTTGGCGCCCGGCAAGGTTTTTCTGTCGGTCCTGAGTGCCACGATTCTCAATCTCATCCTGGCGCTCAATCATCGACCCGGCCGCTATCTTGGGGTGAGCTGACCATCCGTGGAGGCTTGCCGGGCGCCGGTCGGCATAGCGGTGCTCTCACAAAGCGGAGCCGCGTTAACCGTTGCGCCGACGAATAACGACAAAATGCATCTGATCGTCTCGATAGATACCTACCAAAAGGAACTCCCTAGCGTTGGCGGTGAGGCTCACGACCTGTTCTGGCCCGTCGACCGGCTTGCGGTCGAGCGTCGCGATAACGTCGCCCTCCAAAAGACCGCTGTTTGCGGCGGCGCTGCCCGGACTGACAGACAAAACAGCCGCGCCTCGAATCTTCCCATAGGCCGGCGAACCGGGTGCGATTTTGGCCAGCACGACCGATCGGAGAAGTCCCGTTCCATCATAGGTGGTCGGCTGACGGATCTTCAGCGTCACCGTCGCATTAAGCCCGATTTGCGATCCATCTCTGAGTGCAGTGACATGAATTCTCGTTTGCGGAGCGAGGTTGCCGATCAAGCGGCGCAATTCGCCGGCGTCCGCCACGCTGTTACCATCGATACCGACAATCACGTCGCCGGCAGTCAAGCCGACGGTCTCAGCCGGGGAACCCGGAAGCACCTGACTGACGACGGCGCCCCTTGAGGTACCGGCATGAAGCGCTATCGCGAGATCCTCGGTCAAGTCTTGCGTCACAATGCCGAGTTGCCCGCGCTTGACCTCTCCATGCGCGATCAGTTCGGGAAGAATGTGCTTTGCAGCGGCAGACGGAATAGCAAAACCGAGGCCGACACTGCCGCTCGACGAACCAACGATAGCACTGTTGACGCCGACCATGCGTCCATCGAGGTCCACCAACGGACCACCGGAATTTCCCGGGTTGATGGCGGCATCCGTCTGAATGTAGCCCTCATAGGCCCCGGTCTCGAAGCCGGTTCGCCCGAGCGCGCTGACAATGCCGTACGTAACGGTCTGGGAAAGGCCAAACGGGTTACCAATCGCGACGACGTAGTCCCCCACCTGAAGGCCATCCGAATCCCCGATGGGCAGTTGCTTAAGGCCGGCGGCGTCGATCTTGATGACGGCGATATCGGAATCGGTGTCTATCCCGACGGTCTGCGCTTCGAAGCTGCGTTTATCCGAAAGCGTGACCCAAATCGTTTCGGCATCCTGGATGACGTGGTAGTCGGTGAGGATGAGGCCTTTCGCTGCATCGATGATCGAGCCGGAACCTACGGAAGGCGAAACCGGAGCGTCAGATAGAATGGACTGCCCGTCCGACATAGCGCCTTCGCTCGAGATGCTGACGACAGCCGGAATCACCCGGGCGAGCATTGGAGCCAAAGAGTTTTCGCCTGCGGCCGGCATCGGGCTGACAAGCGTGGCGACGGCACAGCCCAACACGACTAGATCTTGGATCGACGGCATCAGTTGACGCTCGCAGCACGACGTTCTTCTACTAACTATTTTGGCGCACCGCACAAAGATTGGCATTGACCGGTGTCAAAACCGTTCTACCGACGCATAGCGACACTGACAGGCGCTTAGGTGAAATCGGTTGTCATTGGGCGGCCGAGCAATGCTATTTCTCGTCGTCGCTTTTGACAAGGGAAACGCGGGTGTGGTCGACGACGCCGGCAACGCCGGCAACGCCGTGCACACCTTCAGAAACGACACGCGCGGCCTCTCTCTCGCTGATCGAGTCGAGGTTACCCCACAAATGCACCACGCCGTCCGAAACGATAACGGAAAGTTTGACGAAGTCGTCGAGCGCCATCTCGCCCAGGCGGCTGAGGATACTGCGTCTGATCGCGGTATCGCCGGGCGCACAGTCATCCGGTTCCGCCGTCGCTATCAGATGCAGCAGATCGACGCGGCTGACGATACCGACGAGCCGCCCGTCGTGCGTCACCGGTAACCGCTTCACACGATAATCATTCATGAGCGCTGCGACCCGACCGATCGAAGCTTCTTCCTCGACCGCGATGACGCCTCGGGTCATGACATCGGCGACTTTCCAGCTATGGTTCTTGACGAAAGCCGCCGCCCTTTCCTCGACGCTTCCTTTCCCGCTCTGATGACTCGCGGCGGCGATCTCGCTCCTGCCAAGGAGATCACCTTCTGTGATTATGCCTACCAGCGCATCGTGATCGTCCACCACCGGAAGTCCGCTTATTCCCTTGGTCAGCATTATCTGTGCAGCGTGTTTCACGCTGTTGTCCGGCTTCACGGTGACGACATTGGATTTCATCAGATCCTTGACGCGCATCTTTCACTCCGCTGGCGAGACTGAGCCGTGCCTGCTCGAGCACGACAACTATCCGGTCTGCTTTTTGATAAGCTGGTTCATTTTGACTTGCGACAAGCCGGTCGCATTGCGCTGGATCAAGGTCAGCGGAAAATCCGGTCGTGTACCTTTGATTGGTAGCTAACCGGCGCGAGTGCTGGAGCCGTGCCTCGAAATCCACCGCGATCCGTCGACGCGAGCCTGCCAAGATAATTGCAACTCCTGCCGAATTGTTCGGAGGAAAAATGAAAGTGGAAATCCTTGCTTTGAGCGCTGGCCTGTTATGGTGCGGGATTGGTCCAGCTCGTGCCGACCTTACCGTTTCTGAGTTCCGAAAAAGCAAAGCAACCAGCGAGGAGACCAGTTATCTGGAAGGTCTCATGGACGGCATCGAGATCACCAATGCTCTCGCCCAGACAGGCCATCCTGTCTTCTGCACCCTGGGGTTTTTCACATCCGTGGAGGAATTTCGTGAGTTCCTCGATCGTTACGTTCAGGCGAATGCCTCCGCCGGCAAGGAGCACATCGCGTCGGTTGCGACGTCTGCATTAATGGCTGCCTATCCCTGCTCTGGCCGCTAGGGTTGCCACCGGCGGTGGACGCTGACTTATGCCAGGATTCGACGGCAGGTCGAAGAGAGCAGCCTCGCGCAACCGCCCGATTGGCGGCCCCTGAATGCATCGGCCTCTACGGTCTGCCCGATCGTTGCAGGCAGAAATCGGACCTCGAAAGAGCCGCCTATCTTTGCAATGACTGGACGTAGCCCGCGAGCTCGTTGATGCGCTCGGTCGTGACGATTTCTCCGCCGGCTGGACCATACAGGCGCTGGTCATCCTCAAGGAACTGACGTCCCCATACAGGCATGTCGCGATTGCCGTGACCCGGCACGTCATATCGTCCATCGATCACGGCGATGACGCGGGCATATGGAAACCTGCCTCCATTGCGCTTGCTGATGCTTGTGAGATCGGCGGGACGCTTGACGAGCAAATCCCTCAGCGGCCCGTCACCCTTGCCTTCGACACCGTGACAGGTTGCACAGGAATTCAGATATTCGGCTTCGCCATAGCTCATCCGCTCGCCGGCAACTGCGCCGGCAATGCTGAAGCTAATAAACAACGCAGCTATAACCCTTTTCATCGCCATATCCGACCGTGCGGCAGACAGCCAAAGACTGGGGCTGTGGCCGCCGCACCGCCTTGATCTGAATCAATCGTCACCTGTGCCATGCCGTCGTGAGGCCGTGTTGGATTCCCTTGCGTCAGAAAGGCATTGGCTGGCCAGGGTTTTGCGGTGTATCGCCAGTCCCATGATTGCTGAGACTTAACCGCTTGGCCGATCGAAGGCAGCGACGAGGGAGATATTCCTATGAATAATGACATTATCGTATCAGGGCGAATCCGGCGCCTCGCAGATGCCTGGGAAGGACGCCTTGAACGCTGGATTGAACATGATCGTGAAGCGGTCTGGCGGATGCTGACCGAACGGCAGCAATTCGTGCAGTGGCTTGCGCCAGGTTCGTTCGAATTGCGCTGCGGGGGGCGGGTTCATATCGATTTCGGCGACAGCGGCGTGGTGATCGACAGCACCGTGCTCGCGTTCGATCCGCCGCAACTGCTCGCTTATTCCTGGAGCAGCGGCGATGAACCGGAGCGGCCGTTGCGGTGGGAACTAGGCACGGTCGACGGCGGCACGGTCCTGACGCTGACGGTGCTGTTGCCGGCGCAAGAGGACATCGCTAAGGCCTGCGCGGGGTTCGAGGCGCATCTCGACATGCTTGCCGCGGCACTTGAAGGGGTTCCGATCCGGTTCCCCTTCGAGCGTTACGTCGCCGCACGGCGCGCCTATCAGGAGATCTTGCCACGATAGCGGCCCAGCCTTATCCCGCCGGACATCTGTTGTGCTAATCTTCCTCACTCTCGTGCGGTGCAGCGCCATCTGCGTTGCCGGTTGCGGGCGAATTGCTGCCATGGCCGAAACGCATGACCTTGCCATCGACAACGTCCAGCGTTGCCGGATCGATCTTCACCTTGAGAATGTTCCTGCTATCATCCGTAACGCGAAGTCCATAGCAGCCATCGTCGATCTTCATCTTGTCGATGGTCCACCCGAAGTCACCAGCAAGCTTCGACAAAGCTTCGAGTGATTGCCTCTGTTCGGGCATGACATCGCATTTCTCTCCGGCCAACGCAGCCGTTGCCGGCAGGGCCGCAAGGAAAGCAAGCATCACTAACGTCTTTTTCATGGTTCCGCTCCTGAACTGTCGTTGTTGATAGAGCAACGATGCGGCGCAAAGCTGACGCGCTCCTGAAGCGTGCCAACAATTGTCGTCAGCTTTCGGTCAGAAAGAAGAAATAGAAGAGCGAGACGTGTGGGTTTGCATCTATAAGAGACCCACCACGTCATGAAGCTTGGTATTCTGGTATTTTTTGAAACGTATTCTTGTGTGAGTGCGCGCCCTTGGCGATATCGAGTTCCTCGGCGAGACTGGATGTACGATCCAGGATTGCATCCCGATGCGGGTGCTGTCCGAAGGAAGCGATAACGTCACGGATGGCCCGCGCTGGTTTGACCAGAAATCCATAGGGCGACCGCGGCGGGACCAGTAGGGAGCCATTGCATGAACGCACAGGGCCAGGATTGGGACGACCTTCGCATATTCTTGGCCGTGGCACGGGCCGGGTCGCTTTCGGGTGCGGCTCGCATGCTGGATGTGACCCATTCGACCGTTTTCCGTCGCATCGGAGGCTTTGAGGCGCGATTGGGTGCGCGGCTGTTCGATCGGTTGTCCGGCGGCTATGCACTGACGACAGCCGGCGAGGAGATGCGTGATTCTGTCCTCCGCATCGAGGAGGAAATCTCCGCGCTGGCCTTGAAGGTCACTGGGCAGGATGAACCGCCCCGGGTTTGCCGGAGGCTCCAACTTCCAAATAGGATGGAGCCATGACGAGCAAAACGACGAACAAGTTTTCCCCTGAGGTGCGCGAGCGTGCGGTGCGGCTGGTGTTGGATCACGAGGCCGATCATTCCTCCCGCTGGA
>NZ_JBFRGM010000024.1:0-83372 GCF_052115345.1 Mesorhizobium sp. 2RAF21 | reverse complement strand
ATGTTGCGATGATCGCCAACGTGATCTCACTATATCCGAATCGGATTGTAGCGTAGTCTCACGAAAAGTGAATCAGTCTCGCAAATCTGAATCGTCTAAGCTATTGAAAAGGGCCGCATGTGTGCAGCACAAAAAACGGTCAACCCACAGGAAAACCCACCCAAAATCAACGAGCCACCCCACGACGATCTCCCCGACATCGTCGACCTGGTCATGGAAATGGGAGTCTTGCCCGTCGCGCCGCAGTCGCCGGCGCGCCTGGAAGCTTTGGTTGAGACCGCGACGGCCTACGCCAAGGCGGCCAGCTCCGAGAACACACGGGACGCCTACGCCAAGGACTGGCGGCATTTTTCCTCCTGGTGCCGCCGCGAAGGCTTCGACCCGTTACCGCCTTCCAGCCAGGTCATCGGCCTCTATATCGGCGCCTGCGCCGCCGGCGATCTGAAACGCGGCCTCCCCTCGCTCTCCGTGGCGACGATCGAGCGACGCCTCTCCGGTCTCTCTTGGAATTTCACCCAGCGCGGCCAGCCGATGGATCGCGCCGATCGGCATATTTCGACGGTGCTCTCCGGCATTCGTCGCAAGCACGGGAAGCCGCCGCGGCAGAAAGAAGCCGTGCTCGGCGACGACATCAAGGCGATGGTCAACACGCTTGGTCACGACCTGAGGGGCCTGCGCGACCGGGCAATCCTACTGCTCGGCTTCGCCGGCGGACTGCGGCGCTCTGAGATCGTGGGGCTCGACGTCGCCCGGGAGGAGCACAGTGACGGTGCAGGCTGGATCGAGATCTTTCCGGACAAGGGTGTGCTGGTGACCCTGCGTGGCAAAACCGGATGGCGCGAGGTCGAAGTCGGCCGCGGCGCATCTGACCACACCTGCCCCATCTTAGCGCTCGAGAGGTGGATCCGGTTTGGGCGGATCGCCAGAGGCCCCCTCTTCCGGCGCATCTTCAAGGACAACAAGACCGTCGACACGGAGCGGCTCTCCGACAAGCATGTCGCGCGCTTGGTCAAGCAGACCGCACTCGCCGCCGGCGTCCGCTCCGATCTTCCGGAGGGAGATCGTGTGCTCCTGTTCGCCGGGCACTCGCTGCGCTCAGGTCTCGCCTCGTCGGCCGAGATCGAGGAACGCTATGTCCAGAAACAGCTTGGTCATGCCTCGGCCGAGATGACCCGCAAGTACCAGCGCCGGCGCGATCGGTTCCGGACCAACCTCACCAAGGCGTCCGGGCTCTGAAAAGCCCCCCTCCCCTCCCCCGATTGCAGCCGATGTGGCTCAGTCGGGGAGTGCGGGAATTTCACCTTAGCGCTTCAATTGAAATCGGGAAGTAAAACCGACAAGCGGGCCGGCGATCTGGCTCCAAGGTAGCGGATCCGGGATCTGGTAGGCGGAGGGCAAGGTCTTGATAACCTTAACGTGAATCGGTGAAACGGAAGCTATCACGGCGTTGGCTTCCGTCATAGCGATGCCTTCTGGCGCATGCTTCTCACTATAGATAACTAACCCTTATCGATAGTGTTGGACATGGATTCGCAAATCAGCGATTCTGAGCTTCCTCAGCCCGGCAAATCACGCCCGCCGGGCCTCCGATCGACGAGAGGACGACCCGCTGGCAGCCCCCTCCCCTCCTCCGAATGCCTTTTACCGTCGCCGGCGTGCCGAGCGGTCCTTACTCGGTCCGCGGCACGCTTCGATGCGGCGCGCGGGTTGTGACCTCCCCGCGCGCGATCGCGACGAAGCGGCGCTTGACCTCGGCGAAAAGGCCCGGCGTCAGCGCGCCGTAGTAGCCGCTCTCGGTATCGATGTTGCGCAGGTCCGGCCCGGGCCAGGCGAAGCGGTTGCTCTCGGTCAGCACGATCCACGAGCGCTCGGCGTCGAGCCGCAGACGTCCCTTGACGTCGGCCGGGATCTCGATCGCGTCGGCCGGATTCACCGGCGGCGTGTGGGTGATCGGCAGCACGCGCACGATCGGCGCGCCCTCCTCCGTCGTCATGACGATCGCCAGCACCAGGCAGGGCCGGTCCTTGTCGCCCTCCTCTCGGCCCTCGCGGTGCTGCCAGTCCCACAAATAGGCGTAGCGAAAAATCCAGCCGACGCGGACCTCAGTCGGCAGCATGCTTACCGGCTGGGGCGGTGAGTTGCGCAGGGTCCGGCGTCAGTTCGGCCGTTTCGACCGCCTCGATCTCGGCGTCACTCAGATCAACCGTGCGCTGGACCCGGCGGTCGCGCTTCGACAGGCGAACGAAGTCCTCATAAGCCATCAGCACGGTGCGCGGCCGGCCATTCTTGGTGATTACCACCGGCTCGCGCACGGCGGCATCCTGGTAGGCGCCGAAATTCTTGGAGACTTCGGCGGCGGTCACGGTGGAAGCCATGATCGGTTCTCCTTTGTTCCGGAATATACGGAAATCCCGGTAATCCCGCAAGAGGCCAATCAATGACCCCTTCTCCCGTCCGCCTGCCCGATTCGGCCTCGCTGGAAGCGGTCCTGGCGGGGCTCGACCCGACCTCGGCCGACGTCGGCCTGGTGGTTGCCCTCGCCGCCGCCTTCCCGGGCTTCGATTTCAGCGTCGCCCACGTGGACGACGACTACTGGCGCGACACGCGCTCGGTCATCTGGCCGGACGGCACCCGCGTCGGCGAGCTCCGACCGTGGATGACGGCAGAACTCGCCAGGGACGGCGGCGACGTCAAGGCGACGTGGGCGCGCCTGAAAGACACCGGCCTGCAGATCACCGAGTGGCGCGGCACCAGTGCCTTCGTCTTCGCGCCGACAGGTTCCGCAGCCGCCGACTACATCCAGATCGCGCTGGGCCGCGAGATCGAGTGGCGCGCCGGTTCCATCGTCGATCCGGATTACCGGCCCTGGGGTGAGCAGGAATTGCTCGACCCGAGCTGGCCTCGCCGGGATCCCCTGCCCGACACGGACCGACTCGCTGGCCCGATCTACCGCCTTCTCGATCGCGCCGGCGGCGCGTTCATTCACATCCGCAGCTTTCTAGACCGTTGCGGCCGCGTCGAGCACGAGAAGCGCGAGGCGAAGCGGCCCGAGATGGATCGGCGGGTCATCCGCGAAACCATGCCCAACGGGACGACGCGCGAAACCCCGTTCCTTGAGCTGGTGCCGGACTATTTCGAGTTCGTGCCGCGCGAGGTGAGGTTCTTCCGGGACTGGGAGGCATCGAGTGCGGCCGGGCAGCGCGTCTTCGCGCACTGGGCGCTCGACGCTCGCGATTACACCCACAAGGGCGAGCGTGAAGTCGGCTTCATTCCTCGCCCGTTGAAGATGCCGGGCGAACGCTTGCTCATGACGCCTGAGACGACCGTCCATCAATTGATGGATCGGATTGAGGCGATCGATCGCGAGATCGCCCTGCCCTTCGGCTGGTTCTTTCTCATGATACACGGCCACTGGGTCGACGCCGATGTCGGCCTCGCGATCGCGGACGCCCTCAAGGCCCAGCGCGTGCGGCTGCCCGATCCGGACGCCGCCGTGCTGCTGCGCTGGGCCGCGCGGACCTACGGCTTCTGAGGGACGTGATGGACGATATAGTCAAAGTCCGAGCACTCGACGCCGAATCGCAGCGCGCCCTCGCGCTCGACACACTGTCGGCCATCCTGCCGATGGACCGGCGCGATCGGCTCGCGCAGCTGCTCACCGACGACGACGTCGCGACTCTCAAGCACCTCGCCAAGGAAGGCATGGGCGAGAACAGTCTTCGCGCGCTCACGTCGGATCTGGCCTACCTCGAAGCTTGGGCTCTCGCGGCCACCGGCGAGGCGCTGCCGTGGCCGGCGACGGAAGCACTCGCGCTAAAGTTCGTCGCGCATCATCTATGGGATCCCGCGCAGCGCGCGATCGACTTACGCCATGGCATGCCAGCCGACGTCGCTGGCGAGCTGCGCGCCGAGGGCCTGCTGCGCACCGAGGGACCGCACGCGCCGAATACGGTGAAGCGGCGCCTTGCAAGCTGGGGGACGCTGCATCGCTGGAAGGGGATCGAAAGTCCGCTCACCGCGCCAAGTCTTCGTTCGGCCGTGCGTCTGGCTGTCCGCGCTTCTCCGCGGCCGCGCCGCCGTAAAAGCAAGCGCGCCGTGACGCGCGACGTCCTCGACCGGCTGACGGCGACTTGCACGACGGATCGGCTGGCCGACACGCGCGACCTCGCGATCCTGCTGCTGGCGTTCGCCTCCGGCGGGCGGCGGCGCAGCGAGGTGGCGCGGCTGCGGGTCGAGCAGCTGAGCGACGAGCCCGGCGTTCTGCTTGATCCGCTTGATCCGAATTCGCCGACGCTGCCGTGCGTCTCGATCCAGCTCGGTCGCACGAAGACCGGCGACGCCGATGACGAGCGTAGGGTGTTCCTGGTCGGCCCGCCGGTCAAGGCGTTGCTGGAATGGCTCGACCGAGCTGATATCCGGAAAGGCGCGATCTTCCGCGCGATCGACCGTTGGGAGGCGCTCGAGGAGCGCGCGCTGACCCCGCAATCGATCAATTTGATCGTCAAGCGGCGTTGCACGATGGCTGAGCTCGACCCCAAAGACTTTGCTGCGCATGGATTGCGGGCGGGATATCTCACCGAGGCGGCGCGCCAGGGCATCGGCTTGCCGGAGGCGATGCAGCAGTCGCAGCATCGGTCGGTCCAGCAGGCGGCGAGCTACTACAACGGGGCGGAGCGCGCGCAGGGCAGGGCTGCCCGGCTCGGTGTGTGAGTAGCGGCTGATGAAATGAGTGGCTTAAGTTGTCCGCGTACAACTCGACGCAGGCCAACCCCCGTCAGGCTTCAGCCGCGTCTGTCTGGCGCGAATATAGCCGGGCGCGCGCGCAAACCAGCGCCGATAGTAACGAACCGAGCGGTAGCGTCGAACGCACCTCAACTCGCCCCGCCCGTGCGTTAAGTTGTCCGCGTACAACCCAGCCACATGAAGTGCGACGGTTCGCGCAAGGGCAAAATATACGCTCCGCAGCGCGCCAAACCGAATTCCGCTTTGGTGGAGATCACTCCGTTAACTTCTCATTAACCCATTAGTCCTTGCAGCAACGAAAGAATCGGGCATAACTTGGGTTCAACGCTTTTTGGGCCAACCTGCTCAAAAAACCGCAGATGCAGAGAAACCGATGCCCGCTACGCTTCTGCCGAAAGACAATGCGCCTCGCGATCTCAGGTCGTTGATCAACGCTGATGCGGCGGAGCTGTCAATGCGGCTTCGCGCGAGGCAGCTTGAGGACTTTCCCCCCGAGGCGAAAAAGACGTTGCGTCCGTTCTCTCCATCCGAGGCGGCGCGTTTCATCGGAATAGCCGACGGCTATCTCCGTCAGCTCGCCTCTGAAGGGAAGGGGCCCGATCCCCTTCCCAATGGGCGTCGAATGTATTCGCTTGAGGATGTCGAGGCGCTACGTCAATCGCTCGACGCTTCTGGCAAGGGCGGACGCCGCTACACGCCTCGCCGCAGCGAAAATGAGAAGTTGCAGGTCCTCGCGGTGATGAACTTCAAGGGGGGAAGCGGCAAGACGACGACATCGGCGCATCTGGCCGAATACCTCGCCTTTCGCGGATATCGTGTGCTGGCTATCGATCTGGATCCGCAGGCGAGCCTGACGGCACTCTTCGGATTGCAGCCCGAACTCGACGTCGCCGACAATGACACGATCTATGGCGCCATTCGGTACGACAGCGATCGCCGCGAGATGGCCGAAATTGTGCGGGCCACATACATTCCCACGCTTCATTTGATCCCCGGTCAACTCGAACTGATGGAGTTCGAGCATGAGACGCCGAAGGCGTTGATGACGCGGCAGGACGGCGGCCAGATGTTCTTCGCTCGCATCGGTGAAGCACTGGCGCAGGTGAGCGATGCCTATGACATCGTCATCATCGATTGCCCGCCGCAACTCGGGTTCCTGACCCTTTCGGCACTCTGCGCCGCGACAGCTGTACTCATCACAGTCCATCCTCAGATGCTGGACGTAATGTCGATGTCCCAGTTCCTGAACATGACAGCTGGCTTGCTCGACGTCGTCGCCAATGCAGGCGCGGCGACTGACTACGACTGGATGCGTTATCTCGTCACGCGATACGAACCGAGCGACGCGCCCCAGACCAAATTGGTGGGCTGGATGCGCTCGATCTTAGGTGAACGAGTTTTGACCCATCCGATGGTCAAGAGCACGGCCATCGCCGATGCCGGATTGACCAAGAACACACTCTACGAGGTCGATCGGAAGGGCTTCTCCCGTCCGACCTATGACCGTGCGATTGAATCTCTCGACCTCGTCAACGGTGAGATCGAGGGTTTAATCAGGCAGGTCTGGAAGAGGGTCTGAGCATGGCTCGGAAGATAAGCTTCGACCACGTGCCCAGCGAGCCACAAGCGTCGCAAGAACCTCCAGCGCGACTGTCGGCCAACCAGGTCCGGCCGCTTCTGGGCCTGGACCGGCCGCTCAAGCAACCGGGCGCGCTCGGTGCGATCTCGCAGAACCTCGGCGGCATCAAGGAGCGAGCGGATCGGGCCGACGAGTTGGAGAGACAGCTGCTCGAGGGGCAGACGATCGTCGAGCTCGATCCGGCCCTCGTCGACGATTCCTTCGTACCGGACCGCATGGAGGCGAGCGCGGCCGATGAGGCGGCGTTCCAAGAGTTGATCCGCGAGCACGGTCAAAACACGCCGATCCTCGTTCGCCCGAGCCCGGAGAATTCAAGCCGCTTTCAGGTAGCCTTCGGGCACAGGCGCCTACGCGCTGCCCGCTCGCTCGGAAGAAAGGTGCGGGCGGTGGTCCGCGCTCTGAGCGACGAAGAGCTGGTGGTCGCCCAAGGCCAGGAGAACAGTGGTCGAACCGACCTGACCTTTATCGAGCGAGCCCGCTTTGCCGCCCGACTCGAAGAGCGCAAGTTTTCGCGCGAGACAATCATGGCGGCGTTGAACGTCGACAAGGCTGCGCTATCGCGACTCATTGCGGTTGCGACCCGCGTCCCCACCGAGGTCGTCGAGGCGATCGGCGCCGCGCCTGGCTATGGCCGCGTTCGATGGCAGGAGTTGACCGATCTCCTTGATGGCGACGGCAATCGACACCGCGCCATCGCGCTTGTGAAGGAGGAAGGGTTCGCTGACCAAGACAGCGACAAGCGGTTCGAAGCACTCGTCGCAGCGTTGGGCACCAAGGCGGCGCGGGCGCGGGCGGAAAGCTGGTCGGCGGCCGACGGCACGCTCGCAGCGAAGGTTATGCGAACCGGCAAGAAGCTCAGTCTGACTTTCGACGACCGCGTAGCCCCGCAATTTGGCGAATTCGTTCGCCAGCACTTGCAAAGGCTCTACGACGAATACCGCGCCGCGTCCGGCGAGGACTGAAGGAACACCCACCCGGAATGAGCCGGCTGGGCAGGTGCAATCTGGCTCAGGAGAAACCTAGGCAAAAGAAAAAGGCCCCCGAAACGTCACCGTCCCGGAAGCCTCTGTCTTAGTTTGGCGACTGATAGAGAATCACTTCCGCGAATCGCAGTCAAGTGTCTCGTGCGAGACGGCGCCGTTTTGGCGAGCAGATTTCCTTTGCCCGAACGAGGCAAAGACATGGAACCTTATCAATCAACGACGCCCTTCGGGCGGCGATCGCTGACGCTCGCCCATGTGGCAACACAGATCGTCGCGTCATCCCGGCCGCCTGAGAAGGTCGTGCACAAGTGGAAGATTTTCCACGCCATCTGCAGGGCACGGCCGAGCCTCGGCGTGACAGAGCGAGCGCTGTCGGTCTTGAACGCGCTCCTCACCTTCCATCCCGAGACGGCGCTGACGGGCGAGGACGACCTTGTCGTTTTCCCCTCGAACCAGCTCCTGTCACTGCGCGCGCACGGCATGCCGGCGTCAACGTTGCGACGCCATCTCGCGGTCCTGGTCGACGCGGGCCTCGTCATCCGCCGCGACAGTCCCAACGGCAAGCGCTACGCGCGCAAAGGTGCGTCCGGCGAGATCGAGCTGGCGTTCGGATTCGACCTCTCGCCGCTTGTTGTCCGCTCGGAGGAATTCGAAAGCCTGGCAGCCGCCGTGGAGGCCGAAGCGCGCGCCGTTAAGCTCGCGCGGGAACGCATCACGCTGTGCCGGCGCGATATCGCCAAGATGATCGCGACCGGCATCGAGGAGGGCGTGCCGACACGCAGGGGAGGGCAGGGACCCGCGGACTGGGCGCAGATCCACGCCGGCTTCCGCTCGATCGTCGAGGGGATTCCGCGCACCGCGACGCGCGCGCAGCTGGAAGCGGCGGCCGAGGAGCTATCACAACTGGCCGACGACGTCCTCAACCTCCTGGAAAGCCACATCAAAACACACGATATGAGCGCCAATGAGTCCCGAAATGAGCGCCATATACAGAATTCAAATCCAGACCCCTTAATTGATCTTGAACCTGGCTTTCGAGGAAGCCGGGCGGCGAGGGCGGTGCCAGAACCCCAAACGCCGAGGATTGCGGAAACGGCCTATCCGCTTGGAATGGTATTAAACGCTTGCCCGGACATCTCCGACTACGCCAAAGGCGGAATTTCGAACTGGCGCGACCTGCTGGCGACCACGGCCGTTGTGCGCTCGATGCTTGGGATCAGTCCCAGCGCCTGGGAGGAGGCGCAAGCCGTCATGGGCGAAATGCAGGCCGCGGTGGTTGTCGCGTGCATCCTGCAGCGCGGCGCGGCAATCCGCTCCGCCGGCGGCTATCTGCGCGGTCTGACTGAACGGGCCAAGGTCGGTGAATTCTCGCTCGGCCCGATCCTGATGTCGCAAATCAACGCACAACTGCGCACGAAGCGAACCGCATGATGGCGCGGGCGATGTCCGAAAAGGCATGCCATCTCCGATGGTTCGATGGTTCGATGGGACGTGGGCGTCCCGCGCCGGTGAGGTCGCAGCCGCGGGGCGGAGCTCGGGTTTCGCGCACCCGGCGTTGGTGCGACGGTCCTGCCGTCGAAGCCGTCGCAGGGCGGTTCGCCGCTGCCGCTCGATCCGGCCATGGCTGATTTCCATGGTCGACCCCGATCCGTGCGGCGCTTCCTCGCTGACCCACGATCCTGGATGGGCAGGCATCGACTCGCGGTTTTCCATAACTCGAAATGGGGCCGGCGCGTGGTCCAGGTAGCACGACGACGATTGCTCCTCTCTACAGGTCGGGCGGCGCTCCCGGTTGCATGGCTGGATTCCTATGGCCGTCGCCGGCACGGCGGGCCCTACGCCCGAGAATTTTCCCCTGCCGGATCACCCCGCGAGCGGGGCCCCCAACCGGCATTCCTCGCGCACGCGCCTGCGGCGCCAAAATTCACGGCCTGACGGGACGCAGCGCTGCGCTCGCCCTTCGCCCGCGTCTCGCGGGCTTCGGCTCTGTGCCGTCTTCCCGGCCATGACGGATCGCCATCGCAACGGGGCGCCGCCCCACAAGATGGAGAGAGACTATGCGCAACATCGCCGAATTCACCCTCATCGGCCACGTCGGGACCATCAAGCAGGTCGGCAAGACAGTCCGTGTCACCGTCTGCGCCAACTATCCCTTCAAGGATAAGGGCGGCGAGTGGAACGACGACCAGCACTGGAACGAGGTCACGATCTTCACCAAGTCGATCCAGGGCTACGTGAACGAGCACGTCAGCAAGGGCGACCTCGTCCACGCGCGGGGCCGCCTGCGGCAGAACAGCTACGAGCGCGACGGCAAGCGGACCTACACCGTCGACCTGATCGCCCTGGAATTTGGCCGCCTCGCCCAGGCCGTTGAGCGCTCAGCCGCATGACCGATCCAGTGGGGAGGCGAAAGCCTCCCCACCTCTTCCATCGATCTTGAGCAGTTGGTCGCCGCATCGATCGCCGGCGCCGTCAGGAAGGAAGCTTTCGCGATCGCGTCTGACGCGCCAAGGCGCGATCGGCGCGATTTTTCTTGCTGATCGCCGACGTCAACTCGTCGTAATCGACACCGCTCTTCTTGAGCGCGCGCCGTGCGTCCGACACATCGAAGCCGAGCAACTCAAACACGCTCATGTTGAGGCTCGAAGCGATCCTTTCGATCGTACGCAAAGTTGGATTCCCGATGCCGCGGACGATCGTATAGTAGGTCCCGCGTGCCAGTCCGGTCTTCGGCAGGAATGCTTCCATGCCGCCATTTTCGATCTCGAGCTGCTGCAGACGGATGGCCAGCATCTCATTCAGCACCGAATGATCGACTGGCTGAGGCTTGCGAACAGGCGACATGGCGAAAGGGCTTTCGGACAAAACTCCGCATCCGATTCACCATACATTACGTCTGAAGTCTAGTATATTGGACGTTGTCAATCCTACCGTAAATTCTTTGAATATGCGCTTCCCTTCATCGAGCCGATTGAGTCGCCCTCGTGCCGACGGTCCGAGGTCCGCTTCCGCAACAAGGTCAGAGGGTCGACGCCCGCTCGTTCCGCGATGAGTTCAATGTAACTAAGGCTTGGATTCGCTGCTGTCGTCATCAGGTGGAAGTAGCTTGATCTCGGGATCCCTAGGCTTTTCGCGAACTCTCCACGGGTTAGCTGTGCTTCGAGACGCAGTGCTTCGAGCCCCGACTGAAACGCTCCTATGAGCAAACATCCCTTCGCTGCGTGATCTGCTTTGCGTCGGCATGACTTCTCAGCCATGAGCCTTCCCTCCGAACCATGATCCGAACGATACCCATGCGGCCGCAGCCTACATATTGGACGGCCGACTAACATTCAATATAATGTACTGATCTGATTCAACCAGGAGAAGTGCGTTCAGACAAAGAAAAACCCGGCAGAGCCGGGTCTCTCAAGAGGGTCAGCGGGCTGGCGACGGCAATCGCCAGCGAGGCCTCCAAACGCAAAGGCATCTTAGCTCGCGCGATCCGACAGTTCAAGAGACTCAGCGTTTTCACGCCACGGTCTTTGTTTGCCACGCGCTCTCGCAACGAGAGGACGCGAATGCAGATGCTTGGCTTCAATCCTATCGCCCCTTTTGGATGCGGCGCGCTGTCCCCGGCCGCGCTTCGGATTCAACGCGACGTTCGGCAGTGCCAACCCGGCAAGGCCTGCCACAAATGGAAGACGTTTCGCCACGCATGCGAAGCGAAGGCCGCCCTTGCCCTTTCCGACCGCGCGCTGACCGTCCTGAATGCGCTGCTGAGCTTCCACCCGGACACGGTGCTCACGCTCGGGTCCACTGATCTCGTCGTGTTTCCATCAAATCGCGAGCTCTCGCTACGCGCCCACGGCATCCCTGCGTCGACCTTACGTAGGCATATTGCCGCTCTTGTGAAATCGGGTCTTATCCAGCGTCGGGATAGCCCAAATGGCAAACGCTACGCTCGGCGCGCAGCAGGCGGCGACATCGAGCTGGCATTCGGGTTCGATCTCAGCCCGCTCGTGGCGGCTGTCGACGACCTTGCGGAACTCGCCGCTCGCGCTGTCGAGGAGCGACATGTTCTCGATGCGCTGCGCGAGCAGGTCACGCTCGCGCGCCGCGACATCGCAAAGATGCTCGCGCTGGGTGTCGAACGGGGCGTCGATGCCGACTGGCCAGCACTGCACCACGAATTCCTGGGGCTGATCGACGGCCGACCACGCACGCCGTGCCGCGCTGCCCTCGAGCCGCTCGCCGCGGCGCTGGTCGAGCTGTCGGGGCGGATCCTCGAAATTCTTGAGAGTCATATCGAACCCACAAGGCCAATACGCGAACCGTCCGCAAATGCGTCCATAGCAACGAACCCGACGCCGAAAGCCGGCGCCGAAAGCGCCGGCAATGCATTCCAGCCCGACATCGAGCGCGATGTCGCATCAGCAGTCCCTGTCCGGCTCGTCGCCGAGACGTGTCCTGATTTTGTGGACTACGCCCGCCACGGGCTACGAACGATACGGGACGTGGTGGACGCCGCCGTCATCGTGCGCCCGCTTCTCGGCGTCAGCCCAAGCGCGTGGGAAGAGGCCTGTGCTGCAATGGGGCAGGGGCCGGCGAGCGTCACCTTGGCGCTGATCCTCCAGCGCGGCAACGGCATCAAAAATCCCGGCGGCTACCTCAGGACGCTCGCCCGACGTGCGGCAGCCGGCCAATTCTCTATCTGGCCTATGCTGATGGCTCTCCGCGGCGCGCAACGTGGAAAGGATCCAGCAGAGATGAAGACACCTGCAGGACCTTCCTTCCCGGACGACAGCGCGTAGCAGCGATTCGTGCTTCGTGACGCCTCTTTCACAATGGCGACTACGAGTCGTCGGCGGGCGGCAATCGACCGAGCCGCTTGAAAAGATCATAGAGGGCGCGGTCGACAATGCGCAGCGGCTGCGTGCGTTGCTCGGCGGCAAGCTGGCGGAGCACCAGGTCGATTGGATCGGGAAGGCGAAGCGCGTAGGGCCGCGACGAGGCGCGTTCGCCATAAGCCTCGAACGGATTGCGCTCGCGATTTCGTGGTGGCCGCTCCCCTCGCTTGGATGAGATAGAATTGGCGGCTTGCGATGGCGATCTGCCTGGCGCCGGCGCCGGCGTAACGGGATCGTCGTAGGCAGGAGTGACGACCACGGGCTGAAGGACAGGTTTTTGAGAGGCCGGCGCGACTGCGCGCTGGGCGCGGAACGCATCGCGGGGAAGGGGAGGCCGGTCAGACTTCTCGCTGGGAGCTCCGTCGCTCATGCGACCGGCTCGCCGGTCGCCGCGCCCTGGCTCGCTGCGAGCAACTCGCGGACGACCTGATCGGCATTGTAGCGGGCCTTGCGCACCGACTCGTCCCTGTCGCTCATCTGGTAAAGTGTTCCGAAGCCGCTTGTCATCGTGCGGTAGGTCACACGCCGGTAGAGCGCCGTCGAGCAGACCGGCACGTGCTCGGAGTCGAGGTAGGCCACGACCTCGCGGAGGGGTCGCGTGTTGCGGTCGAGGCTGTCGTATTCATTGAATAGAACCCGATGCTGGCTCATCGGCAGCTGTGCCGCGGCGGCGTGCTGCTCGAGATTGCGAAGGGTCCGCACGACCTGCGACGCATCGAACGTATGTACCTTGCACGGCAACACGACGAGGTCGGCCCGGAGCGCCGACTGGATCAGTACCTCGCCGTAATAGCCGGGCGTGTCGATCACCACAACGTCGTAACCGGCCAGGCGTTCGACGGCTTGAACCAATGCGGATTCGTCGGGGGCGCGGACCAGATCGACGCCCTGCGGGCTCAACCCCCGCGCGACGGAGGAAGCATGCCACTGGTATGAAGAGCCCTGCGGATCGGCGTCGACGATCGCGGCGGAGTAGCCATGCTTCGCGAACTCACCAGCGAGAATGATCGCAACCGTGGTCTTGCCGCTCCCGCCTTTTGGGTTCGCCACTGCGAATATACTCGGCACCGTCAAGCCCTCCGTCGCTCGCTCTAACAGCAATCAACATACATTATAATATACATATGGCTGTGCTGCAATTCGTCATTCCGGAAGTACCGGAAAGCCTTGATGCGGTGTTCAGGTAATGCGTTGATACGGCATTGTCGTTCTAGCGAGTTGCCGTAGTACGTGATGTCGCCAATGCGGTGCTGGCGGGAGCGCATTCGTGCGGTAGTGCATTATTGTCGGAGCAATGCGTTGCAGTATTGCGCCGTTACGGTAATTCGTCATTGCGGTCTTAACGGGGCGCTGTGCGCCAAGCGGGCCTTCGGGTTCAAGGGACGGCTGTCCAGACGCGAGCGCTCTTCATGCGCGAAGTCTTACATACGGTTTAATAGATATTGGTTGACAAGATACCGGTTTGTGGGCCAAACCGGGGGGCGGCTGCTGGACGCAGCCGAAGGGCGCTGGCGCGCCTTCGTGGTCATCGGAGCGATGCCCACGCCTTGGCTCCGGCCTGACGGCGAGCCTCGAGACGGGAAGGGAAGGGGGAGCGCCGATGGCCCGCTCCGCGAAGACACCACGACGCAAGCCAAGGCTCCGGACCGAACTGTCGGAGCTCGATGAGCAGCGGCTCCAGGAAGCCGTCGCGCTGTTCGGATTGCCCAAGGCCGAGGTCGTGCGCCGGTTGATCCGCGCATCGGTGCAGGCGGGTCCTGCCCTGTCGGCCGAGAATACGCGCGCCGTCGTCCAGCTCGCGAGCCAGGTCCGCATGGTCGGCCGAAACCTCTCGCAGGTCCTGCGCGCCATCCACCGCGGTCAGGCGGTGCGCATCGAGGACACCGAGCCGGTCTGGCGTGGCCTGCACGAGATCGTCTCGGCGATCAACGACGAGCTCACCGAAATGACCGTCGCCTATGGGTCCAAGCTGCGGCGTGAGGTCAGGCTGACGTTGCCGGCCGAGCTCTTTGGTCAGGAGCCGCGATGAACCGGGATGCGCAGATCGCCTGGTGGGTCGAGCAGGTCGAGGCCGCGCGTCGCGCGGTCATTGATGCCGGCGAGACGCGGCGCCGGCGATCCCCCGGTCTCGATGACGAGGTGCGCGCCCGTCGCGGTCGCGTGGCGCCGCTTCCCAAGGCGCCGACCGCGCAGGAGATCATCCGCGGGACGACGATCACCGGCGGCCGGGATGAAGAGCGGACGCGGTTCCTGCCGACCGCGGCAGGCGGCGGCGGAGGAGGAGGAGGGGCGTCTGCACCGTCGGGCTCGAAACCCGATCAGGTCGCAGGAGGCGGCGGTCCTGGCGGAGGAGGCGCGCGCGCGGCGGGGCAGGGCGAGGCGGTCGGCCGGGCTCGTCAGCTGGCGGCCGGCTACCAGCCCGCTGTGATCAAGGTGGTGTCCTATGCCCGTGGCGTTGCCCGCGCGACGGCGACCGGCCAATATGTGCAGCGCGAGGATGTCGCGCTCGAAACGTATGATGGGCGGATCCTCGCCGATCGCGAAGCCGTCGCCGACGAGATCAAGGCCTGGTCGAGCAACTTCGCCAAGCGCGCCGAGAGCCACGACGTCGGCGCCGTGCGCTTGTCCCTGAACGGTGTCGCCGACACGCCCGAGGGCAGGGAAACCTACGAGAAGGCGATCGCGGCGGGATTCGAAGGCCACCGGTATGCTTATCGCCTCGACGTCGCGCAGAAGGGCGAGCTCGAAGCGCGCATCGTCACCGCAATGGCTGGAGCGGGCAAGGAGCGCTTCCGGGTTCGGGGAGAGCGCGTCGGAGAAGAGGGCAGGGGCTTCACCCAGAAGCGGCTCGATCTCGCATCCGAGGCGCGTGCAAAGGAGCGTATCGTGGCGGCTACCGGCCTGGCGCCGGACGCAATCGCCATCGCTCCGGGCGCCACGAGCCATGGCCGCGACGGCGTGACCTATCGGCTGAACAAGCTGATCGAGAAGGGGCCCGCGATCGACGATCGTGGCCGGGCGATCACCAATGTCGCCGAGACTAGGACCGCGGCGCGAGAATGGGGACCGACGCTACGCTCGCAATCCTCGCGCGATACCATGCATCTGATCGTGTCGGCGAAGGCCGGGACGGACGTTGACGCACTGAGGCGGTCTGCCCGCGCGTTCCTGCACGATCGTTTTGCCGATCACAAGTTCATGTTCGGCGTCCACACCGACAAGGAGGCCGACGGCCATGTCCACGTCCACGCCGTCGTCGCCGTCAAAAGCGAGTCCGGGCAGAAGCTGCATCCGGGTCGAGAGACCTTCAGCGAGTGGCGCCAGTTCTATGCCCAGCATGCGCAGGCGGAAGGTCTCAAGATCGTCGCGACATCCGCACGCGAGCGCGCGTCGTCGCAAAGCTACGGCCCGAAGGACAAGGCGATCGTCGAGGCGGCGGATCGTCCGCGGCCGACACGCGAGGCACGCGATCGCGCCTATGCCGCGGATCCAGCCAATCGGCGGCTCATCGACAATGCCCGGCAGCGGATCGCGGTCGCGCGGACAAATCCAATTCGCCTGCCCGTGACGGCGCAGGACCTGAAGCTCGTGAACGAGGGCGTTCAGGCCTGGCGGACGGTTGCGGCCGAGCAGCCGGCGAACCCGCAAGCAAAGGACATGCTCGAGCGCCTGCTCATGGCCCAGACGGTCGGGTCTATCGTGCAGACGATCGGGAAACGCGTGGAGCAGCTGACGAAGGAGAACTCGACCATGGCAGTGACATCGGAGCAGATGGCAAAGGATCTGCGCCTCATGAACGACGCGGTGTCGCGAACGAGCGACCTGCTGGACGGCGAGACGAAACAGCAATTTCGCGAGGCCTCATCGCGATATCTCGAGACGCTCGCAAACCGCGTCGACCTGCAGCGAGCTTCAGAACACGGCATCCAGCAGATGACGCGCGCCGAAGTCGAGGCGATCGCCGGTGCCAATGCCGACAGGCTCATCGAGCGGGCGAGCGGAATTCAGCAGCGTGAAGAGCGTGAGGCCGCTGCGGCCGCGAGATTGGCAGATCGCGCGATTGCCGCTGAGCGTCGGGAGGAAGCCACGGTCGGCATCGACCCGACGACCCAGCGCGAGCTCCGCGCCGAGCGGGCGATCGTCGCCGGCGCGCAGAAGTCAGCAGCGCAGGAGACACGGGAAGCGGCGGCGGCGCGCGAGGCAGCAGCATCGCTCGCGCAACATCCGGCCGACCGCCTGTCGCCGACGCTGCTTCAGACCGATGCGCTCGCGCAGCTGCGTGCCGAACAAGAGCAAATCATTCGTGAGATCGAAGCCAGCGAGGGGGCCCAGGCTCAGTCGACGAAACCGCAGCGGATGACGTAGTTGTCCAGAAACGTCGAACGTCACCGGGCCTATGGTGTTCTCGCGCCTGGCGCCGCGGCAAGGTCCAAAATTGGCGACGAGACCTGCGAGACGTTCAGCTCGGGCCAAAACACGGGATTGTTCGGACTGAGCCGCGAGACGATCGCAAAGATGTGCCGGTCCTCGATCCGGCTGGCTGCTCGCGCTCGAAGCCGGTCGAGAAGCCGGCTGCTGGTGGGGGTGCCGGACGAGATGAGACGGGAGACTATGGAAGCTCCGCCCCGTAGAAAGCCTCGCCCTGGATCTGCTCGCCGAGCTCGTCGAAGATCATGAGTTCGCAGGGCCGGCGACGCTGTCCGTTCAGATCGGCCTCGTAGATCACGTTGAGCTCTCGTCGGACAGGATCCCATGTCGCGCGGTCGAGTGTGAACGCAAGCGTGGTCAGCTTGTCAAGTGCCGAACGCCAATAGGCGGCGAGGGCGGTTTTCCCCTCAATGCGAGACGAGCCGACATATTTGGCTGCGACCGGACTGACGAAGACGGCATCGTCGCGGAAATGACTCAGTACCGCTTCAACGTCGCGTCCGTTCCATGCGGCGATCCAGCCCTCGGCGAAAGCCATCATGGCGGCTCGCGTCATCACCACGTGGTGCCGTATAGGCGCCACAGCTTCTGGCTCGTCTCGTTCGCTCATGCGCTACGCCTCGCGATCCAGGAGCCCCAGAACAGGCTCGAGAAGAAGAGACGCGGCTGCTCGAAGCCGGTCTCCGCGAGAAGGCTTTCGACCGCAGCATCCGACCCGGGCGGATCAGCGCCTTGCAGAATCTTGCCGCGCTTCACCTCGACCTCTTCCGGTGAAGCGCCCGCCATCCGCCACCGCTCGCCCCAGGCCTTCAGGAAGAGCAGGTTTTCGGCATAGGCGCCGCGATTGCAGGCGAGAATGAGCATACCGCCGGGGTGAAGCCGCGCCGCGACCGCGCGCAGCAGAGCAAGCTTCGCCTCGCGTCCGCGAAGATGATGGAGAACGCCGATAACGGTCACAGCATCGAAGCGGTTGTTTACCGGCAGTTCGTCGACATAGCCGGAGTGCCAGGTCGTCAGATGGCTAAGACCGGCGGCCTCGACGGATGCAATGGCCCCGGCCAGCATCGGCGGGGAGGGATCGACCGCAAGGAAGCGCCAGCTCGGCCGAAGCTTGCCGGCGACGAGGATCTCCTGCGCCGTTCCGCCCGCGCCGACGACCAGGATCCGTCGGTCCAGGCTCTCGCCGAGATCCGCCGACAGGAGACAGGCGGCAAGCTCATGGCAGGCGTCGTAGCCGGCGAGCGCGATGCGGCTCTGCTCAGCATATTCGCCGGCGCGCGTGGCGTCGAATTTGGCGGCGGATGCGGTCATGATCGTCAGGCTGCCGCGGCTTCGATCAGCGTGATGTCGAGCAGGAACGAGCCGTCCGGCTCGATCGCAAAATGCGCTCGCGTCTCGGCGGATGCCGCCGCTTGAAGCGCCCGGATTGCCTTGACGTTGTCGGCAGGTGTCCGCATCCGCGCCGTCCAGACCGGGAAGTCCATCCGCAATTGCCAGCTTCGGGACGAAGTAACGGCGAAACCGACGCGATGCAGCGCCGCCATCCATTCGCTCACGCTGTAGTCGCGCACATGCGAGGTGTCGCGCAGCAATTCGACGGCCTGCAGATGGGTATCGAAGAGCGCCGGCCCGGGCGAGCAGGCGTCGATGAAGACGCCCGGCGCGCCGGGCTTCAGCACGCGGCGAGCCTGCCGCAGGCCGCCGTCGAAATCCTGCCAGTGATGTGCCGAGTAGCGGCAGGCCAGGAAGTCGAACGTGGCATCCGGAAAGGGCAGGCGCTCAGCCGGCGCCTCGACGGTCTCGATGTTGGAAAGCCCCTTCTCGCGCGACGTGGCCGTCACGGCCGCCAGCATCTCGCCCGAGAGGTCCGCGGCGGTGACCCGCGCCGCGTGGCGCGCCATCAGATAGGAGACATGGCCGCCACCCGTGCCGAGATCGAGGGCATGGTCCGACCGACGCTTGGCCACAATGGCTTCGAGCGCCTCGAGGTCTGCGCCCTGCGCATGCACGGCGCTCTCGACATAGGCCTTAGCGCGTGGCCCGAACTGGGCCTCGACGACGCTGTCATGATGGTTTGCCATGGACGTTTCCTGCGACGATTGCCCCTCAGGATGCCAACGCTTTAAAACTGTTACAATATAGAGCTTTATCCTATTATCATTCCCGCCATGCTCGGATCCGACCAACGCCGCCTTCTCGGCGATTTCGTACGCGCCCATCGTGAGCGCGTCAGACCTGCCGTTGCGGCCGGCCGCCGCCGGACACCGGGCTTGCGGCGCGAGGAGCTTGCAGCTCTCGCAGGCATCAGCATCACTTGGTGCGCCTGGATCGAGCAGGGACGTCCGGTACAGGCCTCGCCCGAGACGCTGGGGCGGTTGGCCGAGGCCTTGTCGCTGACGCGGGCGGAGCGCGCCTATCTGTTCGAGCTCGCCGACCGGCTTGATCCCGATGATTCTGCCGGTCTCGCCGAGGCGGCGCCGGCGTCGCTGGTCGCTGCGGTCCAGACCTTCGCGCATCCGGCCTATGGTCTCGATCGCCTGTGGAACGCCTGTTGCTGGAACAAGGCCGCCGCCAGCCTGTTCTGCGGCTGGCTCGATGGTGACCATCAGCGCAACCTGCTGCGCTTCGTCTTCATTGAGGACAAAGCCCGCTCGCTGATTCCGCAATTGCAGGATCGCGCGCGCCGGCTTCTGGCGGAATTTCGCGCCGATTTTGGCCACACTTTTCGCGATCCCCGAGTCAAGCAGTTCATCGACGGGCTCAGGGAGGAGAGTCCGCTCTTTGCGCGGCTGTGGAATGATCAGGACGTTCAGCATCGGATCGGCGGCATGCGCACCTTCGATCATCCAAAGCGCGGGCGGCTCAGCTTCGATCAGCACAGCTTCAGCCCAACGGAACGTCAGGACTTCAAGCTGGTGCTGCTGGTGCCGCACGCATCGCCAAGCCGACGATCGCGATCGCTTTCGAGCCCTCGATGATCGCGGTCGGCCGGCCTCATCAGTGGCGCCGATCCGCCACCGCCTCGATCACGCGATCGCGGCGACTTCGCTCGCCGGGTAGTCGATGTATCCCTTGTTCTTGCTGCCGAGCTTGCCCATGCCTCTGGCGATTATGCGTGCGCCTTCGATCGATATGAGGCGCGGATGCGTCCCTTTGTCGATCTCAACCAGGCATTGGCTTTGCGGGACCCATGGAGACCCGCGGCGGACCATATGTTCGACTTGGCGAAGAATGCCATCGAACTTCGGCCGGATACATGATCCGCTGAGGGCTGCTGCTTGCGCGTCGCCGGCGATCGGGATGAGAGTTGCGCAGTCATGCGCGCTCAACTCCTCTTGCCATCCCAGCACTTGTGTTCGCCCAAATCTCCGGGCAGATTGAGTTCGATGGGAATGGAGTTCTCCCGAAACCGCCCGTGAGGGCTGATGACTCCTACCGCGGAAACCGCGGTAGGAGTCCGTCTGGATCCTGCCGCTAAGGCGAGCCAGTTGCTCGCCTCAGAGAGGATCGAGCATGTCTTTCACAAACTGTCTTCTGATCATGATCGGCGGCGCTATCGGAACGCTCGCGCGGTATGTCGTGTCGGTTTTGGCGCTTCCCGTCAGCAGCCAACTGCCTTGGGGTACCATCTTCATCAACGTCAGCGGTTCGCTGGTTATCGGGTTTTTCGGCACGCTGACGCTGGCTAGCGGCCGCTACCCACTCTCCGAAAGCCTGCGCCTATTCGTGATGATTGGCCTTTGCGGCGGTTACACAACATTCTCCTCCTTCAGCTTGCAGACGCTCGACCTCATGCGATCGGGCGGCATGATGCGAGCGGCAGTAAACGTCGTGGCGTCCGTCGTCCTTTGCATCGGCGCGGTGGCGGTGGGCCATCTAATCGCTTCGCACCTCAACAGCGGGGCGCGCCAAATCGCGCAGATCGCCATCGAAGAGGAAGCCTGACCCGGAAATCCTAAGACGGCAGGGGTTTCGCACAGCCTAGGCTCCCCGCGCATAATCGGATGGATCGAGGGCAAGGGGCGGGCCGAGGTCATCCCTCCATTCGGTGAAAATTGCCCATATAGGGCTTTGGGTTTCACCTAATATGACCTCGACAACGCTGTGATGTGTCGCGAGCTTCTAGAATAATGCGCCCCGTATCCTAGCAATCACTGTTTGTTTATCGTCGCTTCCACGCGTCTAGAGCCTGCGGCAGCGTTGCGACCCTGCTTACGAGGAGTGACACCACACCACTTCCATCGGAACGGCGCTTTCGCAATGTTTTGTGAAATGCTGATCGGACGAGCGTCGAACTGAGGAAAACGTTGATGACTGACAAAATGAAACTCGACCTGTCGGTCATCCTGCCCGGTATTCCGGACGCGGCGGATGCCTGCGTCTCACGGCTGTTGGAGCGACTTCGCGGCCGCGACGGCGTCGATGACGCGCATATCTTGCCGGCAATCGATGATCAGTCGCCACAACTCTGTATCCATTATGACCCCGACCGCCTGTCACTGGCCAGGATAAGGGAGCTCGCAACCGGCGCCGGGGCTCAGATCGGCGCGCGATATGGCCATGCGGTCCTCGACCTTGGTGGCCCGGTCCATCAACGGCGCGCGCGCACGCTCGGCGACCGCCTGCTCTCAATTCCCGGTGTCCTTGAAGCCGATGTGAGCGCAGGAGGCTTGGCGCGCATCGAGTATGATCGGGAGGAGGCCGATGAGGCCGCCATTCGGGCAGCCCTTGACAGGAAGGATGCACGTCCGAACCCGCCTGAGGCCGACCACGCCGGACATGATCACGGACCAGGAGAGCATGGCGACCACGAGGAGGGCCACGCTCATGAGCACGGTGGCATCTTCGGCGCAAACACGGAGATTATCTTTGCGCTCGCCTGCGGCCTGTTCCTTGCGGTCGGCTTTGCAATAGACAAGCTGATCGCTGATCGTCCGGACTGGCTGCCGCTCGCCCTCTATGTCGCCGCCTATGGATGCGGCGGCTACTTCACGCTGCGCGAGGCGATCGACAATCTGCGCCTGAAGCGCTTCGAGATCGACACGCTCATGCTGGTCGCGGCCGGCGGGGCTGCGGCGCTGGGCGCCTGGGCCGAGGGCGCGCTGCTCCTGTTTCTGTTCAGCATGGGCCATTCGCTCGAGCATTATGCGATGGGACGGGCCAAGCGGGCGATCGAAGCGCTCGCCGAGCTGGCCCCCCAGACCGCGCTCGTGCGGCGCGACGGTCAAACCGTCGAAATCCCGGTCGAGCAGCTTGCGGTCGGCGACGTCGCGATCGTCAAGCCGAACGAGCGCCTGCCCGCCGACGGGTTCGTGCTGGTCGGCGAATCGAGCGTCAACCAAGCTCCCGTCACCGGCGAAAGCATCCCAGTGGATAAGCGGCCTGTCGACGATCCGCAGGCCGCGGCGAGCCAGCCCGACAAGGTCGCCGCTGCGCATCGCATCTACGCGGGCACGATCAACGGCGCGGGGGCGATCGAGGTGCAGGTGACGCGTCTGTCCAAGGACACCACGCTCGCCAAGGTCGTTCAAATGGTCGGCGAGGCCGAGGCACAGAAGTCGCCGACGCAGCGCTTCACCGATCGCTTCGAGCGGATCTTCGTACCCGCCGTGTTGGGGCTCGTCGTGCTGCTCCTGTTCGCCTGGGTGGTGATCGACGAACCGTTCCGCGACAGCTTCTATCGTGCGATGGCGGTGCTGGTGGCGGCCAGTCCCTGCGCGCTCGCCATCGCCACGCCGAGCGCCGTGCTGTCGGGCATCGCGCGTGCCGCACGGGGCGGCGTGCTCGTCAAGGGCGGGGGACCGCTCGAAAACCTCGGCACGCTGCGCGCCATCGCCTTCGACAAGACGGGTACGCTGACGGAGGGAAAGCCAACCATCAGCGATATCGTTCCAGCCGACGGCGCTGACGAAAAGGAGCTGTTGCGCATTTCGGTCGCGGTCGAGAGCATGAGCGACCACCCGCTCGCAACGGCGATCGCAGCCGGAGGGCGAGAGCGGCTTGCCGATACCGCGATCCCCACCGCCACCGACCTACGCAGCATCACCGGGCGCGGCGTCCAGGCGACCGTGGAGGGCGAACTGGTCCACATCGGCAGCCCGAAGCTGTTCGGCGAAGCCGAAGGCGAGCCAATGCCGCAGGCGCTGCGCGATGACGCCACGCGCCTGGAGGAGGCAGGCCGGACGACGATGGTGATCAGGAAGGGAGCCCGATATCTCGGTGTGATCGGGGTGATGGACACGCCGCGTCCGGCGGCAAGCGCGACGCTTGCCCGTCTGCGCAACCTTGGCATCACGCGCATGGTCATGATCTCCGGTGACAATCAGCGTGTTGCCGATGCGATTGCGAGGGAGGTTGGACTGGACGAGGCGTGGGGTGACCTCATGCCTGAGGACAAGGTGACGGCCATCAGGAAGTTGAAGGCCGAGGACAAGGTCGCGATGGTCGGCGACGGCGTCAACGATGCGCCGGCGATGGCAAATGCGACCGTTGGCATCGCCATGGGCGCCGCCGGCTCGGATGTCGCGCTCGAGACGGCCGACGTGGCGCTGATGGCCGACGACCTGGCGCATCTCCCCTTCGCGGTCGGCCTCAGCCGGCAGACGAGCCGGATCATTCGCCAGAACCTCTATATGAGCTTGGGCGTCGTCGCCGTGTTGCTGCCCGCGACTATATTCGGTCTCGGCATTGGGCCGGCAGTGCTGGCGCATGAAGGATCGACGCTTGTGGTCGTATTCAACGCCTTGCGGCTGCTCGCCTTCAAAGACGTAGTTCGCGGGATCGGTTGAGCGGGACAGCATCAGACCGGGCTCAGCGGGCGCCGCGGCCTTGCATCGCCGACTCCTGTCAGTCTGAACGCGCTGCCGTCACGCGTCGAGCAGCCTGGGCGGGCGGCATGTCGCCAAGCGGAACAAGGGCCGCAGCTCGCGCCAGCGTTCGCACGAACATCGCGTCTCCGAAACGCATCCCGTGTCCTCTCAACTGCGGCAATGACCTTACTGGTTCGGGCGTCATGTCGATGGCCGCGCGGACCAGGAGGCGCTGAAGCCAGCGCAGCGGCGCGGGCAGGATGGGCGCGTTGCCCATGATAGTAATGAACTCGGCAAGGTTGTCCGATCCCTCGAGCCCCGGCGCCGTAGTCGCGAGCAGGGCTTCCCACTCGGCCCACGATCTCGGCGCGCCGGTTGCGCCATAGAGCTTCGCGGCGGGCTCAGCCTCGCTGAAGGCGGCGGACTTCTCGCTGGGCGACAGCGCCCGAACATAGCGGTGATAGGCCTCGGTAAACCCGAACGTCGCAGTTGCCTGGACCCAGTCGAGCAAGCGGGGATCGTTGGCGCGGTAGGCCACGCCGCCCGGGGTCGTGCCTCGAACCTTGTCGTGCAGCCGAACGACATGCGCGATCATCTCCTGCGCCGCCGAGCGGGGGCCATAGACCGTCACCATCGCGGCGAAGCCAGTCCGGTGCAGCCGCAAGCCGGGATCGCGCCGAAAGCCGCTGTGGTCCCAGACGCCTGACCGCACGGACGGCTCGGCCAGTTCGAGAAGCACTGCGGCGACACCGCCGACATACAGCGCAATGGGGTTAGCGAACACGCGCCAGGATACACCATCTGCCGGCGCAAGCGCCGGCTCGCCCGATGGGCGACGGAAATCAAAGTCCATCCCAGCAGGCGGGCGCATAAATTTCTTGATCGCGCCCAGCATCACCGCGCCTCCTCAACGATCGTCGCAAGCCCGCGCATATTCCGCACCATCAGCGGCGGAGCATGCTCGTCTTGCAGTGTGCCGCTTGACATGGCGCATCTCCATTTATGATAAGTCACTACTCATAAATAAGGAGTGCGCATGCCAGGATCAACCGGCGAGAAGCGCGAAGACGCCCGTGTGGCGCGGTCCCGGGCGGCGATGCGACAGGCATTGCTTGCCCTGTTGGAGCGGATGCCGCTCGAAGACATTACCGGCGCGATGATCGCAAAGCAGGCGAAGGTCGGCTACGCGACCTTCTTCCGGCATTACGTCGACATGCGCGCGCTGCTGGTCGACACCGTGGCCGTGCTGACCGACGAGCTTGCGCAAGGCATGATGCCTGCCCTGCTGGCGGCCGACAGCGGGGGTGCAGCATCGGTGCTGATCCACGCGGTACAAGCGCGGCGGACAGTGTTCCGCGCCTTGCTGTCTGGGGCCGGCGCGACGCTGCGCGCAGAATTGGCTCGTCAAGTAATCGAACGTGTCGCGATCCTGCCCGATTTTTCGCAATCGTGGCTGCCCCGTCGTCTGGCACTGCGGATCGCGGTGACAGGCACGATTGAACTGCTTGATTGGTGGCTGAGAGAGGAGCCGGATCGCGATCCGCCGGATGTCGCAGTTCTGTTGGATCGACTGGTGATCTCGCCGCTCGCCGACAGGACGGAAAAGTGAGGATCGTCACGGCCGTCTGGACGCGAGCAAGACAGTCTTCTGCGATCGGTGGGACGTCGCTGAGTTTCGCACAGCCTGCCCTTCAGCCGGCCTGTCTGGATCCTAACGGCAGCTACAAACAAGAGGCACTTGAACGCTAGCCAGCGGAAACTACGTTTTCGTGGGCCCATAATCGGGACCAACATGGAGATACAGGACACCAGCGTAGGGTAAGAGCGAGATGTCTTCCGCCAACGATATCACCCCTGCTTCAGGTTCAATTCGCGACACCTCGGAAGAATGTGCAGCGTCCGCTGTGTCCCTGTGGCAAGCAAGCCTGCACGGTGATCGGGACGCTTTTCAGCAACTACTTAATCCGCACCTTGAGGAACTGCTCGCTGCCGCGCGGCGCGATCTTCGGTATCATTTTGCAATCGGCGACATTAGGCAAGACGAGATCTCCGCCGAGGAGTTGGTGGGCGAAACGCTTCTTCGCGCGTGGCGCGATCGCAGTCGTCGGCCGCATTCGCTCGATATTCGGCCCTGGCTGCTCGGTCTCCAATTCCGCGTTCTGACGCGCATCGTTAAGCAGGAGCTCCTACGGCGCGACTTGGTCTCCGTCTCGCTCGAAGCGCCGGCTCCCGCAGAGCCGATCTACGACGATGACGAGTCATTCTGGGAGTGGTATCAGCCGGACGAGACGTTACGATGGGAGGATATCGTAGCCGTCGACGCCACCGCCGGAGTGGAAGAACCAGAACTGTTCGATCGCGCCGTGTCAGGGCTTTCGCCGCTTGCGAGGCAAGTGCTGATCTTCCGTCATGTTCATCGCTTCACAGTCGGGGAGGTCGCATCCAGCCTCGGGCTACCCTCCCGCCGGGTTTCCGAGCTTTGGCTTGAGGGTCACGCTGTCCTGGTAGGCACAAAAAGGGACGACCGCGGCGCGAACTCGGATTGACTGGACTCCGCGCGCGTCAACCCCGAAATTACGAGATCGTGTCACCGATGCGGCGCGCGTGATGGCCGAGGACCGGAGCATTCCCAGGCCTGGCCGATGCATCGTGGTCCTTGCTCTCGAGCCTTTCGCATCGGGTGCTGAAAATGTCCGAGAGCGCGCAAGCGGCGGTTTCGACGAGCGGTACCGGGGCGCCGATCACTCGGATGAAGCTACGCAGTCCACCCGGTCTTCGATCTCGAAGGCATGCGTCTCGACCCACCGATCGAGTTCACGGATGACGCTGCTCAGCGAGAAACCTAAAGGCGTGAGCGAATATTCAACCCGAGGGGGCACCTCCGAGTAGCTGGTGCGCTCTACCAGGCCGTACTGCTGGAGACGGCGTAGCGCCTGAACGAGCATCTTTTCTGAAATACCGCCGATGCGCCGGCGCAGTTCTGCGGTGCGGTAGGTGCGTTCGCTGAGCGCGTGCACGACCAGCAGCGTCCATTTTTCCGCTAGCAAAGTAAGCACCTTCCTTGCCGGACAATCGGCAAGGAACACATCGCAGCGGAGTTCACGGAAAGCAGAGATTTTTTCCATACTTACCTCTAGGTACGTACTTCTTCGGAAGGAGGTATGGCCACATGTCTTCGCGCGCAAGATGCCGCGCCACTTGGGTTCGGCGTCTGACGATAAAAGGAGATGCGAGATGAAGTTACTTTCGATCTTGATGGCAGCTGTCGCGGCTTCCCTGCTGCCCCTAGCCGCTCCAGCCCAGGAACGGCCTGTCGCCATAGAGGAGCAGTCGGTCACGCAGGCACCCGCGTTCTACCGAGTGATGCTCGGCGATTTCAAAGTTACGGTTCTCAACGATGGCACCACCGCGGTGCCGTTCGGCGACCTACTGCATGGCGCAGATCGGGCCAAGCTGTCAGAGATGTTCCGGCGAGCCGGCGAGCCGATTGATCGCGAGACCTCGATCAACAGCTATCTGATCGATACCGGCGACCGTCGCATCTTGATCGAAGCGGGCGCGGGGCGTCTCTTCGGCGACTGCTGCGGCCGCCTCCCCGCGACGCTGAGGGCGGCCGGCTACGGGCCGGAGGTGATCGACGCCGTTCTGCTCACGCATGTCCATGGAGATCATTCAGGGGGCCTCACGCTGGATGGTCGCCGGGTCTTCCCAAATGCCGACATCTATCTGGCGAAGAGCGAACTCGACTACTGGCTGAGCGATGCTGCAAAGGCCCGCGCAAAGGCAAGCCATCAGAAAATGTTTGAGGAGGGCCGTGCGGCGCTGACTCCGTATCAGGCAGCTGGCCGCCTCCGGACCTTCACCGCGCCGACTACTTTGTTTCCGGGCATCCGCGCCATAGCCGCGCCCGGTCATACCCCGGGCCATAGCTTCTATGAGATCGAGAGCCGCGGGCAGCGTATGCGGGTGATTGGTGACATCATCCACGTGGCCGAGATCCAGCTGCGCCGACCCGATATCACTATCGACTTCGACGCGGACGAGAAACTGGCGGCGAAGACCAGAGCGGCTACCCTGGGTGAGCTCGCCAGCACGCACGAATTAATTGCAGGCCCGCACATCTCCTTCCCCGGACTAGGGCATATGGTCCATTCCGGGGCTGGCTATGCGTGGATGCCGATCCCCTATTCCACAGCCGTTCGCCAAGTCGGGCAATGACATTTGACGCTTCTCCGCGTCGTCGCCACGCGGCCAGCGGCGGCGCGGCATTCTCATCGGACGGTGCCCTCGAGCACGGCGCGGTCGGTGACCGCGCCGGAGATCAAATGTCGGCGTCCACTCCCACCTTACATCACCGCGCCGGCGGCGGTAGCATAAGCGGTTCCGTGAGTTTGACGATTTGCTTTTGCCCCTCGTCGTCAACGACCTCCACGCTTGTAAGGCCGGTCGGCCCCTCGTCAACGGTCACACTGCGCGGCTTACGGATGAGGTGATCGAGGCCCTCGACGGCGACTTCGAGAATGTCGTCTTTAGGGTCGTAGGTAATACCAAAGATTGGCACCCATTTTGTCGCGATCTGGTCACCGAGCGTCAATGCGGCGACCTCGATCTGCGCACGCTTTCCCTCCAATCCCTTTGACACGCGATTGCAGTACGACTGCCATTCGCTTTTCGAAAGTTGATGCACGGCCATTCAAGATCTCCTGTTTTCAGCGGCAACCCTTGCCAAGAACGCTAAAGTCACGACACGAGCGCCGGTGTGCAACGGGCACGGCTCGGCGCCCCGGATCCCAAAGCATGACCTGGAATTCTTCGGCGCAATGCAGGGGCTGCGATCCATAGCGACGATGATGTCGCTGGGATGCGCAAGTCCGAGTAGACAGCTCTCCCTCTGAATTCCCGAGCATTCTCCGAAAGCGGGGTGTGCTTTCAATATTGTGCCGCGTTTAATTCCGCGATGAACTGACGACCGTCATTGCCTCGGCCGTGTGAATCGGCGAGGCGGGATCTTCGGAAGCAGCCATCGCCACATCACCTGGTCGGGGACCGGTCTCGCGTTAATCGCTAGGCCACTTATATCCTAAGGCGATATTCAGACCTGACTGACGCTTCATGGAGTGTTGGATTGAACGAAGATCCGTACAGAGTGCTGGGTGTCGGGAAGAACGCCAGCCAGGACGAGATCCAAAAGGCTTATCGCAAGCTCGCGAAGAAGCTTCATCCGGATCTCAATCCCGGCAACAAGCAGGCCGAGGAGCAGTTCAAGGCAGCATCTGCTGCCTACGACCTCCTGAGTGATCCCGAGAAGCGTGCGCGTTTCGATCGCGGCGAGATCGATGCCTCCGGCCAGGAACGTCCGCGGCAGCGCTACTATCGCGATTATGCGGGGGCGGCCGCCGGGGACCATCCTTACGCGACGGCGGAGGGCTTCTCCGATTTCAGCGACGATAGCGACGTTTTCTCCACCATCTTCGGTCGGGGTGGACGGTTTAACCTGAAAATGCGTGGCGAGGACGCGCGCTATCGCCTTCCAGTGGAATTCCTTGAAGCGGTCAACGGAACGGTCCGCCGTGTCACTCTAGCAGATGGCTCAACTATCGATGTGAGCGTTCCGCCAGGCGCCCGGGAAGGTCAAATGCTAAGGCTCGCGGGCAAAGGGAACCCTGGTGTCGGCGGGGGGCCGCCCGGCGACGCCTTCATCGAGATCCTCGTCAAGCCCCATCCCTTCTTCACGCGACACGGAGACGACATCCACTTGGAGCTCCCGATTTCGCTAACCGAGGCCGTGCTAGGCGGAAAAATCTCGGTCCCGACCGCTACTGGAGCCGTGACAATGAGCGTCCCGAAGGGCTCCAATACGGGCACCATCTTGCGCTTACGCGGGAAGGGCGTTTCGCGCCACGACGGCTCGCGC
Source organism: Mesorhizobium sp. 2RAF21 (assembly GCF_052115345.1). Taxonomy (NCBI): domain Bacteria; kingdom Pseudomonadati; phylum Pseudomonadota; class Alphaproteobacteria; order Hyphomicrobiales; family Phyllobacteriaceae; genus Mesorhizobium; species Mesorhizobium sp. 2RAF21. The sequence continues at coordinate 53,967 of NZ_JBFRGM010000024.1, read as the reverse complement.
GGCGACGAATATGTCAAACTCAAAGTCGTACTGCCCGACAAGCCGGACGCAGAGCTCGAGCAGTTCGTGCGGGGATGGGCCGTCGGCAAGGCCCAGGACCCGCGAAACGGGATGGGAGGATGAATGCTGGAGTTCAATGAGTTTCTGGTGCGGGTGCAACTTAGTCAGGACGTAGTCGAAGCGTGGGTCGCAGAAGGATGGTTGCGCCCCCGACGGACGGGGACAGGACCGGCTTTCTCTGAGATCGATGTTTCGCGTGCTCAGCTGATACAGGACCTTCGGGGCGACCTTGGCGTAAATGAAGAAGGCGTCGCGATCATACTTGACCTGATCGACCAGATGCATGGGTTGCGAAAGACGTTGCGCGAATTATGCGGAGCAATTGGGATACAGCAGGCTGATCTGCAGCACCGCATCCTTTCAGAGATGCGCAGCCAGCGCCCGATTCAGCTTAAGGGGCCAGAGCGATCAATAAGGAACGAGCCGCGTCGCGAGGCTTCCGATTGAACGCCTGATCTACATCAAACCTATGGCACGGGATAAGCTATGAAACTGCTTGAAAGGTTCGATATAAATACCGCGGGATGGCGCTTAGCGAGCACCTACGAGAGATTCGAGCAAGTCGTCGTCTTGATCCTGACCGGGTTGATCATTGTCGTGATCGCTTCGGCAGTTTGGCATCTCGCGGCGAAAGTGCTGTTCAGCCTCATTTTATCGAGTTTTGATCCGACCGATCCCACCGTTTTCCAAACCGTCTTCGGAATGATTCTGACGGTTATCATCGCGCTGGAGTTCAAACACTCGATCTTAATAATGGTCCGACGCCAGCAGGGCGTGGTCCAGGTCCGTACCGTAGTCCTGATCGCGATGCTGGCCGTCATTCGGAAGTTTATCATAATCGATATTTCCGCGACCACGGCGGCCCACGTGTTTTCTCTGGCTGCAGCGATCGTCGCGCTTGGTTCCGTGTATTGGCTTGTTCGCGATCAGGATCGGAAAGATGAAGTCGACAAGCAGGAAGGCAGTCCAACATGATCGGGTCTCCGCCCCCCGGTCCGGAGGGACATTGCTCTTTGTAACGGGGATCCCCCAGAAGCACGCAGGCGTGTGAGAATTGACGGTCGTCAGGGCGGCGCCCTTTCGTCACGGCCAAACTACCGGAGCGGCGGCCGGCAGAGGATGGGACCGCCGCGCAGGTCCAAGAGAGGTGCATCGGGAGGTAGCATGTCATCGCCACATAGCAAGGAAGATGAGCTTGTCGCCACTGACGCTATAGACGCTGCAACGTTGCTAGCTGAGAACGCCGCACTTCGAGATCGATTGCTGCGAGCACTAGCAGAAGCTGAAAACGTTCGGCGACGCGCTGACCGAGAGGCTGAGGAGACGCGCAAGTTTGCGGTCGCCGAGTTTGCGCGAGAGCTGCTGCCTGTCGTCGACAATCTCCAACGCGTAATCGATGCTAAGACGGCCACACCAAGCCAGCCCGGCGATGCGTTGACGGAGGGCGTGGCCTCTACGTTACGGCTCTTTCTCCAAACGCTCGAGCGCTTTGGAATCAAAAAGATTTCGGCTCTCGGGACGCGTTTCGATCCAACCATTCATGAAGCCCTTATGGAATCGGCCGATCAGTCGCATCCGCCAGGAACGGTAACGGAGGTCTTGGAGGACGGTTTTACTATCGGCGGACGTCTTCTCCGACCGGCGCGGGTATCGGTGGCTAAGGAGAAGGCCGATGGCTGATGTCGAGAGCGAAGAGATTTCTGCTGGATCACCAGCGCGATCTGGCACCGCCGGAGTCGCTCATCCCACGTCCGGAAAGACATTGCGTTGCGCCCCCAGGTCGGCCCTGCCCCAGATCGCCTCTGGGCTCAAGAAAGACCTCCGAAGCAAAACGCTCTGCAGAGCAAACCACGGAAATGCTGTGGCAACGCTCATATGCGAGATGAAAACGATGTTTAGAACTGTCTGCGTCAACATGAGGCGTCGGTACCGTATCCTGTGCAAAGAGAACAATTACCTGCGTGTTGGGTACGAGATCTTACACGAAGTCACGTCGGCGCGTTTCGACAGACGTCGCGCCACCTGCTGGTGAAGTATCATGCTGTCTGTGCTCCAAGGAGCCGCCGTGTCGCTTGTCGTCCTGACGGGAGGGCCCGTACCGAATTATAGCGCCGAGCGCTTCTGTCGCGGGATCGCGGAGCTTCTTCAAGAACCTGACTACCGGCAGCCATGCATCGAACGCGAGCGTGAGGCACTCAACAGCCTGAAGGCATCATGGTCGAAGTTCGACGCGCGGGATCGCTCCCGTTGCGTCAGCCTTAGCTCGCTGGGTGCCACGCCCAGCTATGTGGAACTGCTCGCCTGTCTTGAGACCGCACAGGAGATCCGGGAACGCGAGGCGCGGGAGCACCTGAAGCAGCGCGGTCGTCGTCCTTGACGCCCCGTGGCGCCCGCAACGTCTGTTTCGAGCCGATGGCGACAGATCGCTGGCTCCGCCTTCGTTTCGATTCACGCACCGCCACTGCGATGTGCGCAACGCCCGGCCCGAGCAGCCGAGACTTTGATCTCGGCTGCCGATCTGCTTGATAGAACGCCGATCAACGGTAGCCGGCACGGCTCAAGGCCCAATCCAGTTCACGCAACGATGGTTGGACGAGGACCTGGCCCCCGATCGTGACCGTCGGGCTTCCGATCCGGCCACCCGCGATCCATTCGAGCTGACTTCGTGCTTCTGGATGGGCCTCCCAGTCGATGAATCGATAGGGTACCCCGGCGCGATCGAGATGCCGGCGCACCATCATGGTAATGCCGCACCATCTGCTGCCGTAAACCGCTACATCTGCGGTCTGTGGCCGCCTAAGAACAGGAGAGTACGTCGACGCATACATGGTGCATCCTCCTCAAGCTGCCTTGGGGGTCGCCAGCCGATCCAGCGCGTCGAACAGATCGTAGATGTCCGGCACGTGCTGGAGTTTGGGTGACACTTGAGAGTGGCGAATGACCCCATTCTCATCGATGACGTATAGGGCTCGTTCAGAGAATCCGTCAGCCTCGCGCCAGACCTTATAACGCCGGGCAACATCCCCTTTCGGATTGAAGTCGGCCAGCAGCGGGAAGGTCAAGCCCCGCACAGCCGCCCAGGCACCGTGGCTGTACAGGCTATCGACGGAAATCCCGACCACGTCGGCGCCACGTTTGCCGAACTCATCGAGCTCGTGCTGATAGAGATCAAGCTGGCGACTGCAGCCTGGGCTCCAGTCGAGCGGATAGAAGGCGAGAACGACGCGACGCCCTCTATAATCAGACAAGCGCACGGTCCGACCATTTGCATCAGGGAGCGCGAAGTCGGGCGCTTGTTCTCCCACGGCAAGCGGGGTGTTGAGCGCGTCACCTTCCATCGCGGGTGCGTGCTCATGGAGGTCGACAATGTCCTCGATGGTAGGTCCCGACCGGGAGTGGTTCCCGCTGCCTAACGTCTGGACCCGCCAGAGCTCCTGAACCATGCCGTGGAGCAGCGAAAGCGCCTTCCTTTCGGCGCCGTCGGGTAGCTTCGGTGCGAGTGCGGCGAAATCGGCTTCGAGCTGCTCAATACGGCTCGGCCGGACATTCAACTGACCAGTGTGGCTGTCCATAGCTAAACCTCTTCAATTAGATCCTTTCCGTTGGTTGACGAAGTGCCGTGGTTGTCCGCCGGCACCACGACATCGATATAAGTGCGGTCCACGGCACATGCCAATAAAGCTGCCCGAGGAAACAACGCATTTTCTGACCAAGTGTGAAGGCAAGACGTCTTGTGCAAGGAGACCAAAGATGACGGAGAAACGCCGGGTCGTATGCCCGAACTGCGACAGTATCAACGCCGTGCCGACCGATCGGCCGGCCGAGGCCGCAAAGTGTGGGCGTTGCCACGCTAAGTTGTTCCAGGGCCTTCCAATCGATCTAACTTCCGAGCGATTGGAGAGGCACGTCGCGAATTCAGACATTCCCATTGTGGTGGATTTCTGGGCTCCCTGGTGCGGCCCTTGTCGTGCGATGGCGCCGGTCTACGCCCAGACTACGAAATCGATTGAGCCGCGCGTTCGGTTCGCCAAGGTAAATGTTGACGAAAATCCCCAGGCTGCAAGGCGCTATGGCATCCAGGGAATTCCTGCTTTGCTGGCCTTCCGGGAGGGCAAGGTGGTGGCGCGGCAGGCCGGGTTGACGGACGCGCCAGCGCTACGCGGGTGGGTCGAGCGCCTCGCAGCATGAGCGGGGGCAAATCAGGACAGTGCACCCCTTGAACCCGTAACAGGCTGAACTAAATCACCAAACGCCGGTCGCCACTATCGGGGCCGGTTGGGATCGAGGGGCCGAAGTCGCCTCGATCCGGAACTGAACTTGTATCCATGTTGCTCAAAGGAGAATGTGGCTATGAGCACCGCGTTTGATCTGTCTCCCCTCTTTCGGTCGAGCGTCGGCTTTGACCGAATGCTTAATACCCTTGAAAATGCCAGTCGCGTCGCGACTCTCGATGGTTGGCCGCCCTACGACATCGTCAAGGCGGGTGACGACGATTACCGCATCGAGATGGCGGTGGCTGGATTCACCGAAGACGAACTGACCATCACGCAGGAGCGGAATATGCTCACGGTGGCGGGACAGAAGTCCGGCGAGGACCAGAGTGCGCAGTACCTGCATCGCGGTATTGCCGCAAGGACCTTCCAGCGCCGCTTTGAGCTCGCTGACTACGTGAAGGTCGTAGACGCCAGCCTCGTCAACGGTCTGCTGACCATTAACCTGCAGCGCGAAATTCCAGACGAGATGAAGCCGCGCCGCATCGCCATCGCGACCAGCGACAATATGGCGAGGGTTAACGTCGGGCAGGCTGAGCCCGAGCGACTGGCCGCCTAAAGCGTCCGCCAGTGTGGTGACTCCGTGGCGTCGGCCAGCGCGGCCGGCGTCCGCGGGAGGATTTTGCCAACTAATGAACAGAAAGGAGAAGAACCATGAGTGTCCGTGACTTGATCCCTTGGGGCCGCAACAATAGTCAGACCCCTTCCGTTTATCGCGACGATGATCGCAATCCGTTCCTGTCCCTCCATCGCGAGGTGAACCGACTGTTCGACGACGTTTTTCGCGGCTTTGACAGCCGGTTGCCGGCGCTTGGTTCGTTGTCGTCTTTCGCCGGTGCTTGGCCGAGCGTCGAAATCTCCGAAACTGACAAGGAGATCAAGGTGACCGCCGAGATCCCTGGCCTTGAGGAGAAGGACGTCGAGGTTCTGATCGATGACGGCGTGCTGACACTGAAAGGCGAGAAGCGTTCCGAGACCGAGGACAAGGAGAAACAGTTCTCCGAACGCTTTTATGGACGTTTCGAGCGCCGCATCCCCCTCGGGGTTGAGGTCGAGGAGGACAAGATCGACGCGCGCTTCAAGAGCGGTGTGCTGAGCATCGTCCTCCCCAAGAGCGCCAAGGCCCAGTCGCAGGTGAAGCGTATCGCGATCAAGAGCTAACGCATATCGCGTAGGTGGTGGGCCAGCAGGCCGCCACCGACGCGATCCTTCGCCAAATTGGGAGGGATAGCAATGACGGAGAATATCAGACACACCCTGAATGCTGGATCTGTTGGACCGACGCGGTCACAGTTCTCTAACGACAACCGCACGTCGCCACCATCGATGGGGCGCTCGTTGTTCCCTGAAGACGCGGTTGCGCACATCTACAAGCCGTCCCGCTCGGTGATGACGTCGGGAACGGCTCGCACGAGAGGCTGGAAGCTGCGCTTCGAGCCGCGGAGCGCGCCTTTCATCGAGCCCCTCATGGGCTGGACCGGCAGTGACGATACACTGACGCAGGTCGAGCTCAGCTTTCCAACTCTGAAATCTGCGGTTCATTACGCGGAGCGGGAAGGCTTGTCATACGTCATCGAGAGAGGGCGGCAGGCCCCCCGGCATACGAGCACGCCAGGGGCGCACATAAACCATCCCTTCTCCGACGCGACGCTGGCGAAGCTTGGGTTGTCGCACCTGCAGCGAAAGTACGGACAGGCTCTGGAGGGCGCCGCGAATCGGAACGATCCTGCAGGTCCGGAAACATGGGCGTCGCCAATGGATGTCTTGGCTGACGCCGCGCTGTCGCTAGAGGCCAAACGATCGATTCTGATGAACTGGGCCTACACCGAGTACTTGATCGATCTGGCGACCAACGAGGGTATGCCCGAGAACAATCGCCCGACGCGGCTTGATGAGGTCGAACAGGCGTTGCTTGCGCTCGAACGTCGGGTCGCTGCGAACGATGCTCGCGCGACACGAAAGGTGGCGTGAGGTGCGACCATGGACCCATTCGTCGTCTTCGATTGCGAGAAGGTCTTGCGGAATCGCTTCGCGCTGACGGTCGTCGCCGCAGCGCGGAGCAGGGCGCTCAAGACGGGGAGCGACCCTCGGCTCGAGCGGCCCACCACGGACATCGTCGACCTCGCACTGCAAGAGATCGCGGCCGGCGTCTTCACGAGGGACGAGCTTGACCTCTGCCAGCTTGACCGCGACGCCGCGCGGTCGCTGCCGTCGCCGGCCCGACACCAGCTCCCTGCCCGCGCGGCCACTGCAGCGGTCTCTCGTGGCTGGAACGTTCATTGATGATCGTCATCGCGGGATCACTTTTCGGTGGGGCATTTAACGATCTGCGCATGATGGATCCAACCAACAAGGAGGAATAACCAATGGTGAAATCGGTGTCTTTAAAAGGCCCGCGGGCCTTCGATATCATTAGTCTCGTTGCCGGTCTCGGTCTTCTGCTGTCGCCCTGGTATCTAGGCTTCACCTCTGATGCCTATGCCGCCTGGAATGCCTGGGTCATCGGCGCAGCAATCTCGGTGATCGCGGTTTCAGCCCTTTTTGCGTTCCACGAGGCCGAGGAGTGGATCAACGGGGTGGCTGGCCTGTGGGCACTCGTGGCGCCATGGGCCCTTGGGTTCTCGGCCCTGACGCCCGCCATGTGGGCCCACGTAATCGCAGGCGTCGTGGTGGCGTTGGTTTCGGGCGCCTGCATCTGGTTTGCCCACAACCGTACTTGGTCCGCTGTATGACGAATTGCCAAGCTCGGCCGGGTTCATTCCGGGCCGAGCTTCAGGCGTCCCGTCTGACCGTAAGCGGAAAGGACGAAATCGGTCGTTGAGCTATCATGGGGGAATTCATGAGCAAGAGAGTCACAATCGTACATCGGTCGATCATTGTTCTCTTTACGATCTTCGTAGCCGCGGTGGGCATTCCCCCTAGCGCCTTTGGACAGGTCGTTCCCGGATTGGCAGGGCAACTCCCTACGCTCGCGCCGTTGCTAGAACGCGTTACCCCGGCGGTGGTCAATATCTCCGTCATCTCGGAAACGCCGACCGCCTCCAACCCACTCTACAACGATCCATTCTTTCGACGGTACTTTGACCTTCCGGATCAGCCGCCGGCCCAGCAGCGCATGAGCGCAGGGTCGGGCGTGATCGTGGACGCCAGCAAGGGTTATGTCATCACCAATCACCACGTGGTGGATAATGCTGGCCAAATCACGGTGACGCTCAAGGATGGCCGCCGACTCCGTGCCGAGCTTGTCGGATCCGATCAGGCCACGGACATTGCCCTTCTCAAGGTGGAGAGCCGAAACCTCGTATCCTTGGAGATAGCCGACTCCGATCGTCTCAAAGTCGGCGATTACGTTGTCGCCATTGGTAATCCGTTTGGCCTCGGTCAGACGGTGACGTCCGGCATCGTCAGCGCCCTTGGGCGCAGTGGGATTAACAATGAGGGCTATGAGGATTTCATCCAGACGGACGCTTCGATCAATCCGGGAAACTCGGGAGGTGCGCTAATTACGCTCGACGGCAAGCTCGCCGGAATCAACACAGCAATCCTGAGTCCCGCCGGTGGCAACGTTGGCATAGGTTTCGCCGTGCCAAGCAACATGGCGCTGGCTGTGATGAACCAGCTGATCGACCATGGCGAGGTCCGTCGCGGTAGGATAGGCATCGGCATTCAGGATGTAACCCCCGATCTCGCGGAGGCGCTTGGCCTCGGGGACCTGCGCGGAGCGGTGATCAGCAATATTGAGGCGGGGTCGCCGGCCGAACATGCCGGTTTGAAGGTTGGGGATGTCGTGACCGCTGTAGACGGCCGTGCCCTTCACAGCTCCACAGACTTGCGTAACCGGATCGGCCTCACACCTGCCGGCTCGAACGTCAGGCTGTCGGTCGTGCGAAATGACGGTAGGCACGACATCAGTGTGCGGATCGAAGGAGCGCAGCGGGCCTCGTCGCAATTGACTGGAACGCCTTTTGATGGGGCAAACTTGCGAAACGCCTCCGCCGAGGAGGCGCGGGACGTTGGCGCAGGAGGGGTTGTCGTGGAGAGCGTCGCTCCGGGAAGCCGGGCCGCGCGCGCTGGTCTGATGCGCGGAGACATGATTTTGGCGATCAATCGCACGCCGGTGACATCGATCAATGATGTCCGTCGCTGGACCGCCGATCGGAAGAGCACCCTCGCCGTTGAACTTGTACGCAACGGCGCGCGTATGCTTCTGATCATCAGGTAATTGGAGCGCACTGAATGGAGATGGACAGGAAGACGCAGTTCAATATTTGGTACTGGATCGGCGCGTTCTTTTTACTGATGGCGTTTCAGTACCTTTACGCGACCGCCACTCAAGTTGCTCAAATTCCCTACAGTCAATTTGAGACTTATGTTCGCGATGGTAGGATCGCAGAGGTGGCAGTATCGGACCGGTTTATCCAAGGGCGTTTCAAGGAGCCCGTCGAGGGCCGATCCTTCTTCATCACGACGCGCGTCGAGCCCGACCTTGCCCGCGACCTTCAGCAGCACGGTACCGTCGTCAGCGGCCAGATCGAGAGCACGTTCCTGCGAGACCTCCTGTCCTGGGTTGTCCCGGTCGTAATCTTTCTTGGCATCTGGATGTTCATGCTCAAACGGGTGGGTGGCGGCATCGGTGGTGGGCTGATGCAGATCGGCAAGTCCAGAGCAAAAATCTATGTCGAGAAGGACACCGGCGTCACCTTCGAGGACGTCGCCGGCGTCGATGAGGCCAAAGATGAACTCAAGGAGATCATCGACTTCCTAAGAGATCCCCGCGGGTACGGCCGGCTTGGCGGACGCATGCCGAAGGGCGTGCTGCTTGTCGGTCCGCCTGGAACGGGTAAAACGCTGCTGGCTAAGGCCGTGGCCGGCGAGGCCGGCGTGCCCTTCTTCTCCATCTCAGGTTCTGAGTTCGTCGAGATGTTCGTCGGCGTAGGCGCAGCGCGGGTGCGCGATCTGTTCGAGCAGGCGCGTGCCAAGGCGCCCGCGATCATCTTTATCGATGAACTCGACGCGCTCGGCCGCGCGCGGGGTCTCGGACCGCTTGTGGGTGGCCACGACGAGAAAGAACAGACGCTTAACCAGTTGCTGGTCGAGCTCGACGGTTTCGACTCGTCGACCGGTCTCGTTCTTTTGGCAGCGACCAACCGCCCGGAAATCCTTGACCCTGCTCTGCTGCGCGCCGGCCGCTTTGACCGCCAGGTCTTGGTGGACCGGCCTGACAAGGCCGGCCGTATCCAGATCCTGAACGTGCACCTGAAGAAAGCCAAGCTCGCGCCCGACGTTGACGCGGATAAGATCGCCGCGCTCTCGCCCGGTTTCACCGGAGCCGATCTGGCCAACCTCGTAAATGAGGCGACGCTGCTGGCAACCCGGCGCAAAGCCGATGCAGTGAGCATGGAAGACTTCAACAACGCCGTCGAACGCATCGTTGCAGGGTTAGAGAAGCGCAACCGGCTCCTCAACCCGAGAGAACGCGAGATCGTCGCCTATCACGAGACAGGCCACGCGCTGGTCGCCATGGCGCTGGCTGGGGTCGATCCGGTGCACAAGGTCTCGATAATTCCACGAGGGGTGGGCGCCCTTGGGTACACGATACAGCGCCCGACCGAGGATCGCTTCTTGATGACCCGCGAAGAGTTGGAGAACAAGATGGCGGTATTGCTCGGCGGACGGGCTGCCGAGCACATCATCTACGGCCACCTTTCAACGGGTGCCGCCGACGATCTGGCCAAGGTCACTGATATCGCGCGCGCCATCGTCACGCGATATGGCATGACCGAAAGACTCGGCCACGTGGCTCTTGAAAAGGACCGCCGCTCATTTATTGGAACCGATCAGCCCTACTACGGTCCGGAGGAACGCTCCTACTCTGAGAAGACGGCCGCCGAAATTGACGAAGAGGTGAAGCGCATCGTGGAAGAAGCCTTCGCAAGGAGCGTCAGCCTGTTGCAGCAGCGACGCGAGTCATTGGACCGGGTGGCCCGGACGCTGCTCGAAAAAGAGACTCTCGAAGAAAGCGAACTCACCGAGCTAGCGGAACAGACGTCCCCTGGAGAAGGCACTCAGGTACGCACAGGTGCATGCTAAGCGGCGGTCGCACGCGCGAAGCGAGAAGGACCGCGCAGTGAGGCCGGCAAGATCATTCGTGACGGAGGTGGCGTCATAGGGTCGGTTCGGTATCGGCCTATAAAATGGAGAACTTCGTCGATGACCTCCGGCCCCCATGGCTTCTCAATGGCGCCCAATGCGCACGCAAAATCCCCCGGGAGGGCCTCCGGATTGGCGGTCACAAAATCACAGGCGTTTTCGTCTCCCTAACAACCGCCGCTGAAATACTCGCACCCGAAGGTCCGTCACGAAAATTGACATCAACGAGCGCCAAGTCGGGCGAAGTTCGCAGCGCCGCTGCGAGGGCCTCGGTTGCGTCTGCGGCCGTCCCTACAACCTCGCGCCCGCGTCGCTCGAGCATATGCTTGAGATCCAACGCGACAAGCCAGTCGTCTTCGACAACCAGGATGCGCAACGGTTTCATTGCACGTCCTCCACTCGGCACGGTCATGGGTCTAAATCACCGACATAGTAGTCCTAGCCATTTCGGCTATTTATCGGTCGTCATTTCTACTTGGTTCCCCCCGTCCCAGAGACGCGGACGCTTTTGCGATGCCGCGACGCCGGCCCCCCGCGGGGGGCCAAGGTGGGCCGCAAGGGACACCTGATGAAGCAAGCCACCGCTTGAGCACCTACGCGAGGGATTGCGACGCTTCGGGCGCGGAGAGCGATGTCTGATGGCTGGTCACCCGGCCAGCCCCTGACCCGGCTGCGGGCGAGTTTAGAGGGCAAGGTTGATGGCGCCGGCAGCCTCTAAATGTCGTGACTCACGAGGGCCGAGATCAATCAGGAAGCCGCGAGCGGGCGATAACGCTGTCGATCGTCAGTGCAGTCTCGTGCGAGAATGCTTATCTTTTTTTCGTTGCCAACCGACCTCGACCGGAACCATGCCGCAGCACCAAACAGAACTTATCACAATGCTGGCGCTCGGAGTCGTGCTTGCCTTCGGCTTCGGGCTGGCCGCGCGATTCTTGCGCCTGCCGGCTCTAATCGGCTATTTGCTTGCCGGAGTCGCGATTGGTCCGAATACACCCGGCATTGTGGGCAATGTCGAGTTGGCGCGCCAGATGTCTGAACTGGGCGTCATCCTGCTGATGTTCGGCGTGGGGCTGCATTTCTCCCTCAACGATCTCCTCGTCGTGCGTCGGATCGCTGTGCCAGGCGCGATGATCCAGATCGTGACCGCAACTCTCATTGGAACCCTCGTATCGAGGGCATGGGGCTGGAATTGGAGTGCGGGCCTGGTGTTTGGCCTCGCCCTTTCAGTGGCAAGCACGGTGGTTCTGCTGCGCGCGCTGGATGAAGTAAGTCTGCTGGACTCCCCCAACGGCAGGATCGCCGTCGGTTGGCTGGTAGTCGAGGACATTGCCATGGTGTTGGCCTTGGTAGTGCTCCCCGCGTTCGCGGCACCGATCGGCGCCGACGCCCCGGCAGCGCCGATCGGCGCCGGGACGGCAGGTGTTGGGCTCGCGCTTGGACTCACGCTGATCAAGGTCGGCGCCTTCGTTGCGGTCGTGTTGGTCTTCGGGAGGCGTGCCGTACCGTGGCTGCTCAGGCAGGCAGCGCGCTCAGGATCGAGGGAACTCTTTACGTTGGCGGTGCTGGCGATAGCACTGGGGATCGCGTACGGGTCGGCGGCGCTGTTCGGCGTCTCTTTTGCACTTGGCGCATTCTTCGCGGGGGTGGTGCTCAGCGAGTCCGAGCTCAGTCACCGGGCCGCTACCGAGTCGCTGCCGCTGCAAGATGCGTTCGCGGTGCTATTCTTCGTTTCGGTCGGGATGCTCTTTGACCCCTCAATCCTTGTGAATGATACGCTGTCGGTGATCGCAGTCGTCCTAGTGATTGTGCTCGGCAAAGCTCTTACCGCTACAGGGATCGTGCTCGCACTAGGCTATCCGATGTCGACCGCTTTGGTCGTATCCGCGGCGCTAGCCCAGATTGGGGAATTTTCTTTTATACTCGCCGATTTCGGGGTGTCCCTAGGGCTTATGCCGATGGAGGGCCGTGATCTGATCCTCGCCGGAGCGTTGCTCTCGATCACTGTCAATCCATTTGCATTTGCGGCTGCGAAGCTCATGGCGCCTTTGCTGACCGCACCCACGCCGGGAGGTGGCGAGGGTCGTCTCTTCGATCCCTTGTTCGGTCTGCATGTGGAACATCGTCCCACGGCGCAAGCGGACCACGTTATTGTCGTGGGGGCCGGCCGAGTCGGACGCACAATCGTCGCGGCGCTGCGCAAGGCGGGAACGCCGTATGTTATAATTGAGCGAGATCGGCGACGTGCCGAAAAGGCTCGTGAGGAGGGCGCGGCGGTGAGGCACGGCGATGCTGCGGCCCCGGGCGTCCTTGAGGATGCGGGTGCGAAGCGTGCGCGACTCATCGTCATTGCCGTTCCAGATGGCTACGAAGCGCGGCGCGTGCTCGAGCGCGCTCGTGAGATAGATGCGCTCGCCGAAGTTCTCGTGCGGGCTCACGGCGATGCTGACCGCACGTATCTTCAAGAACGCGGTGCGACCCGCGCAATTTCAGCCGAATACAACGTAGGTTCGGCAATGGCAGAGGCAACGCTCAGCGGCTTGGGCGTCGCGCCGGCGGCAACCTCAACTACAGTCGACCAACTGCAGGAGGCGGAAAGCGCAATTGTTGAAGACTCCGGTGCGGATATGCATGGCGCCCCTGAGCTGCGTCCTCATCAAGAATAGAGAAGAGAGGTCCCGTAACTTGACCGGTCACTAAGGCCGAATGATCGTGACGTTTCGGGGACCTTCCAGAGAAATTGCGCCCCGCTCGCGGAGATCCGTAAACGCTCGACAGACTGTCTCGGTCGAGAGCCCGAGCAGATCGGCGATATCGTAGCGCGTAATGGGTAGTGCTATATCGCTTTCGCCAGATCGGCCGATCCTGTCTCTAAAATGGACCAGGAAAGCTCGTACTCGTTCAGGAGCCGACATGGTGCTCACTACGAAAGTCTGCTGCTCCAGCCTCTCAATTGCCGCGAAGGTTCCCAGTCGGATGAGCTTGGCAGTCGCCGGATCAGAGTCCGCGAGAGCCTCAATTGCCGATCGCGGATAACAGGCAACTATTGTTCCCTCCACTATTGCTTGCACCGAGGACGTGTGCGAGTCGGATGACGAGAATCCAAAGAAGTCACCTGGGAGGTGAATGTCCGCAATTTGCCGTCGTCCATCGCTGCGGATACGGTATTTGCGTGTCGCTCCAGAAACGATGCGATACCACCAGTCACAGCGATGGTGGTGTTCGAAGATGTCCTGATCGCGCTGGAACGTCCTGAGGATGGCGATAGAGTTTAGGTCTCTCGGACTCTTGTTGATCCGTGGCTCGCAGTCCGAGCCGTCAAACCGCGTTGAACGTTCCATCGACACCCCTTCACAACGGCACCGTCCAAGCAATTGGACGACCGTGGTGACGATAGAAAAACGCGCGGGTAAGGAGCTATTTGTGGATTCACCTTATGGGAATTCTCGCATAAGGAAATGGCTCGCTCGGAGAGTGGTCGACGTGGCAGCTTGTTGCTCGGCGGGAGCCACAGCTATCCTTGCGCGACGGGTTTGTCAGCACTTAGATGTGAAGCATCACTTGGCACTACTCCTTTAAGCCAGCGAGAACCGCGATTTTAATTGCCTCGGCGACGGTTTTCACTCCTAGCCGCCGCAACATGCGCGAACGATGAACTTCAACGGTTCGGATACTTATGCCGAGTTCGTGGGCAATCTCCTTGTGTGCCTGACCGTCCGCGAGCCGGACGAGCACCTGCCGCTCACGCTCGCTTAGCGTTTGCACACGAGCTGCCGCCTCGTCGCGCTCGTCGGTGACCTCAGAGGATCCTCCCTCCTTTGAATCGGTCAACGTCTTTGACGTTCTCGCAACCTCCTTCCCGACGACGCCAATCGCGACCGGTCCAGCCGGAGGAAGATCGAGGCGATAGAAATCGAACAGGAAAGGTCGGGTATCCTTCGACTTGGTATGGAGCAGCCGTAGCACTCCAGTCCAACGCCCGTCGGAGAGAATCCGATGCCAAACGCCATAACGCAGCTGATCGCGGTCTCCGAGCGCCAGAAAATCGGCAATATGAAGTTCGGACGCCTCACGCAAATCAGCCAAGCCGACGTGTTCAAGGCCAGCGTGGTTCACGAAGAGCGGCCGGCCCTGAAGATTCACGATGCCGATGAAGTCGGACGAAGCGGCGATGAGCCTTGCGAGATATGCGTTCGGAGCAGTTTCTTCGCGCCGTCGCAATTCCAACATGGCTTGGCTTGCCGCCATGCGCTGAAGGAGTGTTTCCACCTCAGTTGGGAAATCGGGCCGGTCCGACGCAACTATCACGGTCGCCTCGCCGTGATTGCCGATTGGCGTCGCGTGAACAGTCACCTTGTTGCCGCTGACTGGGCTGACGATCTTTCCCCCGTCCGTGATGGCTGCCAACAGGGAGTTGCGGACAGTCGGAACGAATGGCGGCGGAAGACGTCCGTTGGGCCCATACACGAGCTCAACCACGACTTGCAGCGTCGCTATCGACATATATACAAAGTCGGCGTTGAGGGTCTTCACAAGGACCGAGGCCAGGCTTTCGACGACTGCGTCCTCCTCTAAGTCCTTCCAGTCCGCTTGCAGAGCGGATAGGCGAAAGAGGTCGTCGAGCGCGCGGACCAGCTTTTGATTTTCCTCCACAGGCATTCGCGTCTCCGCCGATCAGGGGTCTGACAGATCCTGCGGATCGGCTCTTGCCTGCTACAATCAGGATCGGTTTTCGGCTACAGTTGGGTTCGTGTCAGCCGAGTGCAACTAGCCATATCAGATGCAGCAGGCAGTTGTCAGGCTCGCTCCACGGACTAAATTTGCAGCGGCGGCTAGGGCCTGTCCAGACGGAGCGGCGAGAAGTGTGAACCCGAAAGTGAGACCATGAGGTTGGACACAAACGTGACTGCGAAGAAGCGACCCAGATATACCCTCCTCGATGATCCCGGGTCAGCTGCCGGGAACGAGATCATCGTCACTATTTTTGACTGGCAAGGGAAGGCCCCCATCCGGGCCACCCTCGGATGGATGGCGCATTCACGAGAAGGCGCGCACGTTGGCCCGGACGAGAGCGAGGAGGTCGATGTAGGCCTTGCACTCGCTCAGGCGCAGCGCCTGCTTCAGCGTTACGGTTTCCGTAGGATCGTGATCGTGCTTGAGCACGAAGACCTATGGGATCCCGCGTGGGGCGATCTTGTCCGCCGCTAACGCCGGGCTAGCGACAATTGGGGCCGGACCGGGAACCTCGGGAGTCAAGCACCGGCGCGGCCCTGTTTGCACCCTGGGACAATTACCCCTTTCGGTCAAACCTTGAGCGGCAACCCCGTCTAGGCCGATGGGCGGTCCCCTTTGGTAATGCCCCGGCGCAGCCAAATCGCGAAATAACTGACGGTCATCAGTGCCAATCTGGCGGAGAGTCGCCACGATCCCTTCAACGTCAGTAAAGGGAGTTGGCAAATGCTCGCCTATCCAGGAAATGCGGGGCGCACGTTCGATGCATTCCGGCAGATGCGACTCATGCAACAAGATGTGAATCGCGTGATGAACAACCTGCGAGCCCCCACAACGTCTGAATTTCCCCCGATCAACATTTGGACCGGCCCCGACGGCGCCGTGATCGCTGCGGAGATTCCTGGCGTCGCTGCCGATGACCTCGACATCGCAGTCCATCAGAACACAGTAACCCTTCGTGGCAAACGAGCCTCCGACCCGGTCACCGAAGGCGCCGTTGTTCATCGCCAAGAGCGCGTTGCGGGTTCCTTTGCCCGCAGCCTTGTCCTTCCGTTCCGCGTAGATGGGGAGAAGGCCGCCGCAGCGTTCCGGAACGGGCTGCTTCGGCTCGAGCTCCCTCGCCCCGACGCTGATCGGCCTCGCAAAATCGCAATAAGCCGGACTTGAAGGAGACCCGTCATGGCCGCTCAGGACACCAGTGTAGGCGAGGCCGCCGAATCCACACGAGATGCGCCGGTCTTCGTCCCTCCAGCAGATATAATCGAGGATCAGTCCAGCCTGTTGATGGTTTTGGACCTCCCCGGCGCCGATCCCGAAAGCCTCGATGTGACGCTCGACAAGCGGCTCTTGCGGATCGCGGCGCGCTCGGTGCCGAGCCGCCCCGAAGGCTACACACTGCAGCACGCCGAGTATTGGGATGGCAATTACGAGCGGAGTTTTGTCATCTCAGAGCCAGTCGACGTGGCGAAAATCGAAGCGATTTTCAAAGACGGCGTTCTGCGGCTGACGCTGCCAAAGGCGACGCCGGCGCCGGCTGCCAAGATTTCCGTCAAGGCGGCGTGAGGCGACGATGAAAATCACCGACCTCATTCCTTGGAGCGGCTCCGGGCGGCACGTGGGTCCGCAAACGGGACCGGTGGACCCGCTTCGTGCGCTGCGGCAGGACATTGACCGCGCATTTGAGCAATTCTGGAGGATGCTTCCATCCCCATTTCCGGAGTTCGCACCCTCCGCACCTGATTCCGTCCGGCTGGATGTCAGCGATAGCGACAAGGCGATAACGGTCACCGCCGAATTGCCTGGCCTCTCTGAGGATGACATCGAGCTTTCGATCAGTGAGGGCTCTCTGACGATCCGCGGCGAAAGGAGTACCGACCGAAAAACTGAAGACGGAGGGCTCATCGTTCGCGAGCGAGCATACGGCTCCTTCCAACGCACCCTGCAGCTTCCAGACGGTGTCGATGCCGATGCGGCAAGCGCGACATTCAAGAACGGGATATTGACCATCGAGGTCCCGAAAACGGTTGAGTCAATCCCCAGTATTCAACGCATCCCTGTGCAGGCGGGTTAATATCGCCGCTCCAAGCCCCACCCGCCTTGCCTGCCCGCCATCCTCCCCCGGGGTGGCGGGCAACTTTGTGACCGCACCAGCTCATCATTGGCCGGCGGCGATCCCGGTGAAATTCCGGATTCCGCTCCTGCCTGGTTTGCAGGATGAAGATCGACATCGACGACATTGGAAATGACCGGCCGGATCGTGCCGCCAATAGCGGAGCTGTCATGCCAACATGTGCCATTGGCACCGATAACGACGGAACCGTTACCTGCGCCACGGTGCGGCCAGCGGGGCGGCGCATCGTCGAGTGATGAAGGCGAAAGGCTCATGGGTCACGAGCCGTAATTCAAGCTGAGACATCATCTCGGTCTGTTGCGGATTGATCGCCAAGACGCTATCCAGCCGGTGTCGGAAAAGGCAGACTTGGTTTGGTAAGCCCAAGTCCTTTCGGTAACGAAAGCTCTGGTCTTTGGCCTCGTGTCGGAGATCCCCACGACGAGCATGGGACGCTCCCCGGCGTCCCGATTGTTCGTCCGTGAGGTCGCTCGTTCGAGGAACGCTCAGGTCGAACGTGATCGACACAGGAGCGTTTCATGCCCAATTCCCAACCCATCTACGAAGTCGTAATCGCCGGCGGCGGCCCGGTCGGGCTCTTCCTTGCCTGCGAGTTGCGTCTCGCAGGCGTCTCTGTCCTTGTCCTGGAGCAGGCTGCCGATCCGCTGTCTCCTTTGAAGGCATTGCCGTTCGGAATGCGCGGTCTGTCCGCGCCGACCCTTGAGGTCCTCGATCGCCGCGGCCTGCTCGACGACGTCAGGGAGGCGAGCCAAGCGAACAATGCCTCGGGCGCCACCAAGGCCTTCGCGCATTGGATGCAGCAACAACAGCAGCGCCGGCCTGCCGGCCATTTCGCCGGCATCCAGTTCTTTCACGAGGACATCGACGTCTCGCGGTGGACATACCGCCTGCCGAGTCTGGCCGGGGTCAATCTAGCCGTGGACATGCAGTCCCTGGAAACCGTCCTCGCTGCCCGGGCGACCGCGATGGGGGCGGAGATCCAGCGTGGCGTCGGCGTCGAAGCTTTCGACCAAACCGACAACACCGTGATCGTCCGCGCTGGCGGCCAGACCTTCCACTCGCGATGGCTAGTGGGCTGCGATGGCGGGCGCAGCGCCGTGCGCAAGGCTGGCGGCTTCGAATTCGCCGGCACCGATCCCGAATTCACCGGCTACTCGGTCGAGGTGGAACTGGCAAACCCGGAGACGCTCCGCGTCGGACGTACCTATACGCGGACGGGCATGTACACCTACGCGCAGCCCGGCACGATCGCGATGGTCGACTTCGATCGCGGCGCCTTCCACCGCACACAGCCGATCACGATGGAGCACGTGCAGGTTGTTTTGCGCGGGATCTCCGGCGCCGACGTCACCTTGACCGCCCTCCGGCTCGCGACCACATGGACAGACCGAGCCCGCCAGGCGACGGCCTACCGCAACGGACGGGTGATGCTTGCCGGCGACGCCGCGCACACGCATTCGCCGCTGGGCGGTCAGGGTCTTAATCTAGGCCTCGGCGACGCAACAAACCTGGGCTGGAAGCTGGCGGCCACTATCCATGGGCGCGCGCCGGCCGGATTGCTCGACAGCTATTTCGCTGAACGCCATCCCGAGGGCGCGCGGATTCTCGACTGGTCCCGCGCGCAGGTCGCGCTCATGCGCCCTACTCCGAGCACCCGAGCGCTCGAATCTATCATCCGCGATCTCATCGGAACGCGTGACGGCGCGACCTACTTCGCCGAAAAGATATGGGGCCCGTCGCTGCGCTACGATCTCGGCGGCGATCACCCTTTGGTGGGCCGGAGCGCTCCCGATTTCACTCTGATCGATGGAACGAGGGTCGGGAAGCTCCTGCAGGACGGCCGTGGCCTGCTGCTGGATTTTGCTCCAGGCGCGCCGCTACGGCTGCTGGCCGGCCGCTGGCAGGGGCGGTTCAACTACATTTCGGGCGACGCCGAGAACCGGCTGGGATTGCGCGCCATCCTCATCCGTCCCGATGGTATGGTTGCCTCGGCGATTGAGAGCGCCGCAGACGATCAAGGCGTTCGCCAGGCGGCCGAGCGCTGGTTCGGTGAGCCTGACAGACCGCCTAGCTAAGTCGTGCTGCGCGACATGGCGAAGATGCGATCGAGTTCAACCAGATCTGCCGGGGCAAGTCGCAGATCGAGCGCGTCGCGGTTCTCCCTCACATGCCGTACGTTTCCAGCTTTCGGAATCGCGACAATTCCATCCTGTCTCAAGACCCAGGCGAGGGCCAACTGGGCGCGGCTACAGCCGTACCGCTCTGCCGCGCGGGCAAGCCGCCCGTCCCTGGCGAGATGACCTCCGCAGATGGGAGAGTGTGCCATGATCGGAACACCGCGCTCCCTGCACCATGGAAGAAGGTCGCACTCGATGTCTCGCCGGCACAGATTGTAGGCGATCTGATTTACCTGCACCAATTTTCCTACGGGAATGGCCGCGAGGTCCTTCAAATCGCGGATGAGGAAATTTCCGACACCCCAATAGCGTATTTTCCCGGCGCTTCTGAGCGCCTCAAAGCCGTCGATCGTTTCGGCGAGAGGGACGTTGCCTCGCCAATGCAGCAGAAAAAGATCAATTCGGTCCGTACGAAGTCTTCTCAGGCTGCGTTCGCAAGACGTAACGACACCGAGGCGGGAAGCGTGATGCGGATGAACCTTGCTCACAAGGAACACCTTCTCGCGCTGCCCGTCGATCGCCTCCGCCACCACCTGCTCTGCTCCACCGTCTGCGTAAGACTCCGCGGTGTCGATTAGAGTCATCCCGAGATCGATGCCCGTCTTCAACGCGGCGATCTCGTCGCGAGATGAACCGCTGTGCTCCCCCATTCCAGCTGTGCCTTGTCCGAGCACCGGTATAGCCTCGCCCGCCGGCAAGGTGGTCTTCCTGCTCGCTGACATGGGGTTTCCTAACTGGCACGGTGGCAAGAGCGCGCACAAATTGAGGCTAACTGATCTCGCAGGGCTGGGAACTGACCACCGTCACGCTGGGTTGGAGACGGCGCCCGCGTGTGTGCGATTTTTTGAGGACTGACTGCGCCTACGACCCTCGCCCCGACATGTGGGATTCCCTTATCGTAAGAACCCCTAATGGCAGGTCTCGGCAGATGACGGAGGCAGGATCGGAGTAATAGTCTACGAGCGAACGCTCCGAGCCGGCAGATCACGCGCACTGTTCGGAGGTCGAAGGCCCGGTACTCACCAAATAGTTTCGATGCCCTGGACCGATGGGGAATTCGACGCAACGATCCCATGCCTTAGACTGCCTCTATGATCACCTTTAGCGCTCGTGTGTCCTCAGCCTTCGAGAAAGTGTCATATGCATCAAGGATATCGTCGAGCTTAAAACGATGGGTAATCAACTGCTTAGGATCAATCTTTCCTGATCGTACCGTCTTGAGCAACATAGGCGTGCTGACCGTGTCCACTAAACGGGTAGTGATGGCGATATTATGAGACCAGAGCTTCTCGAGATGCAGGTCGGCCTTGAAGCCATGAACCCCAACATTAGCGATAACGCCCCCGGCCGCGACGATCTCCTGGCACAGCTCGAACGTCGGTGCGATACCCACTGCCTCTATGACCGTATCAACGCCTTTGTTTTCCGTCAGCTCGAAGACCCTCTGCTTCGCCTCTTCTCCAGTGGCTCTTATCGTGTTTGTCGCGCCGAAGCGCTTTGCAGCCTGCAGCCGATTCTCATCAAGATCGATGACGATGAGTTCCGCCGGTGAATAGAACTGCGCAGTGAGTAACGCAGCTAATCCGACCGGCCCGGCGCCGACGATGGCGACGGACCCGCCAGGTTGCACTTTGCCGTTGAGAACACCGCATTCGAAGCCAGTCGGCAAGATGTCGCTCAACATGACGAGGGCGTCTTCGTCGGCCCCGTCCGGGATCGGATAAAGGCTGGTGTCGGCGTGAGGAATACGAACGTACTCGGCCTGAGTCCCGTCGATCGTATTGCCAAGGATCCAGCCTCCTGTGGTGCAGTGAGAATACATTCCACGCCGGCAGTACTCGCACTTCCCGCAGGACGAGATGCAGGAAATCAACACGGAGTCGCCCTTCTTGAACTGGGTTACACCCGCGCCAACCTGCTCTATGACTCCTACGCCCTCATGGCCAAGGATACGTCCAGGAGTGCACGACGGCACGTCTCCTTTGAGGATATGGAGATCGGTGCCACAGATTGTGGTCTTCGTCATCCTTACAATTGCGTCGGTCGCGCTGTCGATCACCGGGATGTTGCGGTCCTTCAACGTCTTTCGGCCCGGTCCCTCAAAGATTAGAGCTTTCACAGCGGTCTCCGCGTCTGACTATCTTCAAGTGCGGTGGCCAGGATAGGTGAGGCTCGACCACCACGCACTGACGTTGATCATTTTTCCAAAGCAAGTCCCAAGACCCACGGTCGGGGTCTCGCTCTGGTGATCGGAAAAGCTACGGCAATGGAGATTGGCTCGCTGAACAGAACCAGCCTGAGTCATCGCAGGTGTCCCTCCGAGTGCAAGTCCTAATCAAACAGCGGCGTCAGATTGTGAGGGGCCATGGTCGGGCTTCCGCGGTTTAAGGCGCGCTCATGGGCAAAAGGGCGGCGAAGCTGACGAGCGTCAATGTGTTCGCACGGTCGAGGTCTCATCCTACTGGGCCGACCGTCGACATAGGTCAAACCGTTGCCACAGCTTGGAGGCGAGAATGATAAAGGTCTTGGTTGTCAGAGTTGACGGAACCAGTGGCGACGAATTCCGCCTCGCAGCCGCAGAAAGTTTGGCGAAACTCTTCGAAACGCATGTTGTTGGCCTGATAATCAATGTTCTGCCCGAACCGATCATCGTAGAGACCATGACCAGCGTAACCGACTGGTCAGAGAGTCTTGAACACGCACGCGCACAAGGACGGCAATTCGAGGAGCGGACGAAGGAGCGGCTGAAGAGTCTCGCTCCTTCGTCGGAGGTGCGTCGTATCGATGCATATTCCCATGAGCGGGCGTTCCTCACCGCCCGGGAATGTCGGAGCGCAGACGTGCTCGTCGGTCTTCGACTGAGCGACGATGATGGTACAATTGAGCTGCATGACGTGATCGAGGAGACGCTATTCGAGGCGGGCCGACACATCTTTCTCGTGGCCGACCAGAAGACCTTCGATGGAGGCTTTGAGCATTCAGTTGTCGCTTGGAACGGGAGCCGCGAGGCAACGCGTGCAGTGGCGGAGGCCTTGCCGTATCTGAAAAAATCAAAAGCGGTAACTGTTCTGCGCATAGGCGCCGAAACAGATTCAATCCTCTCGGCTGTGCAGGATGACAGGCTGGTCGCATACCTCCGGAGACATGGCATTATCGCTTCGCTGGAGCGAGTTCCGCACAAGGGGTTCCAGGACATTGCGACAGTGCTCATCCATGAAGTGGTCGCTCGTAAGGGCGATCTGCTCGTGATGGGTGGTTACGGTCATTCGCGCCTGCGCGAATGGTTGCTCGGAGGCACTACATACAGGTTACTTCGTAAGTGCCCGATCTCGCTTGTGATGGCGCACTGAAGACGGCCTTGTACACTACCGACCGCGTTGAAGAATGTTTCGAACGCTATGCGCGGCGTCGCTGCGTCCGTGAACAAGCAAAGTAGTTCACGCATCCCTTTACTCATAGGATGTGCTGTCGCGTCTTTGCATTGGTAGCAATAGCGGGCGTCGGGAGTACCTCCCTGCGGCGTCGTGGGTTCAGGCCGGAGGGTTGCATCAATGAAATGCAGGTCTGCCATAAGGGTTGAGGCGCGGTGAGATGACCACTGTTGATGACGAAGAAATTCTCGAGACCCGAAGGGTGCGCGAGGTTGCGGGTGTGTTTCACAAATCGGATGTCCTTGAGGACACGATTGAATCCCTTTTGCTCGCGGGCTTCGACCGGTCAGACGTGGATATCATGGGTGAAGTTGAAGCCGTCAGACGCCGTCTCGGCCAGCTGTATATTCCACCAGAGGAGCTTGCCGATGTGCCGGGAACACCGCGCCGTGCATTCGTCGCGCGAGATGACCTCGCATTGGCGACCGCAGGTGTCGCTGGAATTCTTTTCTATGTCGGCGCGGCGGCCACAGTAATGTCTATCGTCGCTTCCGGAGGAAGCCTCGCGGTTATAGCAGCGGCTGCGATGGCCGCCGGGACGGTTGGAGCGGGTGTCGGCGCGGCAGCGGTGCGGCTGCTCGGAAAAAGGCAGGCGGAGGAACTCGATCTCCAGCTGATGTCAGGGGGAATTGTGCTCTGGGTGCGCGTGCGAACGGCCGAAAAGGAAGCGGAAGCGCAGGAAATCCTAGCAAAGTTTGGCGCTGAAGCGATTCGTGTCCATGAGATAGATATCGCGAAGCGCCTCGAGGACGTTCCGCTTGCGAATGTCCACCCGGACCCCTGGCTCGAAAAGGACGTGCGGGGTTAGGAGACCGGGCTCCCGAAGCGCCAAAGTGCGAACCTGTTCATAGGGCAGAAGACACATCCGCCAGACAGGGCCGATGCGTTCCCACCGAATAGGAGAGGCAGCAATCGGCCGGTTGCCAGCTGTCAGTTCCCGCGGTGCGAGCGCATTTTGCCGTCGGCCCGCGAAAGCACGCCGTCGCCGTCGACCTGACTATTGTCCCTGCATGGCGAGAGTGCCGCAAGACTGACGTCCGTCAACGTCGATGGTCTCGGGTAAGATCATAATTCTCAGCACGGATTAGACCGAGGTTCTCGAGCTAAGGAGACATAGTATGGCAGGCAAGGTGATTGGTATTGACCTGGGTACGACCAATTCCTGTGTGGCAATCATGGAGGGCTCGCAGACCAAGGTCATCGAAAATGCCGAGGGTGGTCGCACCACGCCCTCCGTTGTGGCCTTTTCGAAGGAGGGTGAGATCCTCGTAGGGCAGCCGGCCAAGCGTCAGGCCGTCACAAATCCCGAAAACACCATCTTTGCGATCAAACGCCTGATCGGCCGTCGCTACGACGACCCCATGGTCGAGAAGGACAAGAAGCTGGTTCCATATAAGATCGTTCGGGCGGATAACGGCGACGCCTGGGTGGAGGTGCAGGGAAAGAAGTATAGCCCCAGCCAGATCAGTTCTTACATACTCGTGAAAATGAAGGAGACGGCCGAAGCATATCTCGGCGAAAAGGTCGAGAAGGCGGTCATCACCGTTCCCGCGTATTTCAATGATAGCCAGCGCCAAGCAACCAAAGACGCTGGCAAGATCGCCGGACTCGATGTTCTGCGCATCATTAACGAACCGACCGCCGCTGCGCTCGCGTATGGTCTCGACAAAAAGAAATCAGGCACGATTGCGGTTTACGATCTCGGGGGCGGTACGTTCGACATCTCACTGCTGGAGATCGGCGACGGCGTGTTCGAAGTGAAAGCCACCAACGGCGATACGTTTCTCGGTGGCGAGGATTTCGACCAGCGGATCATTGATTGGCTCGCGAGCGAATTCAAGAAGGATCAGGGAATTGATCTGCGCAACGACCGCCTTGCGCTTCAGCGTCTACGTGAAGCGGCGGAGAAGGCAAAGATCGAACTCTCATCGGCCCTGGAAACCACCATTAGCCTGCCGTTCGTCACGGCTGATCAAAACGGCCCAAAGCATCTTGAGATCAAGCTCCGGCGGGCCAAGCTGGAAGAGTTGGTCGATGAGCTGATTCAGCGCACCGAAAAGCCATGTCGGGACGCAATGAAGGATGCGAAAATTAAGGCCGAGAAAATCGATGAGGTCGTGCTCGTGGGCGGTATGACCCGCATGCCGAAGGTCCAGGAGACAGTGGCCGATATCTTCGGCAAGGAGCCGCACAAGGGCGTGAATCCCGACGAGGTGGTGGCGATCGGCGCCGCCGTTCAGGCCGGCGTGCTGCAGGGCGATGTCAAGGATGTGCTGCTTCTCGACGTGACCCCGCTGTCGCTTGGCATCGAAACATTGGGGGGTGTGTTCACGCGTCTCATCGAACGCAACACCACCATTCCGGCTAAGAAAAGCCAGATCTTCTCCACCGCCGAGGACAACCAGACTGCGGTCACGATCCGTGTCTTCCAGGGCGAGCGCGAAATGGCAGCCGACAACAAGCTGCTCGGCCAGTTCGATCTCGTCGGCCTCCCCCCGGCGCCTCGCGGCCTCCCGCAAGTCGAGGTCACTTTCGACATCGACGCCAACGGAATTGTCAACGTCTCGGCTAAGGACAAGGCGACGGGCAAAGAACAACAGATTCGCATCCAAGCGTCCGGCGGCCTGTCACAAGCTGACATTGAACGCATGATCAAGGAGGCAGAGGCGAACGCGGAAAGCGATAAGAAGAGGCGGGTCCTGGTTGAGGCGAAGAACCTGGCGGAAGCTGAGATTGCTGCGAGCCAGAAAGTCCTAGGTGACTCCAGGGACAAGACCCCCGCCGCCGATACGAGCGCGCTTGAGAAAGCGATTGAAGACCTGAAGTCTGCGGTCGGCGCGGACTCGGTTGCGGATATCGAAGCTAAGACGAAGGCGCTGCGGACGGCGACATCGAACCTCGGAGCGAAGGTCCACGAGAGTGCCGCCGGCGGCCCAGGTGCAGAGAGCAAGTCCAGCGATGAGGTCATCGATGCTGACTTTGAGGAAGTCGACGACAAAAACAACAAACGCCGACCGTAACAGTTGCGGGCCGCGCCGGATCGCGGCGTGCAAGCGGTCCTACAAAGCGCAGCCTGTATCGCCGCATCCGTTGATCACTTGCCGCCTGTGACATCGAGAAATGTGCCGGTGCTGAAGGAGGCCTCGGCGCTTGCTAGCCAAGGATCGCTCGCGCAACCTCTTCGGACTGCCCGCCCCTGCCCATGGGGATCGATCTTTGTCTCGATCCTAGTCCCGGCTCTCCCCCGCTGGCATGCATCCCAGTGTAGACGGGCCCCGGTCCGATGCAGTTGACGCGTATCCCGTCCCGAGCGACCTCCTTGGCAAGGCCGGTTGTGAACCTCTCGAAGGGCAGCCTTCGAGGCGGCGTAGTCCACATATTCGTTCGGACTTCGAGCCGGGGCGAGGCCGACGAGATGTTGATGAGCGCCCCGACCACTTTGGCGATGCGCTGGCACGGCTTGGTCGTTACCGTGCCGACCATCCGGATGTCGAAATGGCGGTCACGACGATTTCGTGCGTCGTTGAGGAATTGCGAGGTGGCGTCGATGTATCGATCCGACGGGGCGTCGTTAGGGAGGATGGGTGGCGCCAACATCGCGTCGTGCCGGTGCTGGATGATGTCGACACGCTGGTCATGAGCCCGCGCTGTTCGCGAAGCGGCCGATCCTGAAGCCCGCCGATATCGAGCGGCATACTCTGCTCGCAAGCGAAACCCGCCCCGGCGATTGGGCGAACAGGCTCGATGCCGGCGCTCCCGCATCTTGTCCGACGCCCGCGCCAGATATTTGACCGATCCACGCGCCAGGCAGTGGAAGACGGGCTCGGCATCGGGGTCGGCCCGCTACCGACGCTGGCGATCGACATCGCCAGTCGACGGCTGACGACGCCGCTGCCGGATATCCTCTTTCCGAGGACCGGTTATGTCTCAATCATCCCGCAGCAGGCCGAAAGCGGGAAGCATGCTGCCAGCTTCGTCGACTGGCTTGTCGGGGAGCCTCAGGGAGCGGTCGGCGATACTTGACAAGCCCAGTCACCCCGCCGGCGCCCGCGATTCAGAATAGTGCCGCTTCTTCGCGTCCAGACGTAGATGCCCCCGATGACTTTCGCAGCTTCACTCCGAGCGTGATGAGGACGACCCCAAGGATCGAGGCATAGATGCCGAGCAGCCAGCCCAGTGCGAGGAAGGTCTCAAACGGCCGCGTCACCAGAAGCCAAATGACGAGTATGCTGAGCGCGACGGAAAGAAGGCCGCTGATAAACAGCCAGACCTCGCCCTTAATTTCGTTTCTCAAGCGAATGGCAGCAGCTATTTCAAAAACACCTGAGAACATCGACCAGAACGCAATGCTCACCCATAGAAACGTTGCAAGCACCAGCGTGGCAACAAAGGGCGATACCACCACGACAATGCCGGTCAAGACGCCAAGCGCGCCGCTGAAGGCAAGCCATCCCCATCGTTCCTCCTTACGGATCCGTCGAATGGCGGAGACGAGTTCGAACGCGCCGTCGACGAAGGAGTACGCACCGAATACGAGCGTCAGCGCGAGCAGAGAGTCTGCCGGCATTACGAAAGCGATTACGGCGATGATTAAAGCCAAAGCTCCGCGGAGTACAAAGACCCACCAGTTTTTCTGCAACGTGCAGATCAGAACTCCTGTTGCAGGCAGGGGAAGGGTGTCTTGGTTCATGTCGATTTCCTTTTTTGCATCGTCCTGACGTTTCCCCGGTTGGGTTTAGGCAAGACTCTGCGCGGGGCTGCCGCATCCGCGGGGAGTGGGAGTCGCTTGGCCGGCCGTATTATCGCTAGTTCCAGAGTACATCCCGCGGATGGGTCCGCTCGGTGCTTCCTTGGCATGCAGCTCTGCCACCTCCGCTTCGAGCAGTGTTTGCCGCTCGAAGCTATTTGGAGGTCTCGTTCCACGCGGAGCCAGAGTCCGAGCGAAGTGCTGCTTGAGCTACTGGCGGCCGAGCCATGTACGAATTTTAGGACGGGTGGAGGCGCCCCGGTCTGCCGAGCCGACGTTGCATCAAAACAGGTCTGAGACCTGCTTCTTGATCCTGTCGAACCAGCCCTTGCCGCTCTTCCCGCCACTTGACTTCTGTTCGATCTCTTTGATCTGCTCGAATATCGGCTCGAAGTCCGCCTTCTTGCCGTAACCCAAAGCCTCCGCCATTCTGATCTGCTTCCGGGCTTCGTCGAGTTGCGCGGCGAGCGATTTGTTGCTCTCTTCCGAGCGCTTATCGTCTTCCGCGAGCTTTTCAGCATCTTTTAAAAGAACTTGCGCGCGCAGTACGGGCAGTGGCACGGCCACCTCCGTAATGACCAGCGTGTTCAGCGCCGCCTGAAGGGTGTCTTTTGCTTCATCCACCTTGCTCTTGGCGATGAGACTGGCCGCGGACTTGATCGCCGTAGGATAGGCAGCGAGTGGCAAATTCGTGGTCTGGAACACCACCTCGCTGGCGAGGTTACTGACCAAGGGGCGTGCCTTTTGAACTTCTCCGTCGCCGAGCAGTCTCCGCGCCTCCTTGATCGCGTCTTTTACGGCATTGGGATCCGCGTATAGGTCGCGGATGACGACCCCGGTATCCACCGGCGCTAGTGCGAGCTTGGGGTCGCGCGCCAGGATAAGTTCCAGCTTCCCGGTAGCGACTTCAAGCGCCCCGAGGGCCTCTTGTGTCTTCTTGTCGCCGAGCAGCGCCAATGCCTTCTTCGTTTGGTCGAGCGCGGTCTCGGCGTCGGCGACGATCTTCTTGCGTTCTTCGTCTGCCCGTTTGGCGACGTCAGCATCCACTTCGGGTTGTGCTGACTTCGCCGTCGGCGATTGCTCCTGCGCCGGGTTCGCCTGAGACTGGGACTGTTCCTGCCCACGGGCTGGAACCCCATGTGCGGCGACCAGGCTCAGCGCCGCCGCGGAAAGCAGTATACTTTTAAGATTGGTAGTCATTGATGATCTCCCTTGTTGCAGCGTGGTTGAATCAGCGCGGGCTCACGGTTGCACGGGCAAGCGCTACGGATCTGCACATCGGCCGCAACCTGATGCGTCAGGTCCAGCTCACAGGCCCTTTCTCTTGGCGGGCAAGCGCCGCGGAGCTGTCGGCAGACAAAGAGCATTGATGGCAACTCCGCCTCCGACCGACACTGACAATCGACAGTTTTTCGCGAGATACGGCGCTCGAAGCGCGGACGGCTGTTTCCGAAGGCCCGCTCACGAGGCGTGGCAGGGGTCGCTCCAGGGGTTGCAGCCAGCCTGCCCCTGAAGGTCGGAGGTTTGTTTCCCTGCCAAGTGGCGGTTCGTCGCGAGAGCAGCTTCGTGCTGAATCTGCGTCCACATCGAAAACTGACGCCTGTCAGCGCGCGCCACCCTGCCCGGCGTAGCGTGGTTACGCCGTAAGTTGCGGAGGACCGACAAGGGGCCTCGCAGCGCGGCAATGCTCAATTGGCAGAAGGAAATAGAACAATGAGATCTGACAGTGACATCAAGCGCGACGTGGAATTCGAGCTGAAGTGGGACCCCGACATCGACGCCACCGACATCGGCGTCGCGGTCAAGTCCGGCGTCGTGACGCTCACGGGTTTCGTCCGCAGCTATCTGCAAAAGTACGAGGCAGAGCGAGCGGCAAAGCGTGTGTCCGGTGTCCTCGGCCTGGCGAACGACATCGAAGTGCGGTTGCCCTCCGAAAGCCAGCGCACCGATCCCGAACTCGCGCGCGAAGCCGTCGCCGCGATCAAGACCGAGCTTCCTTACGCGCACGAAAACGTCAAGGTGTTGGTGAAAACCGGCTGGGCGACGCTGGAAGGCTCCGTCGAATGGGATTACCAGCGCACACGCGCCGAACGCGCGGTCCGGGCGCTGAAAGGCATAAAGGGCATCTCAAACCTGATCACGCTGAAGCCGCGCGTCGCCCCGGCCGAAATCAAATCGAAAATCGAGGACGCCTTCAAGCGTAGCGCCGAGATCGACGCCAATCGGATCGTTGTGACGGCCAGCGGGGGGGAGGTCACGCTCACCGGCACGGTTCGCTCTTGGGCCGAGCGCCAAGAAGCCGAGCGGGCCGCATGGCGGGCGCCAGGGGTCACGAAGGTCGATAACCGTATCACCATCGCTCCTTGAAACGGCGCACATGAGACAGCGGAGGGCGGAAGTGTGCATTCTGCTCTCCGCTTTATCGAAAGGTTTCGCGTCAAGGGGAAAGCGACCAATCGTGACTCTGTGAACAGCCAGGCAAACGCGACAGAAATCCCAAGCTAGAAGCCATTCTTGCGAACGCATTTCCCCGGTGAGACAGGGGCGAACGTGCGCAATACCGAACAAGAGGCGGCTCTACCGCAAGCATATAGTTTCCAATCAACCCGAGTTAGTTGTCTCGACGCGAACTCGCACGTCGTATCCCATTTGATCATCCGAAACCCAACTCTACCGACGACCTCCGAGCGGAACGCTTGGAGCTATCGCCAAGGGAGATGCACAAAATTTGGAGGAGCGCAGGTGCCGGACCGATTCTACCAAACAGTGGGTTTCATTGAAGCCGTCGAGAAAGCGCAGAGCGCGATCGAAGTGGAAGAGTGTCTGCTCGCATTTGCTGCAAGTTTCGGCTTCACATCTGTTTTTGGCGGTATTGTTCCGTTGCGCCCCGTTCCGCTGGACGAAATGCCTTCACGCATCTTGTTTCAGCGGTTTCCAGAAGGGTGGGCGGAGCGATACAACGACAGCGGCTATGTACTTCGTGATCCCATCGTCTCTCGATTGATATATGATCGGGCACCCTTTGCGTGGGCTGACGCCTATAAAACCGATCGTGAAAGACAGAACGTCAAACTCATTAGTGGAGAGGCGTCCGAGTTCGGGCTCCGGGACGGCTACGTCGTGCCGATTCCCACGATCGAAGGTGACCTCGCCGCGGTGTCTTTCGGTGGCCCGGCGTACGCTGTGGAGCCAAGTGAGGTTGCGGCGCTTAATTTCGCCGCAAGCTACGCGGTCGGGAGCTATCTGCATCACAGAATCGCACGCAGGCGACTATCTGCAGCCTTGACGCCGCGAGAGTCGGACTGTCTCGTGTGGGCGGGTGAAGGAAAAACGGATTGGGAGATTTCGGTTATTCTAGGCATCTCCCGCGCAACGGTTTTGAAGCACGTTGCCGCCGCGCGGGAGAAGCTCGGAGCGGTAAACAAGGCGCACGCCATCGCGACGGCGATCAGAATCAAACTCCTCGCGTAAACTCATGGCAGCGTCTGAGAATTGATAAGATGCACGGCTCAGCGAAATGAATTTAGCGACGTAAGGGAGCTTTTGAGACTGTAGCTGCGCGGGCTCTTAGAAAAGCATCTAGCCTCCCTCGCGGTGCGCTCTCTAGCCGCCTCAAAGCCTCAGCGCTCTTCTCCGAACTCACTATCTAAATCTTTAAGGGTCTGCGCTGCCTGGCGAAGTCTGGGTCCAGGTGCATCTAATACGATATTGATCATTGCCGCGAAATCGTCAGCCTCGTCCCGCCTCGCCGCAGCAAGAATGTCCCGCACATTGCAGGTCTCTCCTGAGGGAGCGGGGGGTCCAGCGCCGAGCTCGAGACCCTTGCGGGGCTGCGGCGCCGGCGCCGGCGCCGTGGTCAGAACAAGGGGCGCACGGGCTTCCTTTGCGGCGGCGCTGGGCCTCTTCGCCTTCGGCGCACTGGTTTGAGCCGGCCGGCGGGGCGAGGCTTTGCCAGATCGCGCCGGTGCGCGGGCAGCGGCCGCCTCCGTTGGCTCCAGATGTGACGTGTCGGGGCCGGGGTTAATCGCTCCCTGAAGGGATTCATCCTGCCAGACCCGCAATCTGGGCAGAGGCGGCGGGACGCTTCTCGCGCGCTCGTAATAACCGCGATATGGCTTGTCCAAGTAGTGCCTGATCTTGGTCAGCTCGAACGACGGGGAATTTTTTACCATCAGGATGGACAGGCGCGCCGACATTTCCCGTAGCTCGAGCGGGCTGCGCAGGGGGCGCGGCGTGTAGTGCGGCGACCAGACTCGCGGCGCGAAGATGCCCTGGCCCGGCCGCTGGATCGGCGTCTTATAGACCTGCGTGGTCTCACCAAGCATTTTGGAAACGAAGTCCGAAGTCTCAAGATCGTTGATCTGGATGAACAGCTTGATCTGCGAGCCAGAGACTGTGGTGATGCGGGTGTTCTTGCCGTAAAGCTCGTCGAGCTGCGCGAGGTCCTGCATGACGATTGCCATCCGGAAGCCATATCCGGCGCTGATCGTGATCTTGGAAATCAGCGAATCCATTCGGCCGACGTGATAGAACTCGTCGAGCATCAGCAGAACCTGATGCGGCTCGTCGTCGCCGGGAATCTTGACCATTAGAAGGTCGTGGATTTGCTGGAACAAGATGCGAATGAGCGGCCGGAAGATTGAAAGCTCGGCGATCGTGCATCCGATGAAGATTGTCATCGGCGTGCGCCGCAGCTCCCGGATGTCGAAGTCCGAGGTTTCCGTCGCGGCCGAGATGAGACCGTTGTTCCAAAGGCTCATCGCCATGTTGACGTTGAAGACCGCGCTGTTGCGCGTCTCCGGCTCGAGCGCGATGTATTGATTGAAGCTGTCGACCACCCATGTCGGCAGATTTTGTCGCTCGGTGCGGACGATGGCCCGCAGCACCGTCGAGATGTCCTTCCCGGTGGTCGTCATACGGGCCACCGTGCGCATGTGCTGAGCGCCCTCGATCAGCGGCGAGGAAAGCACATAGCCGATCAGGGCGGAGAGCAAGAGCCGACCGGCGCCGGCCCAAGTGTCGTCGGCCTTTTCTGGAATGACGAAGGAGGCGACCACGAGACAGTCGGTAGCCATGCGCTCGTCGCGGCGCACGAAGTCGAGAGGATTGTAGCGGTGTGTGTCGTTCGATCCCGGCGAGAACATGAAAACCTTATTGCCCATCGCCGTGCGATGGTTGGCGAGGGCCTCGAAGTTCTCGCGCTTCGGGTCGAAGAAGACTGCCGAACCTTGCCACACATAACCATTGGGCAGGACGAAGCCCGTCCCTTTGCCGGACCGCGATGGTCCGACCACGAGGATATGCGCAGGTTCGTCGGAACGGATGGTGACACCACTGAGCAATCCGAGGACGATTCCACGTTTGCTGGTCAAACCCCGCTTCGCCGCTTCCATCAGATTGCCGAAGCGAGCCGCTCCGTACGGCATCTGTCGACGGTTGATGTAGGCGAAGAGCGCGCCGGCGAGGCCAAGGGCGACCACTGCGGCGGCGGCGTATCCGGCACGGATGAGTGCCTCGGCGCGCGTCGGCGGATAGACCAGCCGCTCATAAAAATGGCGCCATGCCACCAGAAAAAAGTCGGCGGAGCGGTCGGCATTCTGCATCGCGAACAGCGCCCAGCGGCCGGCGCCCTCGCTCGGGAACCGGTGGGGCGCCCAGCGCAGCGCGACCACCACCTCATACGCCAGGCTCCAGAACAAGCAGAACGCCAGAAGCACGAGAAGCCCGATGCCAATGCGGAATGCGATGATGCGGCTCATCGGTCATACCTCGCGGCGTGCTCGCGTCGCCAGTCGGGCATGCGCGAGAAATAGATCTCGGATGTGCCGCGCCAGCCGCCAACCTTGGTTTGTTGAACCACGATCGGAAGAACGGACTTGATGTACGCGATGATCTCGTCACGCCGCAGACCAAGCCCGGCCTGCATCACCATCAGCGCCAGCTGTTCGAAGGCGCCGGCCGAACTGTCGGCATGGACCGTCGTGATGCTGCCGGGATGTCCCGTATTGATCGCGCGCAGAAACGAATAGGCTTCGGCGCCGCGGATCTCGCCGAGAAAAATGCGGTCCGGACGCAGCCGCATGGAAGCCTGCAGGAGCATTTCGACCGTAACTCGCGCTTCGCCCTGGTCCCCCTTCGAGGCCACCAAGGGAAGGTAGTTCTTCTGGATCGGATTGACCTCACGCGTGTCCTCGATCGTGATGATGCGCTCGTCGGCCGGCACTTCCTTGAGTATCGCGTTCAGGAACGTCGTCTTTCCGGAGCTTGTCCCTCCCGAAAGCAGGATCGAATATCGACTGACAACGGCCAGCTTGATAAAGTCCTCGATGCGGCCTGCGTCGAGATGCTCGCACAGGCGGCGATCGACGTCGGACAAGGCGCCCTCTTCGGCCATCGCGACCTTGTCGAACGATCCCATGCGGCGATAATCGTCGAGCCGCATCTCCTTGATGACCTGCTTGCGGATGGCAAACGCACCGCCCGAGGTCGTCGCTGGGGGAATGACGCCTTGGAAGCGCTCCCCCGTTGGCAAGGCCGCGGACAGAAGCGGATGTTCTTCGTTGACGCTTTGCCCCGAATGACCCGCGACGCGCTCGGCCAAGTGGCGGATCGCGTGTTCGCTGAGCGCTGGCACCTCGTGCCTTTCCATCGCCGATTGTCCAAACCGTTCGACCCAGACTTCCCCAGGCCCATTGGCGCAGATCTCGACGACCTGATCGTCCTCGAGCCAAGGTCGGATCGGCTCCAGCGCGCGATCAATGAAGACCGTCAGGCTTCGCGCCACTACGCTCACGCTTCAGCTCCCTGAGGGCTTCCTTGACCGGATCGGGATACAATGCCGAGAAATCGAGATCGCGCCGCACGAACACGATGATCCGCGTTCCCTGGTCGAGGTAGATCGTCGGTGGAATGTTGATCGAGTTGCGCAGGGCCTCCTGAGCGATGTTGGTCAAAGTTTGGGAGATGTTCTGTGCGGCGATCTGACGGGCCTGCAGGGAAAGCTGGTTCTGGTTCACGCCGGTTTGGGTCTGCGTCACGACGCCGGTCACGGGGTCGGTGGTCGTGATGACCGTGCCGTTGCCATAGCCGTCGGTGTTCTGTCCGTATGCGCTGAGGAATTGTGCTCCCCCGCCGACCAGCGACAGCACGATCGCCGAGCCGAAGCGCTCGAGATAATGATTGTCGACGAAGCCAGCGTTGCCGGCACGGCCGAGCTCGTCGGCGCCGTTCGAACCGAGTTGCACCGACACGCCGTCGGACCGCAACATCCGGGTCCAGACGATGAAGACCCGGGTCTGGCCCTGGGCGATGCCGGACCGATACTCGCCGATCAGGCGGCTGCCCGACGGAATAAGCACGCGTCGGCCGTCGAACGACCAGACATTCTCGGTCACGACAGCCCGCACCATGCCGGGCAGATCGCTCTGTACGGCCGTTTCCAGCACGCCGCGGATCAGCGTGCCCTGCGCCACCAGCGCGTCGATGCGGTCGTTCTTTGATGCGCGGGCCACTTCGACCCCTGCGGCGGAGACCGATGCGAGGAAGCGCCTATTGGGATCGTCTTCGTTGCCTGCCGCACCACGAGGTCCGTCCTCGCCATTCGTAGCGGCGGCCGCCGAGGCGTTATCAGCGATCACCTGTGGCGCGCGCAGCCGCTCCCAGCGCCGTCGCTCTTCCTCCTGGCGTTGCCGCTCGAGCTCCGCGAGCCGCCGCGCCTCGTCATCGTTGGGCGGTGCCGCGACAAGGGGCGGTTCCGGTGCCGGCGGCGGCGGCAGCGCCAGGGGCGGTGCGACCGGAGGAGCAGGCGGAGCGGGTTCGGGCGGCGCCGGCGGCACGACGATCGTGCCCTGATCGGTTTGCGGACGGGGCGTCGAAAGCGACGGCGCCGGAAACTGGGTGGTCGTGAAT
Source organism: Mesorhizobium sp. 2RAF21 (assembly GCF_052115345.1). Taxonomy (NCBI): domain Bacteria; kingdom Pseudomonadati; phylum Pseudomonadota; class Alphaproteobacteria; order Hyphomicrobiales; family Phyllobacteriaceae; genus Mesorhizobium; species Mesorhizobium sp. 2RAF21. Next base: position 18,364 of record NZ_JBFRGM010000024.1, on the reverse strand, counting down.
TCTTCTTTGTCCGGCGTCGTCAACGTGGGAGTCCGGCGGGCCAGCGATCCGTAGATGAGCCAGGCGGCAATCGCCAGCGCCCCAAGCGGTATGGCGATCTTCAAGAAACCGCCGACAGCGGTTCGCCCCCGGGCGACAGAGCTGGCGGCGGCCGCCTCGAGCTCCAGTGAACGATAATCGTCGGCCGTCGGCATGCGCGCTCAACCTCCCGAGGCGGTGGCCGCGCCCACGCGCTGCGGCGCGTAAGGCTCAAGGCCTGTCGGCTCATGCACGTTGGTCAGACGGCGGTTGAAGATGCAGGTCGATTCCTGGCCGTTGCGCAGGGTCCATTGCGCGGAGACCTTGTCGACGACGACATAGGGTCCCTCTGTCCGGAAATTGACGAGGCTCTCATTGCGATCCGCGTCGACGATGAAGATCGCCGGCGTCTCGCCCTCGAACCGAAACCAGGTCTTGGTGCCGTCGTCGAAGACGGCGACCGGCTTGTTGGTGGAAGACCCCTTGTAGCCGTAGTTGCTGTTGGCGTTCGCGATGTTGAGCGCTTTCAAGTTCGGATTGGCGGCGCGCTCCTTGGCTTCGGCAAGCAGCCGGGCGCTGGCTTCGTCATCCGGGAAGCGAAACCGCACGGCGTAGATCTGATTCGATGGCGGGCGCGTGTTCGAGCGCAGCAGGAACGAGTAGACTCGCTTGTCGGTCACGACGTTGAGATTGGATTGCGCGTTCTTCTCCACGGGTTTGATGAAGATGATGTCGCCTTTTCGGTTCGGCTCGACGCGCCAGGCAATGGAATCGCCGAGCGCCAACGTCTCGATCTTTTCGTCAGGCTGCAGCTGGATCATCGTCGACGTGCCGTAGGTGGCGTCGATTGCGGTGACGTTGTCCCGGCTGTAGACGACGTCGCGCACACGCGGGTCGAGGCGGCCGGGACGCGGCGTCGATTCGGCAAGCGCCGCGCCCGTCGACAGTAAGAGGGTAAGAAGCGCAAGAGCGGACGGCCGCATCATGGCTGCTGCCCCACGCTGCGCGGAGATGGCGCCGATTCCTGGTCACGCCGATATTCGAGCACCTGGAAGCCCAGCGGATTGTCGAAACGCCATTCGTTGCGCATGGGCGCGGACGTGTAACGGAAGCGCACCAGAGAAACCCAGTGCCGAGTCACGATGTTGGTGGCCGACTTTTCGTCGGTGGAGAAGCGGACCAGAGCGGTGCGGTTGTTCGGAAAGGTCACCGACTTGATGGTGACGCTGACCTCGGTGTTCGTCCCGTAGATCTTCACCGGGTTATTGGGATTGGCGGGCGAGTAAATCTCGGTGAGCTCGCGCGCCGCGTCTCCGGCGGCGAGGAGTTGGGCGAGATCAAAATTATCCTTCAGCGCCTTCGGATCGTAGGTCTCGCGCGCTTTGATGTAGCGCACGACATTGAACATCGTCACCGCCTCGTCCTGCGTCAGCGGTCCCTCCGCGGTCGGTCGCTTGACCTCGACGAACCCCGTCGTTTTGTCGACGACGACCATATAAGGCTCGTAGGTCTTGAGTGGCACGAGGAGCGCCAGCACGGCGAGCGCGGTGACGGCAACCACGGTCATCACGGTGGCGACGATCCAGGCTAGCGCGCGCGAGTTGCGGTTGCGCCGGGCGATATCATGCTCCCAGGTTGCGCCGTCGGCATAATAGCGCGGATCAACCCGGTCGGACTGGGTCGTGGTATCCGTCACGGTCTTCCTCCCCCGCCCTGCGCCGGCGGTGCGCCGGAGTTGCGGAGTTGGTCGGCGAGCCGACGGAACTCTGCGGACTGCGTCCAGCTCGCGGCGCGGAGGCCGACGCGCGCTCTCTGCCGCGCGGCCAGCTCCTCCCGCCGCGACATCGAAGCGGGGTTGAACGGATTGCGGAAGGCGAGGCGCGCTCGGTTGGCGGCCGCCCCCATCCGGTAGCCGGAGGCCGTGGCCAGGACCGCGCCGAGCCGGGGCGCGAAGATCGGGACGCCACCTGCGATAGCGGCCGCCATGTTATTGATCTGGCTCAGCAGGAGGATGCCGATGATGGCGAGCAGCACCACCGGTCCGATTGTTGCCCATGTGGCAGACTTGCTGTTGGCGACGCCGTTCAGCGTGTCGATCGATTGCTGGATCAGCGAGACATAGAAGGCGAGGAAGGCGTATACGAGCACCTGCACAAGGAAATACTGCGCGAGTGAGCTCATCCAGCCGCTGAAGAACCGCGACGTGACGCCGAACATAAGCAGGATGATGAATAGCGGCGCCAGGGCAAGCAGAAGCCACATGAACATCTTCGACAACACGATCAGGAAGATGGCGAAACCGATCAGGATCGCCATGACAACGTAGAAAACGGCGGCGAAGATGTAGGGTCCCCAATTGGTAATGCCGGCATTCTGTAGAAACGCCTCGGTCGCGCTATTGGTCGTGTCCCACATGTTCTGCAAGGCCGACTGGACGGCGTTGACCGAGGTGAGATTGGCCGAGGTGCCGGTATTGTTGGCGGAAGTGACGGCGCTCAGCAGCGCGTTGCCGATGGCGGAAGGACCGTCATTCAGTATCGTATACACGAAGGTTTGGAATTCTCCCCAGCGGGTCGCCAGGACATAGATCATCATCGCGCGAAAGAGCCGGAAGGCATGATCCGTCGGGCCGCCGCTGGCCGTGCCCTGCCAGATCCCGACGCCCCAGAAGATTACGTAAAGCGTCAGGAGTAGACCGGCGACGCCGGTTGTCCCGCCCGATGTCGCCGCGTTCGCGAGGGCCTGATATGCCGTCGAAACGTAATTCTGGCCAAGCTGGTCGACGGATTGCAGTAGCGAAGTGATATTGAAATTGTTGGCCATCGCGCTCCTCAGATCGGCCGCATCGGGCCGCAGGCGTCAACGGCCTCAACCGCGGCTCGAGCGGGCGGCGCGGGAGGGAGCTGCGCGTAGGCCAGCGGCGCGCCGCCCTCGTCGGGTGAACACGGCGCTTTCAGCGGCTTATAGGCACAGCCGCCGAGCGCGAGTGTGAGTAGTGCGCTGGCCATGAGGAGCGATACCGATCTCACTGCGGCGGCGCCTTGGGTTGCGTGAATGTCATGGCCCGCGAGGCGGATTCCGCGGCATCGTTCCGGTTGGGGGACGTTTCAGCGGTGCCCGTCGCCGGCCATGAGGATGGACGGAGCGCGTAGCGTCCGACCGCGACGCCCACGGCGAGCGCAACCACGGCTGTCGCGATGACAATGGCCTTCGACATGGGGGGCCCCAGATGTTGTGTTGCGCCGTCCCGCGCGGCGTGCGCGAAAGCTTTTCGCGGCTCGCCGCCCGCTCCGCTACTGAGTGAATTTCATGGCGCGCGCCGCGGCCGACTCCGCCGCGATGCGATCGAGATTGGCCTGGTTCGCCGCAGCGGCTGCATTGTTCGCAACCCCGTTCAGTTCATTGATCGTCAGGCCGGTCTGAACCTGCACCTGGGTATTCTGATCGATGCTGCCTTTCAGATCCTGCGCTTGGCCGATCTGCTGGCCGCCCTGCTTGAAAGCGCTCGATCGCTGCTGCACCGCGCTCTGTGTCGAGTTGATGAGCCCCGAGAGCGTAGCGGCGACGTTCACGGAACTCTTGTAAGCCGTGTCCACGGGGTGGCTCTGGCCGCTGGTGAGACCGGTGATCGTCTGTACGAGCTGCAGGCCATTGATCAGAGTCGACACGATGTTCTGCGAGTTCGAGCCCATGCCGGCGAAAGACAGCGCCCCGCCCGAGATCACCGATCCGAGGGAGGGCGCCTGCGCCATGGAGAAGCCGCCGCCGAGGGCCATTTGTGCGAGCGTTCCTTGCGCCTGGGACGAGCGATCGCCCGTCACCGCTTGCAGCGTCTTCTGGGTGAACTGCATGATCTGCTGATCGGCGGTCAGGATCTTCTGGGTGCTGGTTGCGATCTCCTGGGCCTTTTGCAGGTTGGCGTTGTCGATTACCGGGACTTGCGCCAACGCTGGCGACAATTGGGCGGTCACGATGATGGCGATGAGGGCAAGGATGGTGCGCATGAAAATCCTCCCTAGCGGGTGTCGTTGTTGATCGCGGCCAGCGCCGCGGCGACGTCGGCCACGGTCAAGCCGGGCCCGGTCGAAGCGCCGTCGTTCGTCGGTGTGCCTTGCGCCTGTGCGAGGTAAAAGATGACGTTGCCGTCGGTGTCGACGTAGCGGGCGCTGACGCATCCAGGGTCGGGGTTCGTGCCCGGCGGTGTGGTCGAGCATCCCGTCGGCGTCCGGCAAGGGTCAGTCGGCGAGCCGGTCCCGATCATGCCCACGGGACAGACCGGACCGGAGGCGGGCCGTCCTCCCGTCACCGTCGCCGCCCGCATGCCCCCGGCCGCCCGGCTCATGTCGCTCGTTCTGGCGAGGTTGAGCGCGTTCAGGGCGGTGACCCAAAGGTTCGTCGAATCGATGACGCCGTTCCAGGCAAGGTTGTTCTGCAGCCGCCCCGCGCTGTTCATGTCCATCGCCGCCATCACGGTCGAGCCCGTGCCGACCTGCTGGCCCGCGACCTGAAACCCTGACTGCGCGGCGCCAAGCGTCGAGCGACTGGCATCGAGACCGGCAACCACATTGCCGCTCGACTGAAACAATGTCTGGCTGTTCAACGCGCCGCCTTGCGCCCCAGGATCGGGAGCGGCGGGCATGTCCGGCGCATAGGAGCGAATGGCCTGGCTGCCGGCGCCCGCCTGCGGCTTCACGGTCGGATCGGTGACGTTGGCCTTCTTGCCCGTGGTCACCGCGCATTTGACGCCGCTATTGGCGTCCTTGCGCTGCGTCGTCACCGGTACGAGTTTGACCGTCGTGCTGGCTGTCAGCGAATGTTGGCTGAGCTGTGCTGCGTCGTCGACCGGGATGGCCGCGTGCGCCTGGGTGGCCAAAGCCGCCGCCGCCGCCGCGGCGAGACTGATCAGGATGGTCTTCATGAAGGGTCTCTCCCCAGGAAGATCGGCAGCCACACCGCTGGATCGTCGCCAACGCGCGCGCGCAGCGCGTCGAGCTCCGCCACGGTCTCGGTCCGACCGGACAGCACCTTGATAAGGTCGGGCATGCTCGACAGGTTCAGCCGGGCCACGACGCTGTCCCGGCCGTGCTTGATCAGGAAGGACCGACTTTCGGGGACGGTGCTGCGAATCCAGTCGACCTCGCGGCCCGAAAGGCGGAAAGCCTGACGATAGCTCTCGTCGTCGGCTTTGGGATTCGGAAAGAAGATGTTGGTGCTGGTCTGCTCGATCAGCGTGTTGGACGCGCGTGAGCGGACGATATCGGCCGCAGATTGCGTGCCGAAGCCGATGATGCCGTTCTGCTTGCGGATCGTCTTCAGCTTATCGCGGATGAAGAAGGCAAAGACCTCGTCGTCGAGCAGCCGCCAGCCTTCATCAAGAAAGATCATCACCGGATCGCCCGTGAGCAACTCCTCGGTGCGGTGGAAGATGTACATGAGCGCGGCGGTGCGGATGACGGGATCGTCGAGGACCCGCGTCATGTCGAAGCCGAAGATGCTCGAAATCGAGAACTGGTCCTCATCGTTGTTGAACAGCCAGCCCCGCTGATCCGGCCGCATCCAGCTTTCCAAGCGCGCGAGGAGATCCCCCTCCCCCGCCCGGATGCGACCGCGCAGCAAGGTCGAGAACGCCTTCAGCGTCCGCCCGTCCGGACCCGCTGAAAGCGCCGCTGCGATTGCGTTTCGGATCACCTGCTCTTCGGAAGCGCTGAGATCGCCGCCCTTGGCCGGACGCAGCATGAAGGCGAACAGCTGGTACAGAAACTCGCGGTTCGCTGCCGAGTCGGGCAGCGACAGCGGATTGAACCCGGTGGGCTCGCCGGGAATGAGCGCTTCATATTGACCGCCGAGAGCGCGAATAAAGATCTCAGCGCCACGATCCTTGTCGACGAAGACGAGTTTGGGGCGCGGCTGGATGCGCTGCGTCTGCGCCGCGATGAACGATAGAAACACGGTCTTGCCCGACCCGGTCGGCCCGACGACGGTGAAGTTGCCGATGTCACGAACGTGGTGATTGTAATAGTAGGCCGTCTGCGACGTTGTCTCGAAGACCGAGATTGCGGGGCCCCAGTGGTTGCCGTCGGGGCGCCCGCTCGGATAGTTGTGCAGCGAGGCGAAGCCGGCGAAGTTTTTCGACGAGATCACAGCCTTGCGGGCGATATAGGCGAAATTGCCCGGCAGCTGCGACCAGAACGCCGGTTCGCAATTGAGGTCTTCGCGCACCCAGATCACCGACCGATCCGTCAGCGCGGCACCGGCCGCTGTCACGGCCGCGCCTACCTCGGCGAGATCGCGGCCGAGGCACATCACCGTCATGTGGTGCTCGCCATAGATCGCCTCGGAAGCCAGCAATTCGTCCCGGGCCTCGTCAAGATGCTCCGCGACGATCGAACCGGCCTCGTCGGACATATCGACTTGCCGCGACACGCGATCGATCTGCTTGGCGGCGACCGGCCGATCGACGATGGCGAAGGTCTGGGTGGCGATAAATTCGTGCGGCACCCGCAGGAGATTGTCGAACGAACCGGGACCACTTTGCGCCGGATATTCGCGGATCGAGATCATCGCGCCGAAGCGCGTGTCGTCGCGGCTGGCGCCGCGGATCTCGATGGCGTTGCGGCCGAAGAAGAGACGCTTCGTCGAGAGCGCGTCCGCAAGGTCCATGCGGGGCAGATGCATCGGCCGCGGTAGGCCGCCGTTCACGATCTGCACGAGGAATTCCAGCGGCTCGGAGAACCAGATGCCGTCGCGCCGGACCACGCCGAGTTGCCGCGCGCCATAGGCGGCCAAGTTCTCGCGAACCGCCGTCGCGGCATCGCGCAGCTCGTTGAGGGCGGTCTGAATGGCCACCGACTCGCCGGCCTCGTCCTTGCGGCCGAGAGCCTTCGTCATCAGGACGTCGAAGGTTCCGGCCTGGCCCTGGAGCGGCCGGCGCACGATCGTGAGATAGATGTCGTTGACGAACATTCGACGCTTCGACAGGGAGGCGTCGTAGCGCTCGTCGATCTCGCGGCACAACGCGTTGTCGAAGGTCGACGCGATCCGTGGTTGCACCTCGCGCCGGATGATGTGCGCGGCGAGCGCGAAGCGCGAGTTGGCGAGTGTGCGGACGATGTCGTTGCGGCCGAGCAGACGGGCGTTGACCTCGCTCATGTCGGATGTCTCGAACGAGTAGCCGTCGAGCTTCAACACCGTGAGGAGCAGGCCGTCTCGCGTCTTGAGGATGTGATCGTCGACGTGGCGGGTATAGGGAATGTGCGACGCCACCGGTCGCTCACGGCGGGACACGGCGCCGAAGGTGAGCTCGTCGAGAAGGGCGCGGGCGACCATGGCAGCCTCACGGGGCGTAGCTGTCGGCGCCCCAGAAGGAGCGCGAGCGGGGCGGACATCTTGTCGAGCGGACGAACAGGATCTCGAAGATACGGTCGTCGCGAAGAGTCATCACGTAGCCGAACAGATGGAGCGGAATCGCGACCAGCAGCATGAAGAGATTGTGGGTGACAAGGAAGCACACGCTCGAGACCACGCCGTTGAACATGAAGTACATATACGGCACGCCCATCAGCGTCGGCGCGCGAGTGAGGGCTTTGACCAGCGGGGTGATAAGCGGATCATCGAGCTCGGCTTCGGTCATTGGCCGACCGCCGACTGGAAGAATTGGACGATTTGCGCCGAGCCGAACACCAGAACGATGCCGAAAATGACGCTACCGGCGATGCCCCACGTCAGACGGCCGGACCAGGCGAACAGACCGCACGCGATGACGGCCAGTGTCGCCAGCGCGGTGGCGATCGGGCCTGTCAAAGCCTGAACCAACTGCGTGAGCGTGGATTGCACGGGTTGCAGCGTCCCGCCCGACTGTGCCGCGGCGTCGACGACGCTGAGCGCCACAAGGCTCAGAGCGAGGGGCGTGCGCGAAATCCATCGAGTCATCTAGTCCTCCCTGTCAATCGACGTGCATGACGAAACCATCGTTCCAATGCCTTCCGGCTTGGGGACGCGCCGCATCGGGCCGCGTGGCGAGTTCGACGACGTCAGGCTGGGCGGACGCGAGAGCGCCAGCGCCGCGAGGATCCGGCCAGCTGTAGAAATCGTTGATGACTTGGGCGACGAACCGGACGGTCTCGGGATAGGGAGGAACACCACGGCTCTTGGCGACGGCTTCCTCGCCGGCGTTGTAGGCGGCGAGGATAAAGAACGGGTTCTTGTATTTGTCTTGGAGGCTGCGCAGGAAGCGGATGCCGCCGCGCACGTTATCGGCGGGGCTGCAGAGGTCGACGTTGAAGCGCTGCGCGGTCTGCGGAAGCAGCTGCATCAGGCCGAACGCCCCCTTTCCGGAGAGCGCCATCGAGTTGTACTGGCTTTCGCTCTTCGCCACCGACTGAGCGAATTCGGGCGAGAACTTCTCCTCTGTGGCGATGCGTGCCACCAGCGCTCGCGCGTCGTCGGGCGCCATCGCCTTCGCGCCGCCGCACGGCCGCGCCGCTTCATTCGCGTCGAGGCGGAATCGCGGCGTGTCCAGTGGAATGACGCGGCCGGAGGCATCGACGGTCGCGAGGTGCGAAACGTTCGCTGCGTCCTGAGCGTTTGCGCCGGCGCAGGCCACCATCATCCCCAATCCGATCGCCGCGATTCGCTTTGACATGCCCCTAGGCTCTCCACTTTTCAATAGACAATATATTAGATGTTGTTACCTTGGCAACAGGTTAGTGAATGACGTCCCCAGCTCGATCCGGAGGGATGGAATGAAACGCTGCTCAGTCCTGCTGGCCGGCCTCAGCCTCGGCCTCGTGCAACCCGCCCCACCTGCGGCGGCGCAGGACGCTTCGTTCGGGTGCAAGGTCTTGCTGTGCGCGGCGGCCAGCAATCCGGGATGGTCCAGCATCCCCTACTGCGTGCCGGTCATGCAGGAATTGTTTCGCCGGCTCGCCCGCGGCGGCGGCTGGCCGACCTGTTCTGAAGGGCATGCCAGCGGCCCGGGCTATGAGCCTTACGAAGCCTGTCCGGTAGGCCTAACACCGGTCGCAGGCTTGCCGGGCGGAGAAACATCGCCATCCGCCAGCGGAGAGTTGTGCGCCGATCTGTCCAAGCCCGAGCGCGTGTGCTCAGGAAGCGATGGCGGTTGCACGACGACCTATCCGACGACGCCGCGCCAGCGCCGCAGCGAGCCCTACTACGTCGACATCAGCTCGGCCAACGGCGTGCAGCGCTTCTATTTCTCGCTGCAGGGCTACTAGAATGGGCCGGGCATGGCTGATGGCCGCGATTCTGGCCCTGCCACTCACCGCAACAATGGTGACGGCGCAATCCGCGTCGCCCTGGTTTCCAGTTCCAGCGGACGCCATCTATCTGACAGGCGACAGCTGGTCGGCCGGCGACGTGACCTATCGTCTTTATGGCGTCCAGGCCTGCCTGCGTGACACGAGCTTCACCAACGGCCACGGCCTCAAGCGCGACTGCGGCGAGGCTTCGCTCGCCATGCTTGTCGCACTGGTTCGCGATCTCAGACCGCAGTGCTACGACGCGGCCGAATCGCCGCAGCTGCGAACCGTCTTCGTGTTCTGCCTGGCCAGCCCGAGCAAGGGCGCCGCGGCGGGCTCCCGCATCGATCTCGGCACAGCTCTGATTTCAACCGGCTTCGCCTTCGCCGCGCTCAAACCGGACGGCCAGCCGGTTCACGCGCCGTACTTCGTGGCCCAGCTCGTAGCCCAGAGATCCAAGGCGGGATTGTGGGCGTTCGCCGACCTCCCCGATCCGAACGCGATCATTCTGCGCGCCCTGCGGCAGGCTTCGCCTGCTCCCGCGTCCGGGATGCCAGGAGCAAACCCAGCGACCCCATAGGATCAACGTCAGCACGAGGAGCGACCATGCGAACCACAAATCTCTTCATCGTCCGTGGCTTTGTCGGGCAGGCGCCGAAGGCGTTTAACAAAGCCGCCAAGGTCCACATCGCGACCGACCGCGGGTGGACTGACGCCAAGGGCGAGCGGCACGAGGAGACCGACTGGGTAACGGTCAGCATCCTCAATGAAAAAGCCGCGGCCTGGGTCATCGCCAATGTCGCGAAAGGCGATCCGGTCTATGCCGAATGCCGCATCGCCGACGGCTCCTACAAGAAGGACGGCGAGACGATCTACACGACCGACATCATCGCCAACGTCTTCCACAAGCTCGATCTCGGTGCGCGCGACGATGCCGCGGCGTGACACCGTGTTTCTCGCCATCTCGCTCCTGGCGACCGCGACGACAACCGAGGCTGGCGCGCAGCCGGCCGATCGGAACGAGGGCATTTACGCGCCGCAGCTGCCGCTTCAATCGCCGCCGCTGCGGGTCGAGGTCATCGATGGGGTGCGGTTCCGCGATATCGAGACGGGCGCGGCCTACCGGCTCTACGGCATTGATACCTGCGCGCCGGAGCAGACCGCGCGCTTGGGCAGGCAGCGCTGGCCGTGCGGCACGATGGCGACATCGTGGCTCGTCACGGCGACCCTCAACGCCTGGCTCGCCTGCAGGACATTGCGGGACGAGGCGTCAGAGCACCTGGTGCGGTGCGCCACGGCGGGCCATCCCGACATCGCTGCCGATATGTTGCGCGCCGGCATCGCCGTAGCGCTCCCCGGAACGGACAGGGACCCGGCGATCCGTGCCTACGTCCAAGCCGAGCAGGACGCGCGCAAAGCCTATCGGGGGCTCTGGTCGAGCACATTCCAGATGCCCTGGGAGTGGCGTGCCAAACGCCCGGCCGCGCCGCCGCTCGCCCGGTTCGAGACAACGCCATGAGCCGTATCGCCGTCGTTCTCTCTCTTCCCATCATGCTCGTGCTGTCAGCCTGCGCCGCGCCGCAGCCATGGCCGGTGACGGACTATGGGCCGCCCGCGCGCGAACCGATGTACACGCCCGCCGCCGTCAAGCCCGGCCGTCTGGAATATGCCCCCGATCGGTCGACGTTTGCCCCCATCCTTACCGAGCGTTTTCCCTATCCGACCCAGCCGGAGGCGAACGCGGCCTATCGTCGGCTTCTCGCCGGCTCTGCCAGGGAAGGCAACTTCCCCGCATCGGTGTGGCTGTTCGGGTGCAAGCCGGGCGCGCTGGACGAACAAACCGCCCGTGTGATCCGCTACCGTGGTCCCGTCGTCCATTGCGCGACGGATTTTCTGGACGGCAGTGGCCGTCGCCTTCGCCGCGAAGCGGTAAATTTCTATTACTACGGCGACGTCTGGAACATGCAGCCCGTCTACCCGCCGCGCAGCGTGGTGCCATGGCGCAATCGGGAGCGTTCGCCGAAGGATTTCTGGCGGTGGCTGCCCGGCCGCGACCGCTACGAATAGCAGGCGGCACAATGAGCGCGGCAAGGCAGTTGAGTCATTATATTAGATGTTGTATTAAAGGTACATCGCCGGCCTTTCGCAGCTCTGCCATTTTTGTCCTGGCGATGGAGATCGCAGGGATGATGAACACCCAAGCCCGCGCGCAAACGGTGACGCCCGATCCGGGGACGTGGCGACCGATGGCATATGCGGATCTTCAGCTGCCCTCTCGCGCGACCGCCACCTACACCGACATCTGGAAGGACGCGATCGAACGCAACAACCAAGGCTATCGGCAGCGTGGGGATCATCGCTTCGCGGGCGGCAATGCGCCCGTCACCGAAGCCCATTTCGTCATCTGGAGCCGCGGTCGTTCCGTTGTCCTCAGTATCCTCAACACGGCGATTGGATGCACGATCAAGACCGCGGTGCCGCAGGCGCGTGCGACGGTGAAGCTCTGCCCCATGCGGATTGCGATTTACGAGGGGATCCAGGTGCGCACTCTCGAGGGCGGCCGCGCTTGCTTCCTTGAGCTTGAGCCAGGCGCATCGCCTGATCCGACGGTGTCCGCGGCCTATGCATCCTACGACGTTCCGAACCGGACGTTGAAGACGGGCATGATCGTCAACCATAAGGCTGTCGACGGCTGCTCGCTGGATGTGCCGCTGAACCGCCGCGACGCGGATTGAGGAGAACAATAGAAAATGCACTCTCGGATGATCTGTCTGCTTGCTGCGACCGCCCTTGTCGGCGCGGTGCCAGCAGCCGCGGCCGACGCGGCTTTCAGATACAAGACCTCGTATCGCAACGTGACCCAGGACCCCGACAAGGTCTGGACGGGTGATGCGCTCGCGGCCGGCTCGTCCGGCACCGTGACCATTCACGAATATGAATTGCGCACGCCGCGCGGCGACTTCTTGATCTCGCAGATTTGGAACGACGACTGCACATCCGGCACCTGCCCTACCCGCCTTGTGCGCGTCGCCCCCCATCAGCAGCCGACCGTCCTGGTCGACGATATGATGCATCAGATCGTGCCTCCTGATGATCCGCGCTTCGCCGCGATGGCCGCCGACCAGGCGCAGGCGGCGTTCGCACAGCGTCCCTTCGCGTTGACCGACGACGGGAAGACGCTCGTCAACGGCGATTTCACCTTTGCGATTCCGGAGGGCAAGCCATGACAGCGCGCGCCGTTCGCGGCATCCTGGCCGATGCGGGTCTCCTGCTGTGTCTGTCGGGGGCGGCAGCGTTCGCCGGAGAATCAGCCGCCAATCTTACTGCGGCGGGCATCCCGTCGAACTGTGCGGATTTCGCTGCGAAAGTGTCCAGCAGCGAAGGAAATTTCGGCACCACAAATCAGTTCGGCTGCCTCGGAGCATTCCAATTTTGCCCCGGCACCTTCGAACGCTATTACAGCGGCAGCGCGCAAAGCTTTCTCAACGACCCCTCCGCCCAAGTCGCCGCCTGGACCCGGTACGAACAGAATGAGTGGTCGAAGGCGCAGAGTAACGGCATGACCTCGCTGATCGGACAGCAGGTATGTTACGGCGGCCGCTGCGCCACGATCGACCAATCTTCCATCCTCATGGCCTGCCAGTTCGGCTGCGGCCAGCGCGGGAAGCTCGCAAACTACGCTGCGAGCGGCGATTGCAATGCCCGCAACGTCAAGGATGGCAACGGGGTAAGCGTATGCAGCTACCTCATCCGCGGCGCCGGATATGACGCCTCCTGCTTCACCGGAGACCAGTCGGCGGTTTGCCAGCAGACGCCGACCGGGCCGGGCGATTTTCCGACCTCGACCGGTATAGCCGCCAATCCGCCACCGCCATCGACAGCGTCGATCATCGTCAATCCGACAGACGTCTAGGTACCGCCCAAATCAGTTTTTCTCGGAAGGGTCGCGGATGATCCAGGGAGCAAAATAATTGAGTTCCTCCTCGGTCGACGAACAGAGATCTCCGCCACGATAATGAGCATGAACCAGGGCCCAAAACACAACCTCGTCGGAGCGCCCGGCGAACAGAGCTTTTTGCAAGGTGCGACCGATCAGCGTCACTGCCCGCGAATGTTCATAGCGGGCGTGAAGTTCGTGAGCGATGATCTTGGTATCCGCAGTTCTTATCATAGAATAACTCCATGCTGATACGGACCATCAGGCAACTGACGGCCAGTTAGACATCGGCAGCACCGACTCGTTGGAGCCTCGCGCGGCCCGGATTGTTTCAAGGGTCTCGCGGTTGAAGGACATGCGCAGGGCAACAACTTCGTCGCGGCCAATACGCTGGGGAAAACCGAGTGATCGGACGAAGAACCGCAATTGCATCGCGATTAGCATCAACCGCCAGTCGATCGCGACCGTGACTGTGTCAACCTGATGCTCAATGCCCCATTCGACGACGCCTTGGGCGAGTTCGAGAAAGGGACTGTCACCTCGCGGTCGGTGTTCGCGATAGCTACGCGCAACGCTGAAGCGTGTCCACTCGAACACATGTTCGCCGCGTGGCGGCGTGTGCCGGCACAGATCCGTCAACACATCGCTCAATAAATGCGGGCGAGTGGTTGGTAACAGCCGCTGATAGCCGACGATCTCCTCGTCGCGCAGACAGATGTGATGGATTGCATGCCGATCGTCGAATCGATCGCGCTCGCGACCGCCCGGCTGGCGCAGTTCCTCCCAGCCCTTTTCTTCGACAAAAATTGAATGCCGAAACCGAAAGGCGCGGTCCATCAATGTCTCGTATCGACCGACGTCCGAGCCTGGAATGACCATCAGCATGAAATGCACCTCGACCAGATGACAGAGCCGAGTTGGTCATGTCCATCGCCAGCGCGGTATGGGCACAAAGGTCCATTGCAATCAGACTAGCGCGCGCGTTGTCCGTTCTTGGAGATATTTCAATAAGTGAAAAAACGAAACGCCTATTAGTACGGCAACTCTTCGGCGGACTTAGCTCAGGTGCGATCGCGGCGACACTATCATCGCTATAAAGGTCGCCAGGTCATCTGCCTTTGTTCTTGATCCGCTTCTGGTCGTGCTAAGATTTTGACCCTGAAACCCGCCGAATAAACACGGCGCTAGCCAATAACGCTACGCCGGGGCATCGCAAAGCCAGATTTTGCACCACGGCCCGGTTCTTTGCGCCAATCAATTTTTTCGTCTTCGCGGAACCGCTCCACAAGACGCGTGAAGAGGAAGCGAGGTTTTTGCCCCTGACGGCATGTAGCCCAATTCGTCGCAGCGTTCCCGAAAAGTCATCCGCCGCCGCTCCTTTTGCGCCTCGGCCAATTCGCACTGAATGCCGTGCTCTTCGTCGGTGAGACCCTCGGGGCGGCAGACCGAGCAGGTGCCGAGGTGAAAAACCCGTTCCCACTCCACCAACGCCTGCACATAGGCGCGATGAGCCTCAATCGTGCGCGATTCAAGAGAAGTGCGCCCTCGCGCCTTGGCCCTGATCACTCGATCCTCCGTGGGGAGGTGCCTGCGGTACGCCCCCGCAAACGAACCCTCTCTGACTCTTGGTGATCGGGGAGTTCGAAACCGTGCTAGACGGCCCTGTGGCCTTTAGTTCGGGTGAACCTGTTGCATACGCCACAGGCTCCCCGACCATAAGGTCAAGGAGTGCGGTGCCGTGTCGGCCGGCACCAACCGCTAGCAGGGGTTTCGACGCCCCAGGGCAGCGCGTACTGCCCCACTCGACTCATAACCGTTCGTTCGCTCGGCTTCTAGATCAATTTCGGTAAACCATCGATTGCCAGGCAAGGAGCGCTCGCGTCGTCCGATGAGTCTGAAGCTTGAATTCGTCGATTGTGTGTGATCTCCGTCGCCGCCGCTGGCGAGCGAGGGCGAATATAGGCCGCGGACCTACCGCGTTCGCCGACTTCGTCACCACACCAGACGCCCGTTCGCTCGCCTCCACCCAAAAGGCCGCCGGGCTTCGCTGATCTCGGCTTCTCATTCCGCATGCCAATTCCGACCAGAGCGCAGGTTGCCGGCAAAGTACGTGGTGCCCGTTTTGTCGAATTGGTGATCGATGCCGCTGGCGCGTTGCTGGATGCAAGGGAGGCTTCGCCGCGGTCGAGATCTCGGGCCGCGACGGCTTGCCAGCGCGCCCTTGCATCCGGCACGCTTCGCGGCAGACGGGCGCCGTGCCCTCGGGATAAGGCGAGGCAGGTCAACCGAAGAAGGGACCGGGGTATGTGCGATGCGCGCCCGGTGAAGGCGATGGAGAAAAGGGAAATCGAAGAACTGCGAAGCAAGGTCGGTTGCGCCGCGCTGCTTCAACAGGACGGCTGGAAAATCGATCTAAAGGAGAGCACGCGGCGCGCCGTGAAATTCCGCCGCGATGCCAATATCATTATCGTCATTCACAACGATCGCGGCTGGTTTGACCCGTTGTCGACCGCGAAAGGCGACGTGTTTGATCTCGCCGAGCATCTCGGTGCGCAGGGCTTTCCCGAAGCCTGCGCATGGGTCGCGTCCCTGGTCGGGTTCGTGCCCACCCCGCTCGCGTGGCAGCGCGAGGTCCGGTCCTCCCCGCTTAGCTCCATCGCCGACCGCTGGGCGCGTCGGAGTCTGCCGAGGTCAGGCTCGGCGACCTGGCGCTATCTCACCGAGACACGCGGGCTTCCCGATACGATCGTCGCCGTGGCGGTCGGCCAAGGCATGGTCCGCGAGGGGCCGCATGGCAGCATGTGGGCGGCTCATCGCAGCGAGAACGGCATCGTGGTCGGCTGGGAGGAGCGCGGCCCCCAATGGCGCGGATATGCGACCGGCGGGGCCAAAGAGCTGTTCCGGCTCGGCCCGTCGGCCGCCGCGCGCGTCTGCATCACTGAAGCGGCGATCGATGCCATGAGTCTCGCCGCGATCCAGGTCATGCGGCACGATACGCTCTACGTCAGCACCGGCGGCGGCTGGTCTCCTGCAAGTGAGGATTCGATCCGCCGCTTGGCGGCACGACCGAACACGCATCTCGTCGCGGCGACCGACAACAATCGCCAGGGTGATGTCTATGCCGAGCGCGTCCAGGCGATCGCGGCCCAGACGAGCGCGACCTATGCACGCGCGCGACCGCGCGCCGGCGATTGGAACGAGGACCTGAACTTGCTGCTCGCCCGGCTCGCTGAGCCGCTTGCGGCCGCCGGCTGACGACCCGCTCTCAACCCTACCGCTCGAAGGGTCGACGAAGCGGGCAAGAGGGTATCGGCGGAAAGAGGGAATGGCGTCGCTGCCGCATGCCCGGCCGGCGGGTCAAGGGGGGCTTCGCCCGCTTGGCCAGCGGCCCTTGACCCGCCGGACCGGAGAGGCGGCCGCCCCGAGGGTGTCTTCAACACCCGAAGGGAAGGACGACTCCGATGCCCATCTTCACGATCGAAACCACCTATCGCCTGCCGGTCTATCGGCAGCGCAATTACGAGGCGGAGAGCCTCGCCGAGGCCTGCCGGCTCGCCGTCGAGGACGACGACTGGGACAACGAGAAGCACGACTACGAGACCGCCGGCGAGACCTATGTCACCGGCGTCTGGGAAGGCCGCGATAGCGCCTATAGGGGCCCGTCCGTGCCGGTCCCATCGCACTATCGCGAGACCGTGCAGCGCAAGGCCGATCACTTCGAGGTGCTGCTCGGCCTGGTGAAGGTGCTGAGCGGCGCCGAGGCGTCGGATCGCGCCTATTGGCAGGACCGCGCCGTGTCCGCGATCGCCAAGGCCGAAGCCATCCTCGCCGGCGCCCGCGATCCGGACTGATCCGGCGCCGGCATCCACCATCCCCGCAATCACGCCCGGCCCTGCCGGGCTTTGTCATTTTCAGGAGGCCGACATGGCCAGCTACTTCGTGCCGACCGTCGTGCAGACGACGATTTCCAACCCCGACATGACGCCGCTCGAGCGGCTCGTGCTCGCGCACATCTTCGAGGCCGAGCCTGACGGCGACGGGCTCTATTTCTTCGCCGAGGAAAGCCCCGCCGAGTGCATCGAGGTCGACGCAGCCGAGCTGCGCGCCGCGCACCGGGATTCGGCCGGCGTCGACTGCGTTCTCGACTCCATCGCCGCAGAGCGCCTGGCGGAGACCGCCGATGCCGACACCCACATCGAGCTCGACCTATCCATGACGTCATGGGCGACGATCTTCCAGGACATCGTGCGGCGATCGCCAACGCTCGGGGAAATCGTCGTGACGTCGGCGTTCACCTGCTCGCGGATGCGTCCGGACGGATTCGGCGGCATGGCCACCCTCATCACCGCCGACGCGATCCGATCCTGCGCGACCGACGAGATGATCACGCAATTCCGCGACGAAGCCGCCGCGGCGGCCGCGCCGCCCAGTCATGTGCTCCTGCGTTTCGACGAAGCCGAAGTGCGCACGATGATCGGCGAGGTCATCGCCTATGACGGTGCGCTGACGCGCCTGTCGCCGGATGCGGTGAGCGACGACGACATCCACGCCGCGAGCCTCGCCGCCGTGGCCGCCACGGATCTCGCGGAGGAACGAGGCTCGGCGCTCTTCAAGGCCGCGCTCGGCGCGATCGGCAATGCCGAGCGGCGTCTCGCGGAGGAGGAAAAAGAAGGGAGGAAAGAAGAGGAATGAAGGCGCGATGCCGCATGCCCGGCCGGCGCGTCAAGGGAGGCTTCGCCCGCGTGCCGCGGCCCTTGACCCGCCGGACCGGAGAGGCGGCCCGCGGGAAGGCGTGATGAAGGGCTGAAATGATGAGGGATCAGGCGATCGCTCGCGCTTCGGCCCGCAAGGCTGAAAGGAGCCACCATGCACGCCGTCCCGACAATCCGCAAGGTCTTCCAGGGCGTCGCCACGCGCCATGAGATGTACCGCATGTTCAACCGCCATCGCGGCGATCCCGCCTATGGCGCAGGTGAATGCGCACAGCTCTTCGCTGGAGAGTGGTTCGAATATGTTGCGTAGACGGTTATGTTGCGGCGACGTGATCGTAGCTTGGCTGATCAGCTAAAGTTCACCCAGCGCCGCAACCTAATTTTCTGGCTAAAGGGCGTTCAGGAAAGCCATCAAATTCTTGTCCTCTCGCCAAGGGCGA
>NZ_JBFRGM010000023.1:0-87461 GCF_052115345.1 Mesorhizobium sp. 2RAF21 | reverse complement strand
GTGCCGGACTGGCAGCGCTAACGGTGGCGCTGTCTGGTGACGAGCCCTAAGTCCGGGCCCTGGAAAAACCCGGCCGCCGAAAATGGCGGCTTCGAGGTCCGAAGTCTGCCGTCGCGAAGGACGGCGAGGTCGGTCCGGGGCAAGAACACCGGCGGGGCGCCCGGAAGGCGCCAGTATCAGAATAGCATGAGGCACCGACCCGGCGCCCCGCTTCCCACCTCCCGCAAGGGAGTGTTTTTTGACAATGGCCAGGGCGGATTTCCGCAGCGTGGCGATGAAGAAGTGTATCAACGCAACCGCGCGTCGGCGCGACTGCACCGCCTCCGTCATTCCGGCCGAGCGCAGCGAGAGCCGGAACCCATTGGCCGCACCATCGTCGAGCCCGGCCCGGTCCTCGTTCTGAACAGTTCACGCAGCCGGACCGGCGCCGCGTGCTTCATTCCCGTTGACGCGACCTTCGTTCCCGGCCGTGCTGCTCAATGGGTTCCGGGTCGGCGCTCGGCTCCGCCTCGCTGGCCCGGAATGACGAGTGCTTGGGATGCCGCTCCGTCACATCCCTCCGATGGCAAGAAACAGAATGAAGGCGACAACTCCACCGCCGTCATTCCGGCCGAGCGCAGCGAGAGCCGGAACCCATTGGCCGCCCATCGTCGAGCCCGGCCCGGTCCTCGTCCTGGACCGTTCATGCAGCCGAACCGACGCCGCGTGTTTCATTCCCGTCAACGCGACCCTCATTCCCGGCCGTGCTGCTTTATGGGTTCCGGGTCGGCGCTCGGCTTCGCCTCGCTGGCCCGGAATGACGAAGGAGTAGGATGCCGCCACGTCACATTCTTCGAGAGCATGGCCCGGTCCTCGTCCTGGCCAGAACCGAAGCCTCGTATTTCAGGTCGGCTTGCAGGCTCAACTACCAGTCGCAAGATAGGCTTGCGCGATCGCCCGCATCCTGTCGCGGTCGAAGCTCGGGCCGTGGCCGCCATGGCCGGTGCTGATCGGCAATTCGAGCAGCCGCCGCATGGTGTGGCGATAGGCAGCGCGGTCGGAATCGGGAAGATCGTCGAGCAGCGTGTCGTCATAGATGGCGTCGCCGCTGAAGAAGAGCCCGTCATGTTCGTCGAACAGCGCGATCGAATCCGGCGAGTGGCCAGGCAGATGCAGGACGGTGAAGCGCCGGTCGCCAAGGTCGACGCTGTCGCCTTCGGCAAGAATCCGGGTCAGCGGCGCCGGCTCGATGCGGTAGCTTTCAGCCCTCCAGCCGGGATGCGGCAGGCGCGAAACGGCACCCTCCAGTTCGCGGAATTCATGCGCGTAGGTGGCGGCATCGCCCATGCGGGCGAATTCGGCGGCACTTTGCGCCGGGCCGGCGCGGTCGGCGAATTCGTGCAGCGAGCCGACGTGGTCGAGATGGATGTGGGTGGCAACGACCAGCAGCGGCTTGCCGGCCGGCGTGTCGATCTCAGGCGCCAGCGGGCAGATACCCATGCCGGTGTCGACCAGAAGATCGACGTCGCGCCCTTTGAGGTGCCAGATATTGGCGCTCATATAAGGATGCACGAAGGGCTCGGCGATCAGCGTCAGCGCCGGGTCGAGTGCCTGTTTGCCGAACCAGCCGGTCATCGTCGCCCTCACACGAAAGGTTTGCCGACCTGGTATTTGGCCGGCACCAGCCGGTGCAGATAGGCAAGGCCGGCATCGGACAGGTCGTTGGTGTCCTTACGCAGGTAATCGTCGGGCATGTGCCGGGTCTTGGCGGCGACGCTGCTCAGCGGCACCTTCCTGAACACGGTCTTCTTGCCATCATATTGCAGAGCCACCGAGCCGCCGCCCTCGGCGGCGACGCCCGCCGCGAAGGCGCCGGCATCGAAAGCCTCCTGCGCATCCACCGGGCTCACCGCGCCGATATAGCCGCGCGGCATGTAGCCCAGCGCGTCGACGCGGGCGCGTTTGCCGGGCAGCCTCTCGGCCAATGCCTGTTCGAAGGCGCGGTTCAGGTCGCTGCCCGAAAGCTTGACGTTGCCGTGGGCATCGCGCTCGACCTTGTCGGAACCGACGATGGTCTCGACCAGCGAACGCCCGTCCGCGGTGGAGACACCTTCGGAGACGGCGACGATGCAGCGCTTGTGCCTGGCCATGGTCGCCTTCACGTCGTCGATGAAGCGGTCCACCGAAAAGGCGCGCTCGGGCACATAGACGAGATGCGGCCCGCTGTCCCCGTCCAGCCGCCAGGCGGCGGACGCGGCGGTGAGGAAGCCGGCATGGCGGCCCATGACGATACCGACATAGATGCCGGGCAGGGCGCGGAAGTCGAGGTCGACCGACAGGAAGGCGCCGGCGACGAATTCAGCCGCCGAGATGAAGCCCGGCGTGTGGTCGTTCTCGACCAGGTCGTTGTCGATGGTTTTGGGCGCATGCACGAAGGCGATCTTGCCGCCCGCCGCGTCGGTGAGGATCTGCTGCGTGCCGGAGGTGTCGTTGCCGCCGATATAGATGAAGGCGTCGGCGCCGATCTTCTGCAGCCCCTTCAGCACCAGTTCGCAATAGGCGGCGTCCGGCTTGTCGCGGGTGGAGCCGAGCGCCGCCGACGGCGTGCGGCCGATCAGCCGCAACTGGTCCTCGCGCATGTCGGTCAGGTCGACATAGTCGCCGTCGCGAACCCCGCGCACGCCATGACGGGAGCCGAGCACACGCGCGCCGGGATGGTTCTTGCGGATTTCGAGGACCGCGCCGACCACCGTCTGGTTGATGACCGCGGTAGGGCCGCCGCCCTGGGCGATGATGAAAGTTCCGGCCATCCTGCGATCCTCCCGATCCGTCTCAGCCAGAACTTTCGCCTGTATTCAGGCGTGACGCAACGGGAGATTTAATCGATTAGGGGGAGGCGGTCGGGAGTGGGCAGTCGGCAGTCGGGAATGGGCGATCCGCAACTGTATTGGGCAACTTGCCAGTGAATTTGCCGCTTGCAGCCGGCGGGAGGGCAAGTGAGCAGTCCCCGACTGCCGACTGCCGACTGCCGACTGCCGACTGCCGACTGCCTCATGCAACCACAATCGGCACCTTGGTCGGCGAGGCGCGGACGCGGTTATAGAGGTCGATGACGTCCTGGTTGATCATGCGCACGCAACCGGACGAGGCCTGGGTGCCGATGGTCCACCACTCGGGCGAGCCGTGCACGCGATAGCCGGTATCCTGGCCGTCCTTGTAGATGTAGTGGGCGCGGGCGCCGAGCGGGTTGTCGAGGCCGCCCGGCTGGCCGCTCGCCCATTTCACCAGCTCCGGCTTGCGCGCGATCATTTCCCTGGGCGGCGTCCAGGTCGGCCATTCCTTGGTGTACTGGATCACGGCGCGGCCGCTCCACTCGAAACCGGCCTTGCCGATGCCGACGCCGTAGCGCACGGCCTCGCCGCCCTCCTGCACCCAGTAGAGATGCCGCTCATTGAGCCGCACGACGATGGTACCGGGTGCCTCGCCGGTCGGGTCGACGACGATCTGGCGGCGAAACTCCTGCTTGACCTTCTGGAAGGGAATGGCCGGCACGACGAAGCCATTGTCGGTCAGCGAGGCATACATCGTGCCGTTGTCGGTGATGTTCTTGTCAACGCTGATCGGCGGGATCGGGCGGATCGAGCCGGTCGACATGTCGTCGAGCTGAGGCATGCCGCCCGACGGTCCGACCGGACCGAGCGAGGGGATATCGAGGGTCTGCGAGCAGCCGGAGGCGCCAAGCAGGGTCATCACGCCGAGGCCTGAAAGCACGGCGCGGCGCGAGATGAGGTGGTCGGATTCCGGGCTGGCGACGCCGGATGAATGCGTCAGGTCTTGCGGTTTACGCATGCACTCTTTACCCCAAACGAACAGCCGGGATCACATGCCCGGCGATAGAGCGCATTTTCAGGATTCATGGTTTAAAAAGCGTGAAAGCCTTGGGCGGCTTGGATTTGCGCTTCACACAAGCCCGCATGGCCGGTGATTTTGGACGACTGGAAAGGTGCGAGGCATCAAAAGACCTCGGTTCCGTCACAATGCCGGCACGGCTCCCGCCTATCCATTCCTCCGATCCTAAAGAGCTGATTTCAAACTTGGAACGGGCCTTCGCATGGCGGACCGCAACGACCGATATGGCATTGCTTTCAGCGGCCATCATGGCCATCGCGTGCGTTGCCGCCATCGCTGCGCGGAACGTGCCGACCGGCGCGAATTGACGCCCGTCTGCGCTTCTCGAAATTGCTGGAAAAACCTCTTTACATCGGCCTGAAGGCAGGGATTTATCCTTTTCTTTAACAGGAGAGTTCCATGTCTTTCGAGAATTGGGCGGCCTTCGCCGCCGCGTCCTCCATCCTGCTTCTCATTCCCGGGCCAACCATCCTGCTCGTCGTTTCCTACGCGCTGGGACAGGGCTGGCGCACGGCGCTGCCCATGGCGGTTGGCGTGGCGCTGGGCGATTTCACCGCCATGACGCTGTCCATGCTTGGCATCGGCGCACTGCTCGCCGCCTCGGCGACGGTGTTCACCGTGCTCAAGGTGATCGGCGCCGCCTATCTCATCTATCTCGGCATCAAGCTGTTCCGGGCTGGCGGCGCGCTGGAAGCCACGCCGCGCCACGACGCCGTTTCGGCGGCCAGGATGATGGGCCATGCCTGGCTGGTCACCGCGCTCAATCCCAAGAGCATCACCTTCTTTGTCGCCTTCCTGCCGCAGTTCCTTGACCGGCACGGCAATTTCTGGACGCAGATGATGATCTTCGAGGCGACCTTCCTGACGCTCGCCTTCGCCAATGCCTTTGGTTACGCGCTGGTCGCCTCGCGAGCCCGCAACATCGTGCGCAATCCGAAAGCCATCCGCATTTTCAACCGCACCGGCGGCACGCTGCTGGTCGGCGCTGGCATCGCCACCGTGGCGATGCGGTCGGGCAACTGATGCCGCGGGCGGGGCCGAGATCCGGCCCCGCAACCGCACTCACCATTTGACGCTGAGACCGAGATTGCCTTCCCACACGCGCCGTTTGTCGCCGCCGAGATTGGTGGTGTAATCGGCGGTGGCGAAGACGCTCAGCGTGTCCGACAGTTTCGCCACCACGCCGCCACCCAGTTCCAGCGAGGTGCCGCCGCGTTCGGCCGAGATCGGGTCCGCGCCGAAGTCCAGTTGGTCGGTGCCGCCGAAGTCATGCCAGAGATTGGCCTTGAGGTAGGGCTGCACGACGGCGCTGCCGGCTGGCATGGTTCCTTGCAGGCGCAGGCCGAGACGACCGGTGAGGCTGTTGTCATTGTCGAAGGAGACGGACGAGAAGCGGTCGGCCTTACCGTCGAGCGACAGGTGCTGCCAGATCAGCTGCGCCTGCGGTTCCAGCGACCAGTCGGCGTCCAGCGGAATTGGATAGCCGCCCTCGAGTGAAAGCGTGACGCCCGTACCGTCGACATTGATGCCGATATCGCGGTTCGACGTCGCCTTGCCGTTGAACCAGGTGCCCATGGCGACGCCGTCCAGATACCAGCCGCCGGGGCCGATATGGGTCCAGTAGGCACCGAACGACGTGCCACCCATGTCCAGTTTTCCGACGCTGAGATTGTTCCAGCCAAGCGCCTGGCCGCGGATGTCGCCATCCATGCGGGTATGGCCGATGAACAGACCGGCCCGGTTCTCGTGACCGGAGGGGCCTTCCCAGCCGATCAGGTCGGTGCCCGCCTGGAAGCCGAAAAGATGTCCGTCGAAAGTCGGCGAGACGGTGCCGCCCCAACTGACTTCCGCGTTCTGGCCAAAGAGGCGCCCCCAGCTGGCGGGCACCATGCCGACGCCACCGAGCAGGGATTGCTCGCCGCGCCGTTCGTGGAACGTGCCGAGCGTAGCGCTCATCAGATGGTAACCGGCGGGGGGCAGTGCCGCGTAGGTCGGCACTTCGACGCGATAGAGCGGAACGACATCGCCGATCACCGGAGTGGCGCCGGGTGAGGGCGGTGCGACGCCTGGCGATGGAAGCGGCGTAACCTCCGTTGACACTTCCGGCGGCGGCGGTGGCGGTTCAGCTGGCGGAACTGCCGGTGGCGGAGGCGGGGCGACCGGTGCGGCGTCGGTCGGCTGGACCGGCGGAGCGGGATCGACGGGGTTCGGATTGGCTGGTGTCGATTCCGGCGGCACCGGCGGCGGCGGGGTTACAGGTGGCGGAGCCGGCGGCTCCGGCGCGGGCGCCACCGGTTGCGGTGGCGGCGGTGCAGGCTCCAGCACGCCTGGACCGGGCGCTACTGTCGGCGGTGGTTCGGTAGAGGGCGTGTTCACGAGGGTGGAGCGCAAATACCAGTTCTCCGCGCTGCCGGCGGTGACGCCGCCTCTGAACAGGAAGTACTCGTAGGCGCCGGCCGCTACCGGCCCGTTCAACGCAAAGGCGTTGCTTGCCGTGGTGCCGCCATTGACCGCCTGCACCACCATGATGCCGTTCTGCGTGGTGGCGGCTCCCGCGCCGCCGACATTGATGACGCTGATGCTGGTTTCGCCGCTCGCCTTGCCGCCGGAAACCACCAGCTTGTCGGAGGCGGAACTATCGTCGCCAAGCGCCGTTTGCAGCAGGAGCAGACCGTTGTTGCCGGTGTAGTTGCCGGCGATGGTGAAGGTGTCGGTCAGGCTGTTGCCGCCATTGGTGAGATCAATGCGCCCGGCATTGATGACATTGGCCATTTGCCCGGCGGTGAAGGCCGAGACCCCGCCATTGGCGCCGCCACCGTAGAGCGTGCTGGCCACGTCGACCGTCAGCGTCCCGGTTCCCGTGCCGGGATCGCCGAGCGTCAACGTGCCGTCGAAGACAAGCTGCGTGTCGTTCGTGGCGCTGATCGTTTCCCAGTTCTGCAGCCTGGCGATGCCGGTCATGCTGACATTGGAAAGGGTGAGCGTATCGACGCCGAGTCCGCCGCTGATCGCTTTGGTGGCGCCCAGATTGCCATTGTTAAGATTGCTCAGCGTGGCGGTGTCGTTGTCGCCGCCGAGGTCGATCGTGCCGTAGATGATGCCGCCATTGTTCCAGGTGAACGTGTCCTGGCCGACGCTCATCAGCACGTCGCCGCCGATCGAGCCGCCGGTGACGGTGACGCT
This sequence comes from Mesorhizobium sp. 2RAF21, assembly GCF_052115345.1. Lineage (NCBI taxonomy): Bacteria > Pseudomonadati > Pseudomonadota > Alphaproteobacteria > Hyphomicrobiales > Phyllobacteriaceae > Mesorhizobium > Mesorhizobium sp. 2RAF21. The sequence goes on along the minus strand of NZ_JBFRGM010000023.1, from coordinate 80,390 downwards.
GTCATTGCCGCCACTGGTGCTGATGTTGCCGCCGATCGTGCCGCCCGAAACGATGATGATGTCGTCGTCGAAGCCGGTCACGAGATTGCGGTCGATGATGCCGCCCGACATGTTGAAATAGTTCTTGTCGAGTTTCATGTTGACGCGGCCGATGCGGCCGCCGGTCATGATCGCGTAGTCGCCATCGTCGAAGAAATCGACGATGCGCCCACCTGACATGAAGAAAGTGTCGCGTGCGTCGCCTTGATTGAGCGAGCCGATTTGGCCGCCGGTCATCTGGAAATCGTCGATGCCTCCGCCTTGCTGGACATTGCCGATCACCGTTCCGGCGCTGATGATGAAAGAATCGGGGCCGTCGCCCTCATCTACCGTGCCGGTGATGGTGCCGGAATGCATCTCGATGCGGTCGGCGCCGGCGCCATAGGTGACGTTGCCGGTGATCTGGCCGGTGCCGCCGGCCGGAAAAATCAGCGTGTTGTTGCCACTCGTGTCGACGAGGTTTCCAACGGTTGTGCCGCTGTCGCAGATGACGGTGTCGTTGCCTGGAGAAGAGGAGAGGATGCAGGCGGCTGACGCCGGCGAGAGCGGTGCAATACCGAGCAGGAGTGATGTCGAAGCCAGCAAAGTCAGTTTTCGGGCGGCAGAAGTTCTAGCCCGCTTGGCCGCGGCCGAAATACATTGCTGCATCAATATGTTCCCCTCGAAAATCGCTTAAATGACGCTTGCTCGCCGACCTTCCACTCTTGAAACCCCATGACCGTCCCGGTCACCCCGCCTGGCCGATTGCCACAAAGAAGCCATGATTTGCCCTGCGCCTCCAAACACAGTTCGTTTCCATGGTTTATAATTTGCGAATATTAGGAATAACCAAGATGAAGACGACAGACACAACCGGCCTCGCGCTTTCGGGCACCTCGGAAACGGCCCTGCAGCACTATCTGCGCGGGGTTGGCGAGTTGCAGCGCTTCGTCGGCGATCCCGTTGGTTCGGCCGACGCCGCGATCGCCGAAGCGCCTGGTTTCGTCATGGCGCATGTATTGAAGGGGTATCTGTTCGGCCTGTCGACCGAGCGCGAGGCAATGGCGGTTGCCCGCTCCTGTCATCAGGCGGCGCTGCCGCTAGCCGCCAGCGCCCGCGAGCAGGGCCATGTCGCCGCGCTCGGGCATTTGGCGGCCGGGCGCTGGCACGAGGCGGCGCGTATCCTTGAGGATATCGCCATCGAGTTTCCGCTCGATGCGCTTGCCCTGCAGGCCGGCCACCAGATCGATTTCTTCACCGGCAACGCCCGCATGCTGCGGGACCGTATCAGCCGTGCACTGCCGGTCTGGAACAAGGCCTTGCCAGGCTATCACGCCATTCTCGGCATGCAGGCGTTCGGGCTTGAGGAGATGGGCGATTATCAGCGCGCCGAACGGTTCGGCCGCCAAGCGATCGAACTCGAACCGCGTGATGGCTGGGCTCAGCACGCGGTGGCTCACGTCATGGAGATGCAGAGCCGGCAGCGCGATGGCATCGCCTGGATGCGGTCGAATAGAGACGGCTGGACGAAGGAGAGCTTTCTCCAGGTGCACAATTGGTGGCACCTCGCGCTGTTCCACTATGATCTCGGCGAGACGGACGAGGTGCTGTCGCTGTTCGACGGGCCGATCTACGGCAAGCGATCGACACTCGCGCTCAACATGGTCGATGCCTCGGCGATCCTGTGGCGCCTGCATCTCGGCGGCGTCGATGTCGGCGACCGCTGGGTGGCGCTCGCCGCCAACTGGACGCCAAAGGCGGCGGCCGGCAACTATGCCTTCAACGACGCACACGCGATGATGGCCTTTGTCGGAGCCGGGTTGGAGACACCGGCCCAAACCCTGCTGGAAGCCCAGCGCGAGGCGATGTCAGCCAGCGACGACAATGCCGCCTTCACCCGCGATGTCGGTCATCCGGTCACGCTGGCCGTAAAGGCCTTCGGCGATGGCAATTACGCCGAGACGGTGCGGTTGCTGCGGCCGATCCGCGCCGTCGCGCACGCATTCGGTGGTAGCCATGCGCAGCGCGACGTAATCGATCTGACGCTGATCGAGGCCGCCCTGCGCGACGGCGATGTGCCGCTGGCAAGGGCGCTGAGCGCCGAACGCGCGCTCGCCCGCCCGGAGAGCCCGCTGTCCGCCTTGTTCACGCGCCGCGCCACCGCTCTCGACATGAATTGACGCGACGCCAGCCTTACAGTAAAACCTGCCTGACTATATTTTTCGAGACTCGAAAAAAAGATGAGCAAGTGCTGAAAGGCTTTCAGGCCTCGAAGTGTCTTGGGGAGGTTTTCGGGTCTCGGTAAGCTGGTGCCGGTCCGCAGGCAGGCGGACCGAACGGGAGGAGAAGGCATGTATCTCGGGCTCGATCTCGGCACGTCCGGCGTCAAGGCGCTGCTCATCGACGGGCGGCAGGCTGTCATCGGCTCCGGTCATGCCTCGCTGGACGTGTCGCGTCCGCATCATGGCTGGTCGGAACAGGATCCCGCCGAATGGGTCCGTGCCTGCCGCCAGGCGATCGCCGAACTGAAGGCCGCTCATTCTCGCGAATTCGCGGCCATCAAGGGCATCGGCCTGTCCGGTCAGATGCATGGCGCGACGCTGCTCGATGCCGGCGACGCGGTGCTGCGCCCCTGCATTTTGTGGAACGATACGCGCAGCTTTGCCGAAGCGGCCAAGCTGGACGCCGATCCGCGTTTCCGCAAGCTCACCGGCAACATCGTTTTCCCGGGCTTTACCGCGCCGAAACTGGCCTGGGTGAAAGCCAATGAGCCGGCCGTCTTCGCCCGGGTGGCGAAGGTGCTTTTGCCGAAGGACTATCTCAGGCTCTGGCTGACCGGCGAGCATATTTCGGAAATGTCGGACGCGGCCGGCACCTCCTGGCTCGATGTCGAAAAGCGGCGCTGGTCACCGGAGCTACTTGCCGCCACCGAGCTCGATGAAAGCCATATGCCTACGCTCGTCGAGGGCACCGACAGGGCGGGCGGGTTGCGTGCCGAACTGGCCGCCGAGTGGGGTTTGACCCCGGGCATTCCGGTCGCCGGCGGCGCGGGAGACAATGCCGCCTCCGCCTGCGGCATGGGTACGGTCGGTGCCGGTCATGCCTTCGTTTCGCTGGGCACGTCGGGCGTGCTGTTTGCGGCCAATGCCGCCTATCTGCCCAATCCCGAAAGCGCGGTGCACACCTTCTGCCACGCTCTGCCGCAGACATGGCACCAGATGGGCGTGATCCTGTCCGCCACGGATTCGCTCAACTGGCTGTCGGAGATCACCGGCAAGGGCGCCGGCGAACTGACGGCCGAGCTTGGCGATACGCTGAAAACGCCGAGCGGCGTTTCCTTCCTGCCCTACCTGTCCGGCGAGCGCACGCCGCACAACGATGCCGCCATTCGTGGCGCCTTTGTCGGCCTGGCGCATGAATCGAGCCGTTCGGCGCTCACCCAAGCAGTGCTGGAAGGCGTAGCCTTTGCCTTCCGCGACAGCCTCGAGGCCTTGCGCAAGGCCGGAACGACGCTGGAGCGGGTCACGGCAATCGGTGGTGGCTCGCGTTCGCGCTACTGGCTGAAGGCAATCGCCACGGCGCTGGGTATTCCAGTCGATGTGCCGGCCGATGGCGATTTCGGCGCTGCCTTTGGCGCGGCGCGGCTCGGGCTGATCGCCGCGACCGGGGCCGATCCGCTTGCCGTCTGCACGGCCCCGGCCGTTGCCGCGACCGTCGAGCCCGAAAAGGCCCTGGCCGCGGCTTTCGAGGACGCCTATCGGCGGTACGGCGCCCTCTATCCGGCGATCAGGGGGACGATGTGACCGGCCGGACTGCGCCTGCGCCGACGGGCCCGTGCCCGTCGCCTTTCGCTTTATTGGGCGGGAATTTTGTCGAGGAAGCCGGTGACTGTCTTCAGCCGGCCGTTCTCGACAAAGCCGATGTCGGTGCCTTCGATGACCGAATCCACGCCCTCCGGTCCGAGGTTCCAGGAAAAGCGGATGAACTCGCCGAAACCGTCCGGCGTGCCGCGCAGCGAGAAGCGGAAGCCGGGGAAGCGCTGCTGCACACCTTCGATCAGCGCGGTGAGGCCGGCATGGCCGTCGCCCTGCATGATCGGGTCGCGGTAGCTGACATCGTTGGTGAAGGCCGCGTCGAGCAGGCCGACCCGACGCGCCGCATCGGTTTCGTTCCAGGCGGCGATGTAGTTGTGGGTGATGGCGGCGAGGTCGGTCATGGTCCGTTTCCTTTGTTTCGGGTTTCGACACGAGCCTTTTCGCCCGTCCCGCAAACGGAACCAATTACGCGGCAGGTAATCGGCACGATGTCGATGGGGCCGTTGTCCCGGATAGCGGGCAGGGCCCGTCCAAAGCATTCCAGAGGAGAAAGAGCATGAGCACCGGTTTCTTCGGCGATGTTGGCAAGATCGGCTATGAAGGGCCGGATTCGACCAATCCGCTCGCCTATCGTTTCTACAACAAGGACGAGGTGGTGCTCGGCAAGCGGCTGGAAGACCATCTGCGCTTCGCCGTCGCCTACTGGCATTCCTTTGCGTGGCCGGGTGGCGATCCGTTCGGTGGACAGACCTTCGAGCGGCCATGGTTCGGCGACACGATGCAGGCGGCTAAGCTGAAAGCCGACGTCGCCTTCGAAATGCTGTCGTTGCTCGGCGTGCCTTATTATTGCTTCCACGACGCCGACGTTCGGCCGGAGGGCGCAACCTTCGCCGAAAGCGCTACGCGGCTCGACGAGATCGCCGATGTCTTCGAAGCCAGGCAGAGCGAGACCGGCGTCAAGCTTCTGTGGGGCACCGCCAACCTGTTCTCTCACCGCCGCTACATGGCCGGTGCCGCCACCAATCCCGACCCGGAAGTGTTTTATTACGCAGCTGCCACGGTCAAGAAATGCATCGATGTCACCAAACGCCTCGGCGGCGAAAACTATGTGCTGTGGGGCGGCCGCGAGGGCTACGAGACCCTGCTCAACACCGATCTCAAGCGCGAGCGCGAGCAGGCCGGCCGCTTCCTGTCCATGGTGGTCGACTACAAGCACAGGATCGGCTTCAAGGGCACCATCCTGATTGAGCCGAAGCCACAGGAGCCGACCAAGCACCAGTACGATTACGACGTCGCCACGGTCTACGGTTTCCTCAAGGATTTCGGGCTGGAGAAGGAGGTCAAGGTCAATATCGAGCAGGGTCACGCCATCCTGGCCGGACACTCGTTCGAGCATGAGCTGGCGCTGGCCGATGCGCTCGGCATCTTCGGTTCCATCGACATGAACCGCAACGACTACCAGTCGGGCTGGGATACCGACCAGTTCCCGAACAACGTGCCGGAAATGGCGCTCGCCTACTATCAGGTGCTTCAGGCCGGCGGCTTCACCACCGGTGGCACCAATTTCGACGCCAAGCTGCGCCGTCAGTCGCTCGACCCGCAGGACCTGCTGATCGCTCATATCGGGGGCATGGACTGCTGCGCGCGTGGGCTCAAGGCCGCCGCGCGCATGATCGAGGACAAGGCGCTGTCGGCTCCGCTCGAGGCGCGTTACGCGGGCTGGGCCAATCCGCAAGCCAGCAAGGTTCTTGCGGGCAGCGTCACGCTGGAGGATCTATCGGCGAAGGTGCTCAAGGACGGGATCGAGCCTGAACCCCGCTCCGGCCGGCAGGAATATCTGGAGAATGTCGTCAACCGGTATGTCTGACAGCGCTGGCATAAAGCGCGGCGGGATCACCATCAGGCGCGGGATCGAAGCCGATTTCCCGGGCCTGAAGCGTGTGCTGCAGGAAACCTTCGAGAGCACCTGGCTGCCGGAAATCACCCCGGCTGCCGCGCGCAACTATGTCGAAGGCAATGTCGGCCACCGTTTCGTGGACGAACAGGGCCGTAATTTCCTCGTCGCGCTGGTCGGTGGCGAGGTTGCCGGGCTCGTCAACTGGCGGGACGATTTCATCGATGCCTTGCATGTCGGTTCGCGTCACCAGCGTCTCGGCGTCGGTCGCGCCCTGATGGTGGAGGCCGAGAAAGCCATCGAGGCGTCCGGCTACATCCAGGTTCGGCTGGAGACCGACAGCTTCAACCAACAAAGCCAGGCCTTCTACAAAGCGCTGGGCTACGAGGAAAAAGACCGCTATCCCGACCTTGAATGGGAGAGCGGATTGACAACGGTGTTGTTCGAAAAGAAATTCTAGGAACGGTTAGCCGGATAAGTCGTTGGCGGAATGAAATCACCGTTCCAGCACGATTTCGTGACTCAATTTTCTCAATCTGCCTTTCAATCGCCTTGAGCTTGCCTTCAAGAAGCCGTCACAGGTTTCCTATATACAGGCCTCGCCAACACGAATCGAAAGGAGGCGAAGAATGCAGATCGAACACGAAATCGACGCCCTTCTGTCGCGTGAGCATGCCGGTTCGATCATCGACCGGTTGATGTCGATGCCGCGTCCCAACGACGACGCCAAGGTATCGAACGAATGGGATCGCGCCGTGGCCGGCCGTTTCGAGATACACCTGGCCAAGCAGATGCGCGACCTGATCGACGGTGGAGACAACCGCCGCGCTGCCTGATCGGCGCGGCGTCAGCCGCGTCTCAACCTGACCGGCGCCTCGCCGAAAGCTCTTGAAAACGCTCTTGAGAATGCCGCAGCGGACGAAAAGCCCGTTCGCCCGGCGATGTCAGCCATGGCGATGCGTGTGTCCACCACCAGTCGTCTGGCGGCACCGAGCCTGAGCCTGAGGTAGTAGGCCCCGGGTGTTTCGCCGATCGAGGCTCGAAAGATGCTCTCCAGCGTGCGGGCAGTGATGCCCGCACGTCGGGCGATGGCCGCGATCGTCAGCGGTTGGTCGACATGCGCTTCCATCAGCCGGATCGCCTGCGCCAGGCGCGGATCGTAGCCATCGAGGCGGCCGAGCGAGACCAGGGGTTGCGCGTCGGTGGCGGCGCGCGCCTGATCGTAGATAAAGACCGAGGCGACATCGAGCGCCACAGCCATGCCAAGCCGCGAGCGCACCAGGTGTAGCATCAGGTCAAAGGTTGGCGAGGCGCCGCCCGAGGTGAAGACCGGACCGTCGATGACATAGCGGTCGGGGCGAACGTCGGTGCCGGGAAAGGCTGCGGTGAAATCCTCCATGTCTTCCCAGTGCGTGGTCGCGCTGCGCCCTTCGAGCAGTCCCGCACGCGCAACCAGCCATGTTCCGGCTTCGACGCCACCGACCGCGCGTGCCGTGCGCGCCGCGCGCCGCAAGCCGGAAAGCAGCGCCGAAGTCGCGTAGTTCTGCGTGCCGAAGCCAGCGATCACCACCAGCATGTCGGCGGCCTCGGCGGGGTCGAAGCGTCCGGACACAGCCACCGGCAGGCCACATGTCGTCACCGGTGCATCGCCCGTCATCGACACCAGCCGGTAGTCGAACAGCGTCTCGCCGGTGATGCGGTTTGCCGCGCGCAGCGGATCGACGGCGGAGGCCACGCACATGATCGACGAGCCGGAGAACACTAGCAGCGTCACCTTGAGCGGCGCGCGCTCGGCAAAAAAGATTGTCTGCCTTTCGGATTTGGCCATGTTTGTTTCGTAAAGCGCAAAGCAGACTTCGGCAAGCGGCGCAATGATCGGTGAAAAGCATTTCGGGAGGAAAGCTATGCCGCTTGCGATGAACCGCGAGGTCTTCATTACCTGTGCCGTGACCGGTTCCGGTGGCACGCAGGACCGCAGCCCGCATGTGCCGCGCTCGCCCAAGCAGATCGCCGATTCGGCTATCGAGGCGGCCAAGGCGGGTGCGGCGATCGTCCATTGCCATGTCCGCGATCCCGAGACAGGCAAGCCGCGCCGCGACGTGCATCTCTACCGTGAGGTGACCGAGCGCATCCGCGATGCCAATGTCGATGTGGTCTTGAACCTCACCGCCGGCATGGGCGGCGACATGGTGTTCGGCCCGGTTGAAAGCCCGCTGCCATTGAAGGAGCAGGGCACCGACATGGGCGGCGCCTCCAACCGCGTCGAACATGTGCGCCAGTGCCTGCCCGAAATCTGCACGCTCGACTGCGGCACGATGAATTTCAACGAAGCCGACTACGTCATGACCAACACGCCGGGCATGTTGCGTGCCATGGGCGGCATGATGACGGCGATGGGCGTCAAGCCGGAGATCGAGGCCTTCGACACCGGCCATCTCTGGTTCGCCAAGCAACTGGTCGAGGAGAAGATCCTGGCTCCCGACGCGCTGGTGCAGTTGTGCATGGGCGTGCCGTGGGGTGCGCCGGACGACCTCAACACCTTCATGGCCATGGTCAACAATGTGCCGAAGGAATGGACCTTCTCGGCCTTCGCGCTCGGCCGCAACCAGATGGCTTATGCCGCTGCGGCGGTGCTTGCCGGCGGTAACGTGCGCGTCGGTCTCGAAGACAATCTGTGGCTGGACAAGGGCGTGCTCGCCACCAACGCGCAACTGGTAGAGCGCGCGGTTTCTGTCGTCGAAAATCTGGGCGCCCGGGTCATCGGGCCGGAAGAGGTGCGCAAGAAGCTCAACCTCGTGAAGCGTGCGCCGATCGCGGCGTGATCGGAAAGTGTCGATCACGGAGAGGAGTTCGGCATGACCACGGTCAAATTCACCGCGATGAAGGATGGCGACAAGGACGACTATGCGTTCCTGACCGCCCATGAGATCGACTATGCCGCCAAGACAGGCGACCGCCTGCTCGACGCGCTCGTCCAACTCGACGAGGGATTGTCGGGTTACAAGATCAGCCGTCTCGGCCATTCGCTGCAGGCAGCCACACGCGCCTGGCGTGACGGCGCCGATACCGACTGGATCGCCTGCGCGCTCCTGCACGATATTGGCGACATATACGCGCCCTACAATCACGACGAATACGCGGCCACGATCCTGAAACCGTTCGTGCGCGAACAGTGCACCTGGGTGGTGGAAAAGCACGGCGACTTCCAGCGCCTCTATTACGCCCATCATCTCGGCGGTAATCGCCATGCGCGCGATAAGTTCACCGGCCATGCCTACTACGACGACTGCGACCAGTTCTGCGAACGCTGGGACCAGTCGAGTTTCGATCCCGACTACGAAACCCTTCCGATCGAGTTCTTCCGGCCCTTCGTCATCGAGGTCTTCGCCCGCAAGGCATACGATCCTTCCGTCATCCGTGCCGGCGAACGCGTCGCACTGGTCAACCCCGAAATCGCCAAGGAAAGAAGCGGAGCGCCCGCATGAGCACAATCGTCAAAGCAGCTGCCATCGGAGGCGGTGTCATCGGCGCGGGCTGGGTCGCGCGCCTCTTGCTCAACGGCATCGACGTTTCGATCTTCGACCCCGATCCTGAGGCCTCGCGCAAGGTCGCCGAGGTGATGAAGGGCGCGCGTCGCGCCTACAAGCAGATGGTTCCCGGCGGCCTGCCCAAGGAAGGCAAGCTGACCTTCGCCAAGACCATTGCCGAGGCGGTCGCCGACGCCGATTTCATCCAGGAAAGCGTGCCCGAGCGGCTCGACCTCAAGCACAAGGTGCTGGCCGAGATCGACCTGCATGCTCCCGCCAACGCGATTGTTGGCTCGTCCACCTCCGGCATCAAGCCGTCCGATATGCAGGTGGCGATGAAGAAACACCCCGAGCGGCTGGTGGTCGGCCATCCGTTCAATCCGGTCTATTTGCTGCCGATCGTCGAGATCGTCGGCGGCGCGCAGACCTTCCCGGAAGCGATCGAGGTCGCCAAGGAGATCTACGCGTCCATCGGTATGAAACCTGTCGTCATCCGCAAGGAGATCGAGGCTTTTGTGGGTGACCGCCTTCTGGAGGCGGCCTGGCGCGAGGCGCTGTGGCTGATCAAGGACGGCATCTGCACCGTCGAGGAACTCGACGACATCATGCGCTACGGCTTCGGCCTGCGCTGGGCGCAGATGGGCATGTTCCAGGTCTACCGCATCGCCGGCGGCGAGGCTGGCATGCGCCACTTCATGGCGCAGTTCGGCCCCTGCCTGCAATGGCCATGGACGAAGCTGACCAACGTGCCGGAATTCAACGACGAGCTGGTTGACCTGATCGCCGGCCAGTCCGACGACCAGTCGCAAAAATGGTCGATCCGCGAGCTGGAAAAGATCCGTGACGACAATCTCGTCGCGATCATGGATGCCCTGTCCAAACAGAACAAGGGCAAGGGCTGGGGCGCCGGCGCGCTGCACAAGAGCTATACCAAGCAGCTCGCCGACCTGGCTTCGATGAAGACGAAGACTTCGGCCGCCGCAGCGAAAGCCAAGGCGTCCAAGCCGGTGAAGAAGGCAGTCAAAAAGACCGCCGGAAAGAAGGGCTGAGCCATGGATTTCGGCCTGACCGAAGAACAGCAGCTCATCGTCGACACCACGCGTGCCTTTGTCGAGAACGAGCTCTACCCGCATGAACAGGAGGTTGAGCGCACTGGCCATCTGCGCATGGACCTCGTCAAGGAGCTGCAGGCCAAGGCGATCACCGCTGGTCTTTACGCGGCGAACATGCCGGCCGAAGTCGGCGGCGCCGGCCTCGATACGCTGACCTGGCTGCTCTACGAGAAGGAACTCGGCCGCGCCAACTATGCACTGCACTGGACCTGTGTCGCCAGGCCCTCGAACATCCTGCTCGCCGGTACGCCGGAGCAGCGGGAGAAATATCTCTTCCCCTGCATCCGCGGTGAAAAGTGGGATTGCCTGGCCATGACCGAGCCCGGTGCCGGCTCCGACCTGCGCGGCATGAAGGCGAGCGCGGTGGAGAAGGGCGGCGACTGGGTGCTGAACGGCACCAAGCATTTCATCTCGCATGCCGACATAGCCGATTTCGCCATCTGTTTCATGGCGTCGGGCGAAGAGGACAGCTCGCGCGGCAAGCGCAAGAAGATCACCGCTTTCTTCGTCGACAAGGGCACGCCCGGTTTCACCGTGCGCGACGGCTATCGCAATGTCTCGCACCGCGGTTACACCAATGCGGTCCTGGAATTCGACGACTGCCGTATCCCCAAGGAGCAGATACTGGGCGAAGTCCACAAGGGCTTCGAAGTTGCCAACAGCTGGCTCGGCGCCACCCGCTTGCAGGTCGCTTCGACCTGTCTCGGCCGCGCCGAGCGCGCGCTTCAGCACGCCATCGACTATGCCGCGCAGCGCGAGCAGTTCGGCCAGCAGATCGGCAAGTTCCAGGGCGTCTCTTTCAAGCTGGCCGATATGGCGATGGAATTGAAGGCGGCCGAACTCCTGACCCGCGAAGCCGGCTGGAAGTACGACCAGGGCACCGTGACCGACCAAGACATGGCGATGGCCAAGCTGAAGGCCACCGAGGTGCTCGCCTTCATCGCCGATGAGGCGATCCAGATCCATGGCGGCATGGGCCTGATGGACGATCTGCCGCTGGAGCGCATCTGGCGCGACGCCCGTGTCGAGCGTATCTGGGAAGGCACGTCCGAAATCCAGCGCCACATCATTTCCCGCGCCCTGTTGAGGGCGGTTGGGGGATAATCCAGCGAAATGGCGAAGACCGGCATCAGGGAAACCGACCTATATCTGCCTGTGAAGCGCCTGCTCGAAACGCAGGGCTACATGGTCAAGGGCGAGGTTGGCGCCGCCGACATCGTGGCGGTGCGCGATGGCGACGATCCGGTCATTGTCGAACTGAAGGCCGGCTTCTCGCTTTCCCTGTTTCATCAGGCCATCCAGCGTCAGACAATCAGCGACGCGGTCTACATCGCCGTGCCGCGTGGAACAGGCCGGGCTTCGCTGAAGGCGCTGGTCGACAACAGGAAGCTGTGCCGGCGGCTTGGTCTTGGCCTGATTACGGTCCGACTTGCGGATGGTTTCACGGAAATCCATTGCGATCCCGCGCCGTACAAGCCGCGGCAGTCGAAGCCACGCAAAACGCGGCTGCTGCGCGAATTCGAAAGACTGGTCGGCGATCCGAACCTCGGCGGCGCGACCCGCCGCAACCTGGTGACCGGCTACCGCCAGGAAGCACTGCGCTGCCTGAAACTGCTTGACGAACAGGGCCCGACAAAAGCGGCCGAAGTCGCTCGCCAGACGAATGTCGCGCATGCCCGCCGCCTGATGACCGACAACCACTATGGCTGGTTCGAGCGCGTCAGCGCCGGCATCTACGCGCTGAGCCCGAAAGGTGTGACGGCAACGTCGGAATATCTGTCCGAACTTGAAAATCTCCGCGCGGCGGCATCCGGCGCCGACAACATTTCTGTGATTGCAAAGCCATGACATTGCCTCGTATCCGCGACCTTTCCCGTTTGCTGCGTCCGAAATCCATCGCGGTTGTCGGCGGCGGCTTCTTTGCGCCCAACGTCGTCAAGCAATCGCTGAAGATGGGCTTTGCCGGCGAAATCTGGCCGGTCCACCCGACAAAGGACGAGGTCGCCGGGGTCAAGGCCTATCGTTCGCTCGCGGAGCTGCCGCACGCGCCGGATGCTACCTTCATCGGCGTCAATCGCCACCTCACCATCGACGTGGTGCGCGAATTGAGCGCGGCCGGTGCCGGCGGCGCCATCTGCTTCGCGGCCGGTTTTCGCGAGACCGCGCATTACGAGGCTGAAGGGCAGGATTTGCAGCAGGCGCTGATCGAAGCTGCCGGCGACATGCCGATCATCGGCCCGAACTGCTACGGGTTGATCAACTATGCCGACGGCGCGCTGTTGTGGCCCGACCAGCATGGCGGTCGCCGTTTGGTGGAAGGCGAGAAGGGCACCGCCATCATCACGCAATCCTCCAACATCGCATGCAACCTCACCATGCAGATGCGCGGCCTGCCGGTTGCTTTCCTGATGACGGCGGGCAATCAGGCGCAGACCGGTCTCTCCGAAATGGCGCTTGGCCTCATCGAGGACGACCGCGTTTCCAGCCTCGGCCTGCATATCGAGGGGTTCGACAAGGTCGACGGTTTCGAGCGGTTGGCGGCGCGGGCGCGCGAATTGAAGAAACCGATCGTCGCCATGAAGGTCGGCCGCTCCGAACAGGCGCGTGCCGCCACCATCTCGCACACTGCCTCGCTTGCGGGTTCAGACGCTGCGTCGGATGCTTTCCTCAAGCGGCTCGGCATTCCGCGCGTCGACACCATTCCGTCTTTCCTGGAGACGCTGAAGCTCCTGCACGCGGTAGGGCCGCTGGAGAAGCCGACCTTGTCCTCCATGAGTTGTTCCGGCGGAGAGGCATCCGTCATGGCCGATACAGCCGAGGGCCGGCTCGTGCATTTCCCGGCTTTGACTGAGGCGCATGGCGCGCGCGTGCAGGAGACGCTCGGCCCGCTCGTCGCTGTGGCCAATCCACTTGACTACAACACCTATATCTGGGGCAAGCAGGAGGCGCTGACGGCGACTTTCTCTGCGATGGTCTCGGGCGGTTTTGGCCTGAACATGCTGGTGCTGGATTTCCCGCGCACCGATCGCTGCTCGGACGCCGACTGGTGGCCGACGGTCAATGCTTTCGAGGAAGCGTTGAAGACCAACGGCGCGCGTGGCGCCATCGTTGCCTCGATGGGCGAAAACCTGTCGGAAGATCATTCCACTGAACTGCTCCGGCGCGGCATCGTGCCGATCCATGGTATAGCCGAAGCTTTTGATGCCGCCGAAGCAGCGGTCTTTGTCGGTGAAGCTTGGCGCAAGCCTGCCGTTCCCGCGTTGCTCGGAGGTCAATCCGGCGCGTTCGGGCAAGGCCGCAATACGCCCGATGAAGCCGCTGCAAAGGCCATGCTGGCGGCAGCCGGGCTGCCGGTGCCGCGCGGTCGTCGCGCGGCAAGCGTCGCCGAAGCCGTCGATGCGGCAGCTGCACTCGGTTTTCCGGTGGCGCTCAAGGCACTTGGCGTCGCCCACAAAAGCGAGCTTGGTGCTGTGCGCCTCAACCTCAAGAGCATCGAGGATGTGCGCGATGCCGCCACGGCACTGCTTCCGCTCGGTCGCGGTCTCTATGTCGAGGCCATGGTGGCGGGCGGCATCGCGGAGCTGATCGTCGGCCTGACCCGCGATCCGATCTTCGGCCCGGTGATGACGGTGGGAACTGGCGGCGTGCTGGTCGAACTTCTGAAGGACAGCGCCACGCTGCTCCTGCCTGCCACGCGACCCGAGATCGAGACGGCGCTGCGCAGCCTTAGACTGTTTCCGCTGCTCGACGGCTATCGCGGCCGGGCAAAAGCCGACCTTGGCGCGGCCATCGCGGCCATCGAGAAGATCGCCGGTTTCGCCATCGCCCATGCCGACGAGATCGAGGAACTGGACATCAACCCGCTGATCGTCTGCGCCGAAGGCAAGGGCGCATGGATCGCCGATGCATTGATGGTTACCACCGCCCACACGGCCACGGAAAAGATGGCAGGCGCTTTCGCCGAAGGAGAAGAAGAATGTCTGACGTCGTAACAACCCGCCGCGAGGGTGTCATCCTCGAAGTCACGCTCGATCGGCCGAAAGCCAATGCCATCGACCTGAAGACATCGCGCCTGCTGGGCGAAACCTTCAAGGCTTTCCGCGACGATCCGGAACTGCGCGTCGCCATCGTCAAGACCGCCGGCGACAAGTTCTTCTCGGCCGGCTGGGACCTGAAGGCGGCAGCCGCCGGTGACGCGGTGGATGGCGACTATGGCGTTGGCGGCTTTGCCGGCCTGCAGGAATTGCGCGACCTCAATAAGCCGGTCATCGCCTGCGTCAACGGCATGGCGGTGGGCGGCGGCTTCGAACTGGCGCTCTCTTGCGACCTGATCTACGCCTCCGACCATTCGAGCTTCGCGCTGCCGGAGATCCGCGCCGGCACGCTGGCCGATGCCGCCACCATCAAGCTGCCGAAGCGCATTCCCTATCACGTCGCCATGGACCTTTTGCTCACCGGCCGCTGGATGGACGTACAGGAGGCGCACCGCTGGGGCCTTGTAAACGAGGTGCTGCCGGCCGACAAACTTGAAGATCGCGTATGGGAGATTGCGCGCCTGCTGGCAGGCGGCCCGCCGCTTGTCTTCTCCGCCATCAAGGAGGTCGCGCGCGCGGCCGAGGCCATGACTTTCCAGGATGCCATGAACTGGATCACCAAGCGCCAGTTCCGCACCGTCGACGAGCTCTACGCCTCCGAAGACAATCTCGAAGGCTTCAAGGCTTTCGCCGAAAAGCGCGACCCGGTGTGGAAGGGAAGGTGAGCGGCCAACTGCCATGACCGACTATGCGAAGCTGATCGACGCCGAGACCTGGGCCTTCATCGAGAAGACCAATTCCTATTATCCGCCCGACACCATCGACTACACGATCGAGCAGCAGCGCGTCGTCTATGACCGCATGTGCCGCGAGTTCTTCGCCGGTTATCCCGAGGGCGTTACGGTGGAAACGACCGCGATCGAGACGCCTGATCGCGCCATTCCCATCCGCATCTATCGCCATCGGGACGAGGCAGCGAAGGCATTTGTGCTTTATTTCCACGGCGGCGGCTTCGTTGTCGGCGGTCTCGAAAGCCATGACGATGTCTGCGCAGAATTGTGTGCCCGAACCGGTTATGAGGTCGTCTCCGTCGACTATCGGTTGGCGCCGGAGCATCGCCACCCGGCCGCCTTCGACGACGCGGTGGCAGCGTTCCATTGGGCTGTCTCGAGCACTGCCTTGCCGATCCTGCTGGTCGGCGACAGCGCGGGGGGCAATCTGGCCTCGGCGGTTGCGCACGCCACGCGTGCCCACCCGCGCCGCGCAGTCGGCCAGGTGCTAATCTATCCCGGTCTCGGTGGCGATCAGACCAAGGGTTCTTACATCACCCACGCTGAAGCGCCGATGCTGACCATGCGGGATCTGATCTTCTACAAGGATATCCGCACCGGCGGTGAGGGCAGGATCGGCGATGCTACTCTCGCGCCGCTGCTCGATCGCGATTTTTCCGACCTGCCGCCCACCATCGTCATCACCGCCGAATGCGATCCACTGTCTTCGGATGGGGAGGCCTATAGGGACCGTATCCTCACCACCCGCGGCAAGGCTTTCTGGCATGAAGAACAAGGGTTGGTGCATGGCTATTTGCGCGCCCGCCATACGGTGAAGCGCGCCCGCGAAAGTTTTACGCGGATCGTCGAGGCAGTCGGCCGGCTGGGTGCTGGCGAATGGGTGTGGTGAGCCTACACCCTACGACGATGAGGCGCTGATCGACGGCCTGGGTTTCTCCCGCCGCCATATGCCGAACAGCTCAGCGCAGAAACGGTCCGGCCTGCATCGTCGCCGGTACCGCCACGCCGAGACGTTCCAATATGCTCGGCGCCAGTTGCAACTGGTCGAGCAGCGCGCCCGGGTCGGGGCCTTCCGCGGCGCCGAAATAATAGAGCGCGAAATCCTGCTGTTCGTCCTCGCGCCCGCCATGGTGGCCGCGGTCGGTCTGGCCGTGGTCGGCGGTGACGACCACCTCATAGTCTGCGTCCAGCCATTGCGGCAGGAAGGCCGCTAGCATGCCGTCCATGGCGTAGCAGGCATGGTCCATTTCGATGCAGTCGTGACCGAAGCGGTGTCCCATCGAGTCCAGCGTGCAGGTATGCAGGATGCCATAGTCGATCGAAAAACGCCGGGTCAGCATGGTCAGCGTGGCAAACAGGTCGACGTCGCTCGGCGTCATCTGGTTCTTGTGGTTGTAGCCGGTCATGGTGTGGAACCGGCCATGCGTGATCGGTCCGCCCGGTTCGTCATATTCCATGTCCTCGACGAGATCGAAGGGATAGCGCCGGAAGAACTCGGACCAGTAGGAATGGGTCACGGCGCCGGTCTTGCCGCCGGCCTTCGATATTTCGGAGAACAGGTCCGGCTGGGTGACGCGGAAGCGGTTCTCGTTGGAAAGGATTCCGTGCTGCTGCGGCGGCACCCCGGTATGGATCGAGGCGTAGCAACAGGCTGAGGTGGACGGCAGCACCGAGCGCATCTTCCACACCCGTGCCGCGCCCGATTGCACCCATCCCTCAAGGTTGCCGAACAGCCGCCGCCAGTTGCGGTACGGCACGCCGTCGAGAATGATGAGCAGAAGCTTGGATTTGAGCGCCATGCGGCAGTTTCCTTCTCCGCCGCATGGCGCGGCATTGCATTTCTCAGGCCTTCAGCCAGCACGAGGCCAGGGCATAACCGTCCATCATCTCGCCTTGCGGATTGGCGACCCAGCCATCCACCTTGCTGGTGGCCGCCGCATCGATGAACTGGTTGAAGAACGGCACGACCATGCCGCCCTGGTCGCGCACCAGCATCGCCATGTCATGGAACAGCACCTTGCGCTTGTCCTGGTCGAGTTCGCCGCGTGCCTTCATCAGCAACTGGTCGAATTCGGGCCGTTTGAAACGCGTGTCGTTCCAGTCTGCCGTCGAGACAAGCGCCGTCGCGTACATCTGTGCCTGGGTGGCGCGCCCGCCCCAATAGGAAAGCGAGAACGGCTTCTTGTTCCACACTTCCGACCAGTAGCCGTCGCCCGGCTCGCGCTTGATCTCGATCTTGATGCCCGCCTTGGCGCAGCTCTGCTGGTAGAGCTGGGCGGCATCGACCGCGCCGGGGAACGCGACATCGGAGGTGCGCAGCAGGATCGAGCCGCTGTGGCCCGACTTCTTGTAATGCTCGGCGGCCTTTTCCGGATCGAACTTGCGCTGTTCGATGTCGGCCGGGAAAAGCGGATAGGCCTGGTTGATCGGGAAGTCATTGCCGACGGACCCGTATCCGAACAGGATCTTGGTCAGTAGCTCCTCGCGGTCCATCGCAAGCTTGAGCGCCATCCTGAGGTCGTTGTTGTCGAAGGGCGCGGTGTCACAGAACATGTTGAAGGGATAGAAGCCGCGGCCTGAAGTTGCCTCCACGGTGACGCCGGCAACGCGCTTGACGAGGTTCACCACCTTCGGCTCGACGCGGTTGATGAAATGCACCTGGCCGCCCTGCAGCGCGGCCAGCCGCGCCGTCGCGTCGTTGATGACCACGATCTCGATCTGGTCGGCATGGCCGAGCTTGTCGCCGCCCCAGTAATTGGCGAAACGTTCGCCGCCATGGCGCACGCCCGGTTCGTTGACTTTGACCTTGTAAGGCCCGGCGCTGATGCCGGCATTCGGATTGTCCTTGCCGCCGTTCGGCTGGATGACCAGGTGATAGTCGGCCATCAGGTAGGGGAAGTCGGCATCCGGTTCGGCCAGCGTGACGATCACTTCCTTGCCGGCAGCCTTCATCGTCTTGATGTTCTTGAGCACGCCGAGCGCGCCCGATTTGGACTTCTCGTCGGCATGGCGTTCCAGCGTGGCGGCCACATCCTCGGCGCCAACGGTCTTGCCGTTGTGGAATTCAATGCCGTCACGGACCTTGATGGTCCAGACCTTGGCATCGTCGGACGAGCCGATCTCCTCGGCGATCATGTTCTCGAGACTGCCGTCCGGCTTCAGCCGGTTGAGGAACTCGCCCCACTGCTTGCAGAAATTGAAGGTGACCTGGCTGAGGTTCAACGCGGGATCGAGGCTGTTGGTCGACTCACCACCCTGCAGGCCTGCCTTGAGGATACCGCCCTTCTTCGGGGTCTGCGCGAAGGCGCGATCGGCAAGCGTACCCGCCATGGCTGCGGTCACGCCGAGTGCCGCGGCGCGGCCGAGAAAATCGCGGCGGCTGATGCCGCCCTTGCCGGCCAGTTTGGCGAGATGGTCGAGTTCGGTTGTCATGGTCTGCTTCCTTCCCTGTTTCGGGCCAGTCTGGCCTCAAGATGGTCACAGTGGCGGCCGCTCGTTGCGGGCCGATGACAGTTAGTTGCCGGCGCTCTCCATGCGCCGGCCCTTGATTGCGCCTTCCAGCCAACCCTGTTCCATCTCCGGCACGGAAGAGAGCAAAAGGTCGGTATAGGCATCGAAGGGCGGCGCCAGAACCTGGCTCTTCGGCCCGTAGCGAACCACCTCGCCGCGATACATGACGGCGATCGCGTCGGCGATCGACTTCACCGTGGCGATGTCGTGGGTGATGAACAGATAGGCTACCTTCTCTTCCTGCTGGAGCTCGAGCAGCAGTTTCAGAATGCCGTTCGCCACCAGCGGGTCGAGCGCCGAAGTCACCTCGTCGCAGATGATCAGCTTCGGCTTGGCGGCAAGCGCGCGCGCAATGCAGACGCGCTGCTTCTGGCCACCGGAAAGTTCGGCCGGATAGCGGTCGAGGAAACCCTTGCCCATCTCGATCTTGTCGAGCAGTTCGGCGACGCGCTGGTCGCGTTCCTTGCCCCGCATGCCGAAATAGAACTCGAGCGGCCGGCCGATGATGGTGCCGACGGTCTGGCGCGGGTTCATCGCGACGTCCGCCATCTGGTAGATCATCTGCAATTGTCTGAGGTCTTCCTTTGGCCGTTCGGCCAGCCGTTTCGACAGTGTGCGCCCGTCGAAGCTGATCGATCCCTCCAGCGGCGGCAGCAGCCCGGTGATGGCGCGCGCCAGCGTCGACTTGCCGGAGCCGGATTCGCCCACCACCGCCAGCGTCTGGCCGGGATGGAGGTCGACCGAAACATCCTTGAGCACCTTGACCGTGCCGCCGCCATAGGCGGCCGTGACGTTCTTGACCGAGAGGACGGGCGCGGGGCTTGCCGGCTTTTCGGTGTGGTCTATCTCGTGTACCGAAACCAGCGCGCGGGTGTAGTCTTCGTGCGGCTCCTTGATGATCTGGTGGGTGTCGCCGCGTTCGACCAGCCGGCCGTGCCTCAGCACCATGATGTCGTCGGCCACCTGCGCCACCACCGCAAGGTCGTGGCTGATGTAGAGGGCCGCGACGTGCGTGTCGCGGATCGCGTCCTTGATCGCCGCCAGAACGTCGATCTGCGTCGTCACGTCCAGTGCCGTCGTCGGCTCGTCGAAGACGATCAGGTCTGGCTCGGAACACAGCGCCATCGCCGTCATCACGCGTTGCAGCTGGCCGCCGGAAACCTGGTGCGGGTAGCGGTTGCCGATGGTTTCGGGATTGGGCAGGCTGAGTTTCTTGAACAGCGCGATTGCGCGCTTTTCCGCCTCGGCACGCGTGGCAACGCCGTGCAGCAGCGCGGCTTCCACCACCTGGTCCATCAACTTGTGCGCGGGGTTGAAGGCGGCTGCCGCCGACTGTGCCACATAGCAGACTTCGCGTCCGCGCAGCTTGCGTACCCCCTTGGTGCCGAGCTTCAGGATATCACGCCCGTTGAATACCACCTCGCCGCCGGTGATCTTCACGCCGCCGCGACCATAGGCCATGGAGGAGAGGCCAATGGTCGATTTTCCAGCGCCGGATTCCCCGATCAGGCCAAGCACCTTGCCAGGTTTCAGCGTCAGCGAAACATCGTGCACCAACGTCACCTTCTTCGGCGCTTCGCCGGGCGGAAACACCCTGGCTTCGATCCTGAGGTTGCGGATATCGAGCAGCATGTCGGGTTTGGGTGTGGTCGCCTGCGCCTTAGCCATTGCCGCGCCCTCCCTTCAGGTCCGAGGTGCGGTTCAGCACCCAGTCGGCGACGAGGTTGACGGAAATGGCGAGCACGGCAATCGCGGCAGCCGGGATTAGGGCCGCGGGAATGCCGAAGACAATGCCGTCCTTGTTTTCCTTGACCATACCGCCCCAGTCGGCGTCCGGCGGTTGCACGCCGAGACCGAGGAAGGACAGCGCCGACAAGAACAGCACCGCATAGATGAAGCGCAGGCCGAGTTCCGACACCAGCGGCGACAGCGCGTTGGGCAGGATTTCGCGGAAGATGATCCAGCCCATGCCTTCGCCGCGCAATTTGGCGGCCTCGACGAAATCCATGACGTTGATGTCGACCGCCACCGCGCGCGACAGCCGGTAGACGCGGGTGGAATCCAGAATGCCCATCACCAGGATCAGCGTGACAACCGTTGTCGGAAGCACCGACAGCACCACAAGTGCGAAGATCAGTGTCGGGATCGCCATCAGGAGATCGACGAAGCGCGACATCAGCATGTCGAACTTGCCGCCGACTGTCGCTGCCGTGAAGCCGAGAATGGAGCCGAGGCAGAAGGACAGCGCGGTCGCCAGTACCGCGATGAAGATGGTGATGCGGGCGCCGTAGATCATGCGCGAGAGCAGATCGCGGCCGAGATTGTCGGTGCCCAGCAGATGGTCCGACGACATCGGCGCCCAGACATCGCCGACGATCTCGCCATTGCCGAAGGGGGCAATCCAGGGCGCGAAGATGGCGCAGATCAGGAACAATGCGGTGAGGATCAGGCCGATCCAGGCGGTGATGGGGATATGTCTCAAACCAGTCACGCGGCCCTCATTTCGGATGCCTGAGCCGGGGATTGGCAAGGATGGCGGCGATGTCGGCGATGATGTTGAGCGTGATGTAGACGGCCGCGAAGATCAGCCCGACGGCCTGCACCACCGGCACATCGCGCTTGGCGACATGATCGACCAGATATTGCCCCATGCCGGGATAGACGAAGATCACTTCCACTACGACGACGCCGACCACCAGATAAGCGAGGTTCAGCATCACCACGTTCACCACCGGCGCGATCGCGTTGGGGAAGGCGTGTTTGCGGATGATCTCGAAAGGCGACAAGCCCTTCAGTTCGGCCGTCTCGATATAGGCCGACTGCATGACGTTGAGGATCGCCGCACGCGTCATGCGCATCATGTGAGCAAGCACCACAAGTGTCAGCGCGGTCGCCGGTAGCGCGATGGCCTTCATGCGTTCTAGGAAGGGCATACCGTCATAGACGGTCGAGATGCCCGGGAAGATCTGCCACTGCACCGCGAAGAAATAGACGAGCAGGTAGCCGATGAAGAATTCCGGCAGCGAAGTCGAGGCCAGCGCCAGGCCTGAAATCAGCTTGTCGACGAAACCGTTGCGGTAGCGCACGGCGAGCAGGCCGAGCCCGATGGCCAGCGGCACTGAAACCGCTGCGGCCCAAAAGGCGAGGAACAGCGTGTTCCACAGCCGTCCTTTGATGGAGGAGGCGATGTCCTGGCCCGACGAAAGCGCGGTGCCGAGATTGCCGGTCAAAACACCGCCCAGCCATTTGAAATAGCGGATGTAGGCGGGGTCGTTGAGGCCGAGTGCCTCGCGCAGGTTGGCCAGAGATTCAGCCGTCGCCGACTGGCCGAGGATGGACTGGGCGACGTCGCCCGGCAGGATCTGCGTGCCGACGAAGATCAACACGGAGACGGCGAAGAGGAGCAGAATGCCCAGCGCGATGCGCTGGGCAATCAGTTTCAGGATCGGCGAACTCATGCCCACGGACACCGGGCCCGGTTCACGCCTGCAGCCAGCATTTGGTCAGGGCGTGACCATTCATCAATTCGCTGTTCACGTCGTCCACCCAGCCGCCGACCTTGGCGCTGGTTGCATCGATATAGTCGTTGAACATCGGAACGATGACACCGCCTTCATCGCGCAGCATCACGCCGGCCTGGCGGTAGAGCGTCTTGCGCTTGGCCGCATCGAGTTCCGAGCGCGCCTGCAGGATCAGCTTGTCGAAATCGTCGCGGAAGAAGCGGGTATCGTTCCATTCGGCATTCTTGAGATAGGCGACCGAATAGACCTGATCCTGCGTCGGGCGGCCGGTCCAGTAAGACATCGAGAAGGGCTGCTTGTTCCACACTTCCGACCAGTACCCGTCGCCCGGCTCGCGCTTGACGTCGATCTGGATGCCGGCTTTCGCGGCGCTCTGCTGGTAGAGCTGGGCGGCGTCGACCGCGCCCGGGAAGGCGACGTCCGAGGTGCGCAGCAGCACCGGGCCGGAATGCCCCGACTTCTTGAAATGGAACTTCGCCTTGTCGGGATCGTATTTGCGCTGCTCGATATCGTCGGAGTACAGCGCGTAGGCCTTGCTCACCGGCATATCGTTGCCGACCGTGCCGTAGCCGCCGAGAATCTTCTGCACCATCTCGTCGCGGTCGACGGCGTATTTCAGCGCAAGCCTCAGGTCGTTGTTGTCGAACGGCGCGGTGTTGCAATGGGCGATGAAGACATAGTGGCCCTTGCCGGCGACGTTGCGGATGGTCACGCCCGGCACGCGCTTGACCAGCGACACGATCTTCGGTTCGACGCGGTTGATCATGTGGACCTGGCCACCCTGCAATGCAGAGGTGCGCGCGGTAGCGTCATTGATGACGATGATCTCGATCTGGTCGGCGTGGCCGCGCTTGGCCTGGTCCCAATGGCCCTCGTGGCGGGCGCCTGCGTGGCGCACGCCCGGCTCGTTGGTCACAACCTTGTACGGGCCGGTGCCGATGCCGGCGGTCGGGTTGTCCTTGCCGCCATTCGGCTGGATCATCAGGTGATAGTCGGCCACCACATAGGGCAGGTCGGCATTCGGTTCCTTCAGCTTGATGACGACGTTGCCGCCATCAGCCTTGACGGTATCGAACTCGGAGATGAAGGCCAGCGCCGCCGATTTCGAGTTCTTGTCGCCATGGCGCTCCAACGTCGCCACGATGTCCTGCGGCGTCAGCTCCTTGCCGTTGTGGAAGGTCACGCCCTTGCGGATCTTGAAGGTCCAGGTCTTGGCGTCGTCTGAAGCTTCGTAGCTTTCGGCAAGCTTGGGTTCGATGCCGCCGGTCGGCGTCACTTCCACCATCTGCTCGCCCCAGCAGCGACCGAACGTGTAGGGAACCTGGCTGGCCCAGAGTGCGGGATCGAGGCTGTCGGTGGCGGCGCCGCCCTGCATGCCTGCCTTCAGCGTGCCGCCCTTGACCGGGCCTTCGGCCTTCGCCGCGTCGGAAAGCAGCGTATTGGCAAACGCTGCGCTAACTCCGAGCGCCGCCGCGCGACCGAGAAAGTCGCGACGGTTCAGCTTGCCGGCAGCCACACGACGGCTCAGATATTCGAGTTCATTCGACATTGGTTCCTCACTCTTTTGGTTCGACCGTTTTGGTCGATTTCTTATTCTTGTGAGGAGGATAATGGACGTAAGGGAAACTTAGGCGCAAGGCAGGATGCGACATGCAGTGCCGCATATGGCGTGTCGTTTTTGAGCAGGTCGTGCGCGTGCGGTTTTTCGCCTTTTCGGAATTGGCGGCTCAGTTGCCGCTGATCCTCGGCTGTTGCGGGCAAAAATCGTGGATTCAGCGGGTCGAACGCGGATTCCTGGCCTAATGACGGGCGCCTTCTGCGCCATCGCTGGAAGAGTATCCTGTTTGCGACGCGGTGCGAGCGAGGCCGTGTCGATGTTCCTGTAACGCGCAGGTGGGCCGCGCGTAACCCCGTACCCTCGACATCAAAGGCGGTACCGGATGCCGAGAGCCTCTAGTTCAGCGGGATGTCGTTGTCGGCCTTGCCGTCCTGATATTCGGCCGAGAGGGCATCATATTTGCCGGCGATGGCGGCGATGCGGCCTTCCAGCCGAGCACGATCGGCCTGCGGCAATTCACGGACCAGGCGACGCAGCGAATAGCTTTTCCAATAGGCGTTCTCGGCATTGTAACCGCCCGGCTCGAGCGTGAAGACCTCTTTCAGGATCTTCAGATCGTGCGGGATCGCGAACGAGTCGCGCGAATCCTCATGGCTGAACAAATAGTAGAAATTGTCGAAGCCGGTCCAGGTGATCGCCGACAGGCACAGCGAGCAGGGCTCGTGCGTGGCCAGGAAGATGGCATCCTTGGTGTCGACGCGTTCGGCCTTCGGCATTTCATAGAAGCGCTTCAGGCAGTGCACCTCGCCGTGCCACAGCGGGTTCTCGGTCTCGTTGTTGGTTTCCGCCAGCACGAGCGAGCGGTCGCTCTTGCGCAGGATGGCCGCGCCGAACAATTTATTGCCGTGTTCGATGCCGTCTTCGGTTTTCGGCACGATGTCGTGCTCGATCACGTCGAGCAGCCGGTCGATCAGCGAAATATCGGTCATGCCTGGAAGTCCTCGGGCAAATGGATTTCGTAGGGATGCGAGAAATAGAATTCCTCGAGGTTGGTGCCGTCGCCACCGCGGTCCACCACCAGGAAATCCTGCGGCTGGCCGATCGGCGTCAGTACCCAGTGCCACAGGTTGCGCTTGTAGTTCACGCCCTGGCCAGGCTTGGTCAGGAAGGCATGCGGCTCACCGGGCCCCGAGCCGTCATCGTCGCACACCACCACCAGGAATGGCCGCGGCGACAGCGGTATGAAGGCCTGGCTGCCCAGCGGGTGGCGCTCCACCATCGCCAGCTTCAGTGGAAACGCGTAGGGCGCGCATTTGAAGATGTTGATGATGACGCGGCCGTTCGGTCCGCCGGCCTCGGCCGTGGCCAGCGCATGGTAGCGTTCGCACTTGCCATCGTTGATCGGATAGTGGTGGGCGCCCTCGGTCTCGATGACCTCGCCGAACCGGGCGAAGGCTTCGCGGGTGAGCGGTTGCGTCTTGACGATCCGGTCCATGCGCAAATCCATCCTGCCGGCTAGCCCCTGGTGAACGGCGTGCCGAGTTTCATGTGTCGGTTGACGTCCTTGTAGAGGAGGTAGCGGAAGTTGCCGGGACCACCGGCATAACAGGCCTGCGGGCAGAAGGCGCGCAGCCACATATAGTCGCCGGCCTGCACCTCCACCCAGTCCTGGTTTAGGCGATACACCGCCTTGCCCTCCAGAACGTAGAGCCCGTGCTCCATCACATGTGTCTCGGGGAAGGGGATGACGCCGCCCGGGCCGATGGTGACGATGGTGACGTGCATGTCGTGGCGCAGGTCCGTCGGATCGACGAAGCGGGTGGTCGCCCATTTGCCTTCCGTGTCGGGCATTGCGATCGGCGCGATGTCGTTCTCATTGGTGAAGATCGGCGTGGGCGCCTCGATGCCGTCGACGAATTCATAGGCCTTGCGAACCCAATGGAAGCGGGCGGTACCGCTGCTTTCGTTGCGTAGGCTCCATTTGGCCGCCGGCGGCAGGAAGGCGTAGCCACCCGGCTTCATTACATGGCTCTTGCCGTCGAGGCGTACGGTGATCTCGCCCTCGACCACGAACAGCACGCCCTCCGCGCCGGTGTCCGGCTCGGGTTTGTCGCTGCCGCCGCCCGGTTGAACTTCCATGATGTATTGCGAGAAGGTCTCGGCAAAACCCGACAGCGGCCGGGCGATGACCCAAAGCCGGGTCTTGTCCCAGAAGGGCAGGAAACTCGCTACGATATCGCTGAATTCGCGCCTGGGGATCACCGCATAGGCTTCGGTGAAAACTGCGCGGTCGGTGATCAGGTCGGTCTGCGGCGGCAGGCCGCCCTTGGGCGCGTAATAGGTGCGGTCGGTCATCTTCATCATATCCATCGGTTCAGACCTAAGCAGGCAAGATATCTTTCAGGCGCAGCAACGCGATGCGTTCCACCTGCTTGCAGGCGGTCTCGAATTCCTCGCTACGGCTGTTGCCGATGCGGGTTTCGAAGGCTGCCATGATCTCTTGTTTGGACTTGCCCTTCACCGCGATGATGAAGGGGAAGCCGAAAGTGGTGACATAGGCGGCATTGAGCTTCGAGAACAACTCGCGCTCCTGATCGGTCAGCGCGTCGAGACCGGCGGAGGCCTGTTCCCTCGTCGATTCCTCGGTCAGTCGCTTGGCTTGCGCCAGCTTGCCGGCAAGGTCCGGGTGCGCGGTCAACACGCCGAGGCGCTCGGTCTCGTTGGCCGAGCGGAAGGCGCGGCAGAGCGCGTTGTGCAGGCCGCCGGCGCTGTCATGCGCCGGGCCGAGTTCCAGTTCATAAGCGCGCTCGGCGATCCAGGGCGAATGCTCGAAGATGCCGCCGAAGCGCTGCACGAACTCGCTCTTGTCCATGCGCGAGGGGCGCAGCGCCGCCGGCTCGTAGGGGTGATGTTCGCGCCAGTGGTTGGCAATGTCGATCCGGCGCGGCAACCATACCTTGTCGTGGTTTTTCACGTAGTCGACGAAACGCTGGAGCGCGGCTGCGCGGCCGGGCCGGCCGATCAGGCGGCAATGCAGGCCGATGCTCATCATGCCGCCGCGCCCTTCCTTGCCTTCGGCATAGAGCGTGTCGAAGGCGTCCTTCAGATAGGCAAAGAACTGGTCGCCAGAATTGAAACCCTGCGGCGTGGCGAAACGCATGTCGTTGGCGTCGAGCGTGTAGGGGATGACCAGTTGCGGCGGGATGGCATTGCCGTGGCCGTCATGGTCGAGCCAGTAGGGCAGGTCATCGTCATAGGTGTCGGAAATCCAGGCGAAACCGCCCTCGGCGGCCGCGAGCTTCACCGAGTTCACCGAGGTGCGGCCGACATAAAGCCCGGCCGGACGCTCACCCACCACTTCCTTGTGCAGACGGATCGCTTCCACCAGGTCAGCGCGCTCGACCTCTTCGGCGTGATCGCGGTAGTCGATCCACTTCAGGCCATGCGAAGCGATCTCCCAGCCGGCATCGGCCATCGCCGCGACCTGGTCGGGCGAGCGGGCGAGTGCGGAGGCAACGCCATAGACCGTCACGGGCACGCCGGCCTCCGTGAACATGCGGTGCAGCCGCCAGAAGCCGGCGCGGGCGCCGTATTCATAGATGGATTCCATGTTCCAGTGGCGCTTGCCTGGCCAGGGCGCCGCGCCCACCACTTCGGACAGGAAGGCTTCCGAGGCGGCGTCACCATGCAGGATGCAGTTCTCGCCGCCTTCCTCGTAGTTGACGACGAACTGTACGGCAACGCGGGCTCCACCGGGCCATTTCGGGTCTGGCGGATTGGCTCCGTAGCCGCACATATCCCGTACGTAACGCATCATTCCTCCCTGCCGGTTGCTCCGGAAGTAATGCCAAGATATCCAAAGCGTTGAACGGCCATTACCACGAAATTTTTGAAACTGCTTTTTGGCTTCGTCCGCTCGACCGGGGCTTATGCATCGCCTTTAATTGGCGCACAATTCATCACTATGTTCGATTGTACCGAGATGGGAGGCGGCAGTTGGCAGAAACCTCGCACACCAATGGCGGGCGTCTGACGACGCACGTGCTTGATACGGCGACAGGCAAACCGGCGGCCGGGCTGCTCGTCGATCTGTTCCGTCTCGACGACGGCAAGCGCGTCCACCTCAAATCCGTGACCACCAACAGCGATGGCCGTTGCGACGCGCCACTGCTGGCCGGCGACGAATTCAGGCCGGGCGAATACGAGCTGGTGTTCTCGGCCGGCGATTACCTGCGCCGCCAGGGCACCAAACTGCTCGAGCCTGCCTTTCTCGACATCATCCCGATCCGTTTTGGCATGGCCGAAACCAAACATTATCACGTGCCGCTGCTGGTCTCGCCCTACAGCTACTCGACCTACAGGGGAAGCTGAGCGCATGGCCAAGCTGAAAACCCGCGCCGAGTTGCGCTTCATCCTCAACGGCCGCGATGTCGCGCTGACCGATGTCGCGTCCGACCAGACGCTGCTCGACTGGCTGCGCCTGTCGCGTTCGCTGAAAGGCTCGAAGGAAGGCTGCGCCGAAGGGGATTGCGGCGCCTGTACGGTTCTGGTTGGCAAGCTTGTCGCCGGCAAGCTGGTCTATGAGAGCGTGAATGCCTGCATCCGCTTCATGGGCTCGCTCGACGCCAGCCACGTCGTCACCATCGAGCATCTGGCCGGCGAGGCCGACAAGCTGCACCCCGTGCAGCGGGCGATGGTCGATTTCCACGGCTCGCAATGCGGTTTCTGTACGCCGGGCTTTGTCATGTCGCTCTATGCGTTGTGGATGAGGTCGCCCGAACCGTCCGACGCCGAAATCGAAAAGGCGCTGCAGGGCAATCTCTGCCGCTGCACCGGCTATGAGGCGATCATGCGGGCGGCGCGCGCCATCTCCAGCTACGGCAAGGCGGCAAAGGACCCGCTGCAGGTCGAACGAAAGGCCGTGATCGCGCGTTTGACGGAGCTGCGGGACGGCGCCCGCGTCGAGGTCGGCACTGGCAAGCACCGCTTCATCGTCCCGGCCGATGTCGACGATTTCGCCAACCTGCTGGAAGCCGAACCCAAGGCCACCATCGTTGCCGGTTCGACCGATGTCGGCCTGTGGGTGACCAAGCATATGCGCGACATTTCGCCGGCGGTGTTTATCTGCGGTCTGGAAGGCCTGCGCACCATCTCGGAAGACAAGGGCGTCATCGTCATCGGCGCCGGCGTCACCTACACGGAAGCCTTCGCACTGCTCGCCAAGCGCATTCCGGCACTCGGCCCGCTTATCGACCGTATTGGTGGCCAGCAGGTTCGCAACATGGGCACGATCGGCGGCAACATCGCCAATGGCTCGCCCATCGGCGACACGCCACCGCCGCTGATCGCGCTCGGTGCAACGCTGACTCTGCGCAAGGGCAGCAAGCGCCGCACCATCTCGCTTGAGAAATTCTTCATCGCTTATGGCAAGCAGGACCGCGAGCCCGGCGAATTCGTCGAATCCGTGCAGGTTCCAGCGCCGGCCGCCGACGAAAAATTCGCCGTCTACAAGATCACCAAGCGGCGCGACGAGGACATCACCGCCACGCTCGGTGCCTTCAGCCTGAAACTGGCCAAGGATGGCACGGTGGCCGCGATCCGCATCGCCTATGGCGGCATGGCGGCAACGCCGAAACGCGCCACTGCCGTTGAAACCGCGCTGCTCGGCAAGTCGTGGACCGAGGCGGCGGTGGAAGCGGCGATGGAGAAATACGCGGAGGATTTCGCGCCGCTGACCGATATGCGCGCTACCGCCGAATATCGTGCACTGGCGGCGAAGAACCTTCTGCTGCGCTTCTATGCGGAGACCACCGGCACCAAGGCACCGTTCCAGGTGTCGCGTTACGAGGCGGCGTGAGATGACCAAGCACACTCCCAACCTCAAGGCGCAAAAGATCGTCGGCGGTGTCCACACCGACCAGCGCCACGATTCCGCGCACAAGCATGTCGCCGGCACCGCGGTCTATATCGACGACCTGCCGGAGCCGGCCGGCACGTTGCATGTCGGGTTGGGGCTCGCCGCCGTCGCGCATGGCAAGCTGAAGACCGTCGATCTGTCGGCGGTGCGTACCGCGCCCGGCGTGGTCGACGTTTTGACCTACCGGGACGTCCCCGGTGAGAACGACGTGTCGCCGAGCGGCATGCATGATGATCCAATCTTTGCCGAGGGCAAGGTTCAGTTCCACGGCCAGCCGGTCTTCGCGGTCATCGCCGAGACGCGCGAGGCGGCACGCAGCGCCGCGCGGCTGGCCAAGATCGAATATGAGGAATTGCCGGCGATCCTCAACATCTGGGGCCTCGACCCGAACAAGGATCGGCAGGTGGTGACACCGCTGACCCTGAAGCGCGGCGATCCCGATGCGGCGATCGCTGCCGCGCCCCGCCGCATCAAGAGCAGCATGCGGCTCGGCGGCCAGGACCATTTTTATCTCGAAGGCCAGGTATCGCTGGCCGTGCCGGGGGAAGACGACGAGGTTACCGTCCATTGCTCCACGCAGGGGCCGAGCGAAACGCAGCATTTGGTTGCCCACGCACTCGGCGTGCCCAGCCACTCGGTGACGGTGGAAGTGCGCCGCATGGGCGGCGGCTTCGGCGGTAAGGAAACGCAGGCCAACCAGTGCGCGGCCATCGCCGCCATCGCCGCCAAGAAACACAAGCGCGCGGTGAAGGTTCGCCTTGACCGCGACGAAGACATGACGGCCACCGGCAAGCGGCATGATTTCGTCATCGACTACGACGTCGGTTTCGACGACGAGGGCAATATTCTGGGCGTCGACTTCATGTTCGCGCTCAATGCCGGCTTCTCGGCCGACCTCTCCGGCCCGGTCGGCGATCGCGCGCTGTTCCACTGCGACAACGCCTATTTCTACCCGCACGTGCATGCCAAGTCGGCGCCGCTCTACACCAACACGGTCTCCAACACCGCCTTCCGCGGCTTCGGCGGCCCGCAAGGCATGGTCGGTGCCGAGCGTATCATCGAGGAAGTGGCCTTCGCCGTCGGCAAGGACCCGCTCGAAATCCGCAAGCTCAATTTCTACGATGCGATGGGCGCGAAGGGCGAACGCAACGTCACGCCCTATCACCAGAAGGTCGAGGACAACATCATCCACCGCATCGTCGCCGAGCTCGAGCAGAGCGCGGACTATGCACGGCGCCGCCGCGAGATCGCGGCGTTCAACGCCAACAGCCGCTTCGTCAAGCGCGGCATCGCGCTCACACCGGTGAAGTTCGGCATCTCCTTCACCAAGACCGAGTCCAACCAGGCCGGCGCGCTGGTGCATGTCTATAACGACGGTTCGGTGCACATGAACCATGGCGGCACCGAAATGGGCCAGGGTCTGCACCTCAAGGTGGCGCAGGTGGTGGCCGAGGAATTCCAGATCGACCTCGAGCGCGTCAAGATCACCGCCACCACCACCGCCAAGGTGCCCAACACCGCGCCCACGGCGGCGTCTTCCGGCGCCGATCTCAACGGCATGGCCGCCCAGAACGCGGCGCGCCAGATCAAGCAGCGGCTGATCGACTTCGCCGCCGAGAAATATTCCGTACCGGCCGACCAGGTGGTGTTCCTGCCCAACCGGGTGCGTGTCGGCAACCAGGAGATTTCCTTCAACGATCTGGTCAAACAGGCCTATCTCAACCGCATCCAGCTTTCGGCGGCCGGTCACTACAAGACGCCGAAAATCCACTGGGATCGTGCCAAGGGGCGTGGTCACGCCTTCTACTATTATGCCTATGGCGCGGCCTGCTCCGAAGTCACCATCGACACGCTGACCGGCGAATACATGGTCGAACGCACCGACATCCTGCACGACACCGGCCGCTCGCTGAACCGGGCGATCGACATCGGCCAGGTCGAGGGCGGTTTCGTCCAGGGCATGGGCTGGCTCACCACCGAGGAATTGTGGTGGGACGGCAAGGGCCGGCTGCGCACGCATGCGCCGTCCACCTACAAGATCCCGCTGGCGTCAGACCGGCCGAAGATCTTCAACGTGGCGCTGACCGACTGGTCGCAGGCCTATGAGCCGACCATCCATCGCTCCAAGGCCGTTGGCGAGCCGCCGCTGCCTCTGGGCATCTCGGTTTTGCAGGCTCTCTCCGACGCGGTGGCGAGTGTTGCCGACCACAAGATCTGTCCGCGCCTCGACGCGCCGGCGACGCCGGAGCGGGTGCTGATGGCGGTCGAACGACTGAAGAAGGAAGCGCGCGGCAGGGTCTGAAGCCGCCGCGCGGGCAATTTGAAGCGAAAAATGCTATATTCCCAGGGCGGGAATGCGATCATGACCTCGAAAGTCCAGGATCTGAAAGAATTTCTCGGCAGTGCTGGCGCGATTGCACTGGTTGAGGTTGCCGGCACGCGTGGCTCCACCCCGCGAGAGAAGGGCGCGTATATGCTCGTCTCGCCGGAAGCCATTTACGGCACGATCGGCGGCGGTCAGCTTGAATACATGGCGATCGACAAGGCCCGTCAGATGCTGGGCGTTCCGCTGAAACGCGGCGGCAAGCAGGTTGCTGCGCAGCGCATCGATGTCCGCGAGGTCTGTGCGACGCTGGATGTTCCGCTCGGGCCGGAGATCGGCCAATGCTGCGGCGGCCGCGTCGAGGTGCTGATCCGATTGGTGGACGAGACGCGTGCAGCCGAGTTGGTCGCGGCGGCGGAAGCCGAGGAGGATCACCTGCCGCATCTCTACATCTTCGGCGGTGGCCATGTCGGCAAGGCGCTGGCCGCCTCCATGTCGCTCTTGCCGGTGCATGTCGTCGTCGTCGAGAGCCGCGCAGAAGAACTGGACGGCATCACCGACGCGGTCGAGACAAGGTTGACGGCGATGCCGGAGGAAATGGTGCGCGAGGCGCCGTCGGGCTCGGCCTTCGCCGTGCTCACGCATGACCACGCGCTGGATTTCCTGATCGCCGCCGAGGCGCTGAAGCGCACCGACACGGCCTATGTCGGCATGATCGGCTCCAAGACCAAGAAGGCGACGTTCAGGAACTGGTTCCTAAAGACCGCGGGCGGCACCGAGGCCGAATTCGAACGGCTTGTCTCGCCGATCGGCGGCGATGCCGTCAAGGACAAGCGCCCGCCCGTGATCGCGGCTCTGGCCGCCGCCGAGATGATGACGGCGCTCTCGTTGCACCAGGCACGGGCAGGCGCGGAAGTCGCTTAAGCCTTCGCGTTGCCGCCCTAATTGACGCTAAGCACCGCCGCCCCTTCACTCCTTCTCCTGAGTGTGGGCTTCCAGGAACCACAGCGATTTGTCGAGCGCACGCGAATAGGCGGTGAAGATGTCGGCGGTGTCCGCGTCGCCGGCTTCGCTGGCCTCGTCGATCGCCGTGCGGGCGGACTTCGCCACCGCCGCATAGTGGCTGATCAGCGCGGCGAGATGATCCTTGGTCTTGTGGATGTCAGTCGGGTAGGGCTTCAGTGGGCTGGCCTTTGCCACTTCCTGCGACGTGCCGATGGCCGTACCGCCCAGCTGCACCGCGCGCTCGGCGATGGTGTCGACATGGTCGTCCAGTTCGGTCCTGAAACCGTCCAGCATTTCGTGGATCGCGATGAACTGCGGTCCCTTCACATTCCAGTGCGCCTGCTTGGTGATGAGCGCGAGGTCGATGGCTTCTGCCAGCCGCGCGTTGAGAATGGCGATCGAGGTCGCCCTGGTGTTGGATTTCAGGTCGTTCTTGGTGTGGATGGAAGCCATTGGGGGTCTCCTGGTTTCGCTGCGGATTTGCAGGATGGGGGAATGGCGGACCAAGATTGGCGTCCCCGTGCGGTTCCCGCAAGCCGCAATCATCGACCCTGCGACTCGTTCCGCCTATTTTCCGGCCAGGATGTCCTTGATCAATTTCTGGCAACGATCCGCCATGAAGTCGAGCAGCAGCCGCACCTTCGGGTCCTGCAGCTTCTTGTGCGGATAGACGGCGGCGAATTGCACCGGCGTCGGTGGCGTCTTGGTCAGGATGACCTTCAGCCGCTGCTCGCGGATGAACGGTTCGACCTCGAAGCGTGGCTTGTTGATGATGCCGCGTCCCGCCAGCGCCCATTCGGTCAGCACGTCGCCGTCGTCGCTGTCGAAGGGGCCGTGCACTTCGAACTTCACCGGGCCTTCCGGCATCTGCAGCATCCAGAAGAATTCGCGCGAACCGGGATAGCGCAGCATCAGGCAATCGTGCTTCTTGCCCATCATCTCGCTGGCATCGCTCGGTTCGCCGCGCGCCTCCAGATATTTGGGCGAGGCGACCAGCACGCGCTCGCATTCCATGATGCCGCGCATCCTCAGCGAGGAATCCTCGATCACACCCAGCCGGAAGGCTACATCGATGCCTTCCTTGAGGATGTCGACATTGTGATCGGAGAGCCGCAGGCGCACTTCGATGTCGGGATATTTGTCGTGGAAATCCGGAATGCCGGAGGCGATCAGTCGGCGCCCGAGGCCGAGCGGCGCGGTGACGCGGATGGTGCCGCGCGGCTGGCCGGACAGCGCCGAAACCGCCGCCTCGGCCTCGGTGATGGCGTCCAGAACCTGCTTGGCACCGCTATAGAACACCGTGCCGTGCTCGGTCGGCATCAACTGTCTCGTCGTGCGGTTGAACAGCCGCACGCCGAGGTGTTTTTCCAGTTCCTTGATGCGGTTCGAGGCGACGGCCGGCGAAATGCGCATATCGCGACCCGCCGCCGACAGGTTGCCCAATTCGACGACGCGGACGAAGACGGCGATGTTATCGAGATAAGCCATTGTGTCGGCGTCCCCCTCTGCGCCTGATTTAAGATAACGCTACTATTTTCCAATTTTTTTTGAAAGTCATCGTGTTGTCTACCTCTTTCCGTTTGCGCGGCAGCCCGTAATGTCGCCTCATCGGCACGAAAGGGTGGAGCATGCTGGACTATGTGATCATCTGGGATTGGCTGGCATTCGCGGTGCGGTGGCTGCACGTCATCACCGGTATCGCATGGATCGGCTCGTCCTTCTATTTCGTCGCGCTCGACCTTGGCCTGCGTCAGCGGCCCGGCCTGCCTGCCGGCGCCCATGGCGAGGAATGGCAGGTCCATGGCGGCGGCTTCTACCATATCCAGAAGTACCTGGTGGCGCCGGCCGAAATGCCGGAGCATCTGACCTGGTTCAAATGGGAATCCTACGCCACCTGGCTCTCGGGTTTCGCCATGCTGGCCATCGTCTATTACGCCGGCGCGGACCTGTTCCTGGTCGACCGCAACGTACTCGACGTTTCGGCACCC
Organism: Mesorhizobium sp. 2RAF21; assembly: GCF_052115345.1. NCBI lineage: Bacteria > Pseudomonadati > Pseudomonadota > Alphaproteobacteria > Hyphomicrobiales > Phyllobacteriaceae > Mesorhizobium > Mesorhizobium sp. 2RAF21. The sequence continues at coordinate 45,377 of NZ_JBFRGM010000023.1, read as the reverse complement.
GTCGCCATCCTCATCTCGCTGGCCTGTCTGGCGTCGGGGTGGATCGTCTACGACCTGCTCTGCCGCTCGCCGCTCAAGAACCACGACACGCTGCTGATGCTGGTGCTCTACTGCGTGCTGGTCTTCATGGCCTGGGGCCTGACGCATCTGTTCACCGGTCGCGCCGCTTTCCTGCACCTCGGCGCCATCACTGCCACGATCATGTCAGCCAACGTGTTCATGGTCATCATTCCGAACCAGAAGATCGTCGTCGCCGACCTGATCGCCGGCCGCAAGCCGGACCCGAAATACGGCAAGATCGCCAAGACCCGTTCGACGCACAACAACTACCTGACGCTGCCGGTGTTGTTCCTGATGCTGTCGAACCATTATCCGCTGGCGTTTGGCACGCAGTTCAACTGGATCATCGCTTCGCTGGTGTTCCTGATCGGCGTGCTCATCCGCCATTATTTCAACTCCCAGCACGCCAGGAAGGGCAACCCGACCTGGACCTGGCTGGCCGCTGCCATCCTGTTCGTGATCATCATGTGGCTGTCGACCGTGCCCAAGGTGCTAACCGGCGAGCAGAAAGTCTCCTCGGCCGCCGGGATCTACACCGCCTCGGCACATTTCCCTGCCGTGCGCGACACCGTGCTCGGCCGCTGCTCGATGTGCCACACGCCGGAGCCGGCCTATGAAGGCATCTACCATGCGCCGAAGGGCGTCGTGCTGGACAATGATGCTGCCATTGCCGAACACGCCAAGGAGATTTATCTGCAGGCCGGCCGCAGTCATGCGATGCCCCCGGGCAACGTTACCCAGATCACCGACAAGGAGCGCGCGCTTCTGGTCACCTGGTTTGAAGAGTCCGGGAAAAAGCAGAACTAGACCAGCGATGTCCTTATCGGGCGCCTTCGCGTTTCGTTTCTGACCGCCCTCGCTCGTTTAGCGGGGCACGGCGGCTGCCGCGGCAAGGGCTAAATCCTCCCCGCTTGTCGGAGGATGGCGGCCTCAAGAGCGAACGATGTTCGCGTATTTTGACATGGAAGTTGGAGCGATATGACCACTACCCTCCTGCGCGGCCGCACCCTCTCTTTCCTGCGTTGGCCGGAAAGCGTCGACGATCATGCCGCCTATGCCTATGAGGAGGACGGCGCCATTCTGGTAGCCAATGGCAAGATCGTCGCCTCCGGTCCTTATGCTCAGGTCGCCGCTCGCGCCGGTTCCAGCGCCCGGGTGATCGACCACCGCCCGCATCTGCTCATGCCGGGCTTCATCGACGCGCATGTACACGTGCCGCAGATGCAGATCATAGCCAGCTACGGCGCCGAACTGCTCGACTGGCTCAACACCTACACTTTCCCTGAAGAATCGACCTTCGAGAACGCCCAGCATGGTCGCCGCATCTCGCGCCTGTTCCTTGATGAGATGATCCGCCACGGCACCACCACGGTCGCCGCCTACTGCTCCGTGCACAAGCAGTCGGCCGAGGCATTCTTCGCCGAGGCCTATGATCGTGACATGCTGGTGATCGCCGGCAAGGTCATGATGGACCGCAACGCGCTCGAAGCCGTGCACGATACGCCACAGTCGAGCTATGACGATACCAAGGCGCTGATTGCCGCCTGGCACGGCAAGGGCCGTGGCCTTTATGCGATCACGCCGCGCTTCGCCATCACCTCGACGCCCGAGCAGATGGAAATGGCACAGGCGCTGGCGCGTGAGCATCCCGACCTGCATGTGCAGACGCATCTGTCGGAAAACCATGCCGAGATCGCCTTTACCCAGCAGCTCTATCCTTGGGCGAAGGACTACACCCATGTGTATGAGCACTACGGCCTGATGGGTTCGAAGACGCTCCTCGGCCACTGCATCCATCTGTCCGAGCGCGAGGCCGATGTCTTGTCGGACACTGGCTCGGTGGCGGTGTTCTGCCCGACGTCCAATCTGTTCCTCGGCTCCGGCCTGTTCGATTATCAGCGCTTCCGGCGCCGGGAGAAGCCGCTGCGTATCTCCACCGCGACCGATGTCGGCGGCGGCACCAACTATTCCATGCTGCGCACGATGGACGAAGCCTACAAGGTGATCGCCCTGCAGGGCGAGAAGCTCAATCCGTTCCAGTCCTTCTGGCAGATCACACGCGGCAATGCCGAGGCCCTGTCGGTGGTCGACCGTGTCGGCACGCTGGAAGCCGGAACGGACGCCGACATCGTCGTGCTCGATTCTGCCTCGACGCCATCGATGCGGCTGCGTTCAGAGCGTATCAAGACGCTGGCCGAGGAGCTTTTCCTCATGCAGACGCTTGGCGACGACCGCACGGTCAAGGAGGTCTATGTCGCTGGCAAGCCGGCCAAGAGCGATCTCGTGGTGAGCAATTCCTGATCGGCACTTGACCTAAGGGCCGATTACCGTAAACGCGAAAGGCTGGTCCAAGCCGTTCTGGGAGGAAACATGGCCGCGAGCGACGATATCGAGGCGATCAAGCGCCAGGAGGCGGCGCTCGTCTTCGAAAGGTTCGACGAGGCCGTTGCCTTCGAAATCGGCAGCGCGATCCGGACACGGGCTCTCCGGGAGAACCTGCCGATCATCGTTGATATCCGCACATTCGACCGGCCGCTGTTCTATGCCGCGATGCCAGGCTCCAATGCCTCCAATCCGGATTGGGCGCGGCGCAAGATCAATGTGGTGAAACGCTATCTGCGCAGCACCTATCGTCTGGTGCTGGAACAGCAGCGCCCGGATCGCACCTTCAAGGTGGGCGAGGGACTGGACATTGCTGAATACGTGCTGGCCGGCGGTGGCTTCCCCGTGACGGTGAAGGGCGCTGGTGTTATCGGTGTCATCGCCGTATCCGGCCTGCCGGAGCGCGAGGACCACAACGTCGTCGTCGACGCGCTCTGCGATCATCTCCGCGCCGATCGCGCCAGCCTTACCCTTCCCGCCGCCGAAGCATGATCCTTCGGCCGCATTGACGTGACAGCCGCACAAGGCCCGCAGATGACCCTCGACCCGAAGACCTTCCTCACCTCGATCTTCGATGCTGCGGTGGCCGCGGCTGACCCCGAATTGACCATTCGCCAGCATTTGCCGGCGAAGCCGAAGGGCCGCACCGTCGTGATCGGCGCCGGCAAGGGCTCGGCACAGATGGCGGCGGCCTTCGAAAAGGTGTGGGATGGGCCGGTCGAAGGGCTGATCGTCACGCGCTACGGTTATGGCGCGCCGACGAAACATCTCGAGGTGGTGGAGGCCGCGCATCCGGTTCCCGACGCCGCCGGCCTCGCCGCCGCCAAGCGGCTGCAACAGGCCGTTTCCGGCCTCTCCGAGGATGATCTCGTAATCGCGCTGATCTGCGGCGGCGGTTCCGCGCTGCTGCCCGCACCGGCGGGCGACCTCACATTGACGGACGAGATCGCCGTCAACGAGGCGCTGCTCGCCTCGGGCGCGCCGATCTCGGCCATGAACACCATTCGCAAGCATGTCTCCGCCATCAAGGGCGGGCGCCTTGCCGCCGCCGCCTGGCCGGCCAGGGTTGTGTCGCTGGTGGTGTCCGACATTCCGGGCGACAATCCGGCCCTTGTCGCCTCCGGCCCCACTGTCCCGGACACTGGCAGCCGCGCCGACGCGCTTGCCGCGATCGCTGCCTACGGCATGAAGTTGCCAGAGGCAGTCATGGCGCACATCAATTCGCCAGCCGCCGACGCACCGCATCCGGACGATCCGAAATTCGTGCGCAACGAGGTGCATGTCATCGCCTCGGCAGCCGTCTCGCTGGAAGCGGCCGCAGAAGAGGCGAAGCGCCAAGGCATTGAAGCCGTCATCCTTTCCGACGCGCTGGAAGGCGAGGCGCGGGAGGTGGGCTCCGTCCATGCCGCGATCGCGCGCGAAGTGGCGACACGCAACCGGCCGTTCAGGAAACCGGTGCTGATCCTCTCCGGTGGCGAGACCACGGTGACCTTACGCGCGAAGGGCAAGGGCGGCCGCAATTCGGAGTTCCTGCTCGCTTTCGCCATCGGTATCGACGGCGTCGCCGGCATCGATGCCATGGCCGCCGACACCGACGGCATCGACGGTTCGGAAAACAATGCCGGCGCCTTCTGCACCGGCTCGACCGTCACGCGCATGCGCGCCGCCAACGTCGACGCCAAGGCCATGCTGGCCGGCAACAATGCCTGGACGGCGTTCAACGCAGTCAACGATCTCTTCGTGCCGGGGCCGACCGGCACGAATGTCAACGACCTCAGGGCTGTTCTGGTGCGGTAGGTAGGGCTCTACAGGCGAGCCCGGCGCTGCCTCACACCTCGTGCAGATAGAGGTGGTAGTCCAACTCGCTCACCGTGCGGGCGACTCGCAGATATTCCGCCCATTTGATCTCGACGAAGGTCTTGTGTAGATCGGGGCCGAGCGCTGTCGCGAGGAAGGACGAACCGCGCGCGGCGTCGATGGCGGCGCGCCAGTCCACCGGCATCTTGCTCTTGGCTTCGCCGGCCGCCTCATAGCCGTTTCCGGTCACTTCCGCACCCGGATTGAGCTTTTCCTCCAGCCCCTTCGCAACGCCGGCCAGAATTGTCGCCGCCACCAGATAGGGATTGGCATCGACGCCGGAAGGGCGGTGCTCGATACGGCGGTTCCTGGCTTCGCCGGCCGGCACGCGCAGTGCTACCGAGCGGTTGTTGACGCCCCAGGTCGGCGCTACTGGTGCATAGGACTGCGACACGAAGCGCCGCCATGAATTGGCGTGCGGTGCAAACACCAGCATGGATTCGGCCATGGTCTCGGCCAACCCACCCAGCGCATGGAGCAGCAGTGGTGACCATGTGCCGGGCATGGTTTCGGTGAAGACGTTCTTGCCGGCGCCGTCGAGCAACGAGACATGGAAATGCATGCCGGAGCCGGCATATTTTTCGATGGGCTTGGCCATGAAGCAGGCGGTGACGCCGTGGCGGCGTGCCTGCATGCGCACCAGCCGCTTCAGCATGACGAGATCGTCAGCGGCACGCATCACGCCCTTGCGGTAATTCAGCGTCAGCTCGTACTGGCCGGGCGCATATTCCGAAATCACTGTTTCGGCCGGAATGCCTTGCGCTTTGGCTGCCGCATAGATGTCCGAGAACAGCGGTTCCATGCCGTGCAGATGATCGACCGAATAGACCTCCGTCTTTCCGCTCCTGCGTCCATCTAGCACGGCATTCGCCGGCTGCACCTTGCCGTCGGCATCGCGCTCATTGGCCAGCAGGAAGAATTCCAGCTCAAAGGCGCCGGCAGGATGCAGGCCCTTGGCCGCCAGCGCCTCGACCTGGCGGGCGAGCGCATGGCGCGGGTCCGATGTCATGGCTTGGCCGTCGAGATGATACATCGCCATCAGCACCTGGCCGCGCGGCGGGTTGGTGCCGTGCAGCGGCACCAACGTACCGGGGATCGGCCAGGCGCGCAGGTCGCCGTCGCCGGAATCCCAGATCAGGCCTGTCTCGTGCACGTCCTCGCCGGTGATGTCGAGGCCGAGGATCGAGATCGGCATGTGGCGGCCGTTCTCATACACGCCCATGAGTTCGTGTCTGCGCAGGATTTTACCGCGCCCGACGCCGTTTGCGTCGGTCAGCACGATGTCAAAGGCTTCGATTTCGGGGTGGGCTTCGAGGAAGGCAGTGGCTTCGGCGAGCGTCGAGCCGGAAGGTGAGGTCATGATGGCACTCTGAAGGGTGATTGTGTGGCTTGTCTCATGCCGCGAGCTTGGCGGCAACATCGGCGAAGGCGGCGATCAGCCGTTTCACCTGGCTTGCCGTGGTGACGGGCGAGACGAGCATCATGTTGTGGAACGGCGCGATCAGCACGCCGCGATTGACCAGCGCGACATGCACGGCCGCTTCCAGTTCCGGCACGTGCGCGCCTTCGGCCTCGGCGCCATTGCTGAGCGGGCCGGGCGCGCAGATGAACTCGACGCGGGCGCCGACGCGCATCACATGCCAGGGCAGCCGGTTGCGCTCGATTGCGGCGGCAAGCCCCTTGGCCAGTTTGTCGGCCAGCCGTTCCATATGCGCGTAGTTCTCCGCCGTCATCACCTGTTCCAGCGTTGCGCGCATGGTGGCGAATTGCAGTGGGTTGGCCGACAGTGTCGTGCCCATGCCGGAATAGCCGGGCTCCTTGGCGTGGTTGTAAGCGGCGTAGCGCGAGGCCGTTTCTTCGCTCATGCCCCAGATGCTGGCCGGCACGCCGCCCGCCACCGGCTTGCCGAGCACGAACAGGTCCGGTTCGAGACCGCGGGTTCCGGTGTAGCCGCCACGGCCGGTCGAGATCGTGTGCGTCTCGTCGATCAGCAGTAGCGTGCCGGTCTCGCGGGTCAGGCGCCGCAGCGCTTCATGGAAACCGGGTTCAGGCAACACCATGCAGGAATTGGTCAGCACCGGTTCGGTGATAACGCAGGCGACATCCTTCGCCTTCAGCGCCGCTTCCAGTGCCGGCAGGTCATTGAACTCGACGATTTTGGCACGCTGGGTGAGGTCGCGGAATTCGCCGGCCAGTCCCGGCCGGTTGATCGGCTTGCCGTCCTTGATGCGCACCATCGTCTCGTCGACCGAGCCGTGATAGCAGCCGTTGAAGACGAGGATCTTGTCGCGGCCGGTCACCGCGCGGGCCACGCGCAGCGCGAAGCGGTTGGCGTCGGTGGCCGTGGTGGCGATCTGCCAGTAGGGCAGGCCGAAAAGCTCCTGCAGCAGCGTGCCGACCGCCAGCGCGTCCTCGGACGGCAGCATGTAGGTCAGGCCGCGTCCGGCCTGCTTGCGGATGGCACGCGCGACTGGCGCCGGCGAATGGCCGAACATCGAGCCGGTATCTCCGAGGCAGAAATCGTCCAGCCGGTTGCCATCGATGTCGGTGATCGTGGCGCGTGTCGCGCTGTCGACCAGGATCGGGAAGGGCGTTGGCCAGTCGGTCATCCAGTGCATCGGCACGCCGTCGAAATAGCCGGCGATGCCGTTGCCGGTGCGGGCCTGCGATTTCGGGCGGGCTTTTCGGAAAATTTCCGCTTCGGTTGCGCGCAGTTTTGCGACACGTTGGGCATCGATGCCGCCGATGATACTGTTCGACCTGGTGCTTACGCTCATTCATTCCCCCTGTTGGCGCGGGGCACTCTAGCCAGAGGCGGCGACAAACCGCAATTGGCCGCCGCGCCAGGGAGCATTGGTTCAGGGGTAGGGGTGACGGCCCGGCATCCAGCCGTCATTCGTCGTGCATGGCGGCGATGGCCCGCCGCATCAGCGCGAGGAACTGTTCTTTCTCGTCATCGCTGAAATTCGCCAGGGCCGCCCCGTTTTGGGCGCGGGCGGCGTCGGTGGCCGGGCCTTGCAGCGCCGCTGCGATCCGCGTCAGGTGGACGGATTGTGAGCGGCCATCGTTAGGGTTGGAACGCCGCACGATCAGCCCGTCGCGCTCCATCCGGGCGAGTGTATTGGCCATGGTGGCCTGTTCGACGTCGAGCCTGCGCACCAGTTCGCTCTGACTCAGCCCGTCCTCGTCCCATAGCGCCAGCAGCGTCATGAACTGCGCCGGCGCCAGTCCAAGCGGGCGGATGCGTTGTTGCAACCCCTTGGCGAACAGGCGTGCCATCTGGTTGGCGAGGAAACCGGCGGAGCGTTCTTTCTGAAAGGGCATGGTGTAGAGATAGCTGTTGAATAGCATGCTATGCAATGATATATAGCTTGCTATTCAAATTGGTGGAGGATCGCATGAAAGCGAAGATCCACGCGGCGGCCGGTTCCGTCGCGCTGCTTGCTGTTGTCTGTTTCTGGCTGTCGACGGCGGTCGCCGAAATCTCGGGCGACGCCGATACCGTCGCGGCGGTCAAATCGGGCATTCTCGTCGGCATGGTCGTGCTGGTTCCGGCCATGGCGATTGCCGGTGCATCGGGCTTTTCGCTGGGCAAGGGCTGGAAGAGCCCGGTCGTGGCGCGCAAGAAGCGTCGTATGCGCGTCATCGCCGCGAACGGCATGCTCATCCTTTTGCCGTCGGCCTATCTGCTCGCGGGCTGGGCGGGGCAGGGCCGCTTCGATGCGGTATTCATGATGGTGCAGGCGCTGGAACTGGCGGCCGGCGCCGTCAACATCGTGCTCTTGTCGCTGAATATGCGCGACGGGTTGGCTTTGCGGCGCAGACCGTCGGCGGTGGTGCGCGCCGGCTGATGCTTAAGCAGTGATGTCGATGATCCCGCAGTCGCCGGTGGCACTGCCGAAGGCGACGCGGCGTTCCTCGCGGTCCCATGCCAGCGCCGTGATGGCGCCCTTGCCGGGGCGGCGCAACAGCACTTCCTTGGCATCGGCGAAGCGGGCGGCGATCACCATGCCGTCCTCATAACCGATCGCCACGACGTCTTCGCTCGGGTGGCATGCCACTGCGGTGACCATGGTGTTGCCGCGCGTGCCGAGTTCCAGTGGTGCCTTGCCCATCGGTCCGTCCTTGGCCTGGAACGGCCATACGATCGCCGCCGGCGCGCCGGAACTGGCCAGCCATTTGCCGCGCGCGCTCCATGACAGGCTCTTCACCTTGGCGGGGTAGCCTGACATGCGCATGTGCTTGCCGTCGGCCAGCTTCCAGCCATGCAGGGCGTTTTCCTGCATCGTGGTCACGAGGAAATTGCCGTCGGGCGAGAAGGCGACGCCGGTATGGGCGCCGGCCCATTCCAATTCCGTCGGCTTGCCTTCAGTGGCGGGGAAATGCAGCGTCGCGCCATTGTAGCGGGCAACGCCGAAGCGCATGCCCTTCGGTGCGAAAGCCAGTCCTTCAACCGTGCGCGGGTGTTGGAATTCCTTGGTCTTGCCGTCGGCGAAGCGCACGAAGGCGCTCTTGCCAACGCCATAGGCGATGGCGCCCTGGGGACCTGCGGCGACACTGGTTACCCATTTCCTGCCGGCCGTCGCGAGTTCCTCGACCACGCCATTGGCCTTGACCGAAAACACCTTGCCGTCCTCGCCGCCGGTCACCAGCCTGTCATTGGCCGTGTCGTGGAAAGCGGTCAGCAGCCCGTCATTGGCTTGAACGGTCTTGTGACCGTGGTCCAGCCTGTGCACGGCGCCGTCGGCGAAGGCGAAATGCGGCACGTCGTCAAGGAAGACGGCGGTGATGCAATGGCCATCGATATCAAGCGGGGCGACTGTCGGCATCAGGCAGAATTCCGTGCAAATATTCGAATGGCGGCGCCGAAAAATTCAGCCCCTCACCGGCTTTCGTAGCCGGTGAGGGGCTTACTCGACCTTTCCGCTCCAGGCAAGGAAGCGCGCCGCGACACTCAGGCCGCCTGGCAGGCCTCGAAGCTCGACTTCAGCCGTTCGGCGTCCAGCTTGCGGCCGATGAATACCAGCCGGCTTTCATGCTTCTCGCCGTCTTTCCAGGCGCGCTGATGGTCGCCTTCGATGATCATGTGCACGCCCTGCAGCACATAGCGGTCCGGATCGTCCTTGAGCGCGATGATGCCCTTCAGGCGCAGGATGTTCGGCCCTTCCATCTGGGTGATCTTCTCGATCCAGGGGAAGAACTTCTTCGGGTCCATCTCGCCGCCGCGCAATGACACTGACTGCACCGTCACATCGTGGATAGGCGAAGCGTGGTGATGATGGTCATGATCGTGGTGGTGGTGATTATGATCATGATGATGGTGGTGATGGTCGTGGTCGCAGTCCGGGCCGCATTCATGATCGTGGTCGTGATCATGCGCGTCGAGGAAATGCGGGTCGTTGTCCAGCGCGCGCTTCAGGTCGAAGGCGCCACGGTCGAGCACTTCCGACAGCGCAACGCCGGAACGTTGGGTGCGGTGGATGCGGGCCGAAGGGTTGATGGCGCGGATCGTCGCCTCGACGCTGGCGAGTTCTTCAGGCGTCACCAGGTCGGTCTTGTTCAGCACGACCACGTCGGCGAAGGCGATCTGGTCCTCGGCCTCCTTGGAATCCTTCAGGCGCAGCGGCAGGTGCTTGGCGTCGACCAGTGCGACGACCGCGTCGAGCTTGGTCTTGGAACGCACGTCGTCGTCCATGAAGAAGGTCTGGGCCACCGGTGCCGGGTCGGCAAGACCGGTGGTCTCGACCAGGATCGCGTCGAAGCGGCCGGGCCGACGCATCAGGCCTTCGACGGTGCGGATCAGGTCGCCGCGCACCGTACAGCACACGCAACCGTTGTTCATCTCGTAGATTTCCTCGTCGGATTCCACAATCAGGTCATTGTCGATGCCGATCTCGCCGAATTCGTTGACGATCACGGCATAACGCTTGCCATGGTTTTCAGAGAGAATGCGGTTGAGCAGCGTCGTCTTGCCGGCGCCGAGATAGCCGGTCAGCACGGTTACGGGGATCTGCGTCTGTGTCTCGCTCATATCGGGGCCTCGAGAGGGAATTTGCCTCCATATAGGACGCCGCTGGCGCTTTTGCACCTGCCAAACCGCTGATCCAGGATGGTTTGCCGCCTCGATCGCACTGCCTTTTCGCAGCGCGATAATCCTTTGTCATCTAACTGAAATAATGATCTGTCATTAGCCACGGCGACTGTTGCGTGGCTTGCCGGCAAAGCGCTTCGTTTGGCCGGCCTCTTTGAACAATGATTGCCAATCCGAGCGCCACGGCTATTGTTGCCCGGTCCGGCGCGGTCGAGGAGACTGACCATGGCCAAGGCTGATAAAAGTGCGACGATGAGCCGGCTGCATTCCGCAGCCCGGCTGGCGCGAACCGCGCTCGCTGCCAGATTGCTGGCGCACGGGTTTTATGCCGGGCAGGACCAGATCATGCTGGCGCTGAGCCGCGAGGACGGCCAGACCCCCGGCACTCTGGCCGACCGGCTGGGCGTACGTCCGCCCACCATCACCAAGACCATCAACCGGTTGCAGGCGCAGGGCTTCCTCGACAAGCGCGCTTCCAATGCCGATGCCCGCCAGGCGCATATCTTCCTCACCGATTCGGGCCGCGAGACCATCCACGCCATCGAGAAGTCGGTGAAGAAGACCGAGAAACAGGCGCTGCGCGGCCTCGACAAGAAAGACCAGAAGACCCTGTTCAAGCTGCTCGCCCGCATCGAGGCGAACCTGTCGGACGAAGAGATCGTGCTCGCCGACGAGGAAGAGGAAGAACAGGACGCCTGACGCCCGGCTTCGGCTTACGCCGCTTGGGCCTGGCCCGGCGCTTTGCGACGGATCAATGACGACCAGCGCCCCGGTGTCAGGCCAAAGGCCTTCTTGAACTGCCGGTTGAAATGGCTCTGGTCGCTGAAGCCGGCCGCCGCCGCGATTTCCGCCAGCGGCATGTCTGCCCTCATCATCCGTTTTGCCTGTTCCAACCGCCGCATCAGAAGGAAGCGATGTGGGCTGGTGGAGAAGGCGGCGCGGAAATGGCGTGACAGCGCATAGCGGTCGAGGCCGGTGACCGCTTCCAGCGCGTCGGACCGCACCAGTTCCAGTGCATTTTCCCTGAGATAGTCGCGCGCACGATTGGCCGCGCTCCAAGCCGTTTTACCCAACACCTTGTCCGGGCGGTTAGCGTGCCGCAGCAGGAAGCCGGCAAGCTCGGCCACGAAATCGTCGACAAACAGCGGGTCCAGCCCACGGTCGAGTTCGTCGAACGCACCGGCGAGCGTTGTACGGAACGCCGCGTCGTCGACGACTGCCTCGGGCACGAAGGGCAGCGGCGCGCCACCCATGGCGTCGGCCAGCAGCGACGGTTCCAGATAGAGCATGTGATAGCGCAGTTCCGTGTCGGTGCCGGCGCCGCCATCATGCACCTCGTCCGGGTGTAGCACCATCAGCTGGCCGGGCAGGCTGTGGCGTTCCGCGCCCCGGTAGTGAAAGCTCTGCACGCCCGACAATGTCACGCCGATCGCATAGGTGTCGTGTCGATGCGGGTCGAAGACGGGGCCATGAAACCAGGCTTCCATGCGCTCTATGCCGTTCAGATCAGGCGCCTGCACGATGCGGTCGCCGCCGTCATGCGCGCACAAACGTCCAAGACCCTGGAAGGCCTCATTGGATAAATCGGTCGGCATCATCTCGGTCATCGGAACTGATATAGGAAGCTGCCATGTTCGACACCAAGTTTACAATCGTGCTGAGGGAAGATCTGGCCGTCTGGCAGAAACTCAACGTCGCCGCCTTCCTCAGCACCGGTGTCGCCGCCCAGTTTCCGCAGATGATCGGCGAGCCCTATCGCGACCGTGCCGGCAACATCTACAACGCCTTGTCGATCCAGCCGGTTATTGTTTTGTCGGCCGACCAGACCACCTTGTCCACCATCCACCGCCGTTCGCTGGAACGGGGTGTGACGATCTCGCTTTATGTCGAAGAGATGTTCTCGACCGGCTTCGATTCGCTGAACCGCGAGACCTTTGCCAAATTCGCCCCGGACGACGCGAAAGTGGTCGGCATTGCCATGCGCGCCGACAAGAAGATCGTCGACAAGATCACCAAGGGCGCGCGTATGCAGGCCTGAGTGCCGAGCTGCTGCCTCGGCACCGTGGAATCCCGCGCCAGCGGCATCTTTTATATTGCCGCCGGCCGCCGTTTCCCGCACAAGCTGGTCACGATCGAACTTCGTGACGCCTTGCAGCCGTGAACCAGCCCAACAGACAGGAAGAAAGTGCGACGCCACCGGCGGCGATCGCCTACATGCTGTCTGTCTACGTCTCGTTCTCCTTTCTCGACACCTCTTCCAAATATCTGGTGCTGGCAGGCATCGCCCCGCTCTTCATCGCCTGGATGCGCTTCACCGTGCATGTCGTGCTGGTCATGGGTCTGTTCCGCTCCTGGCAGGGGCTGGCGCGCTTTCGGGCTGCGAACCTGCCGGCGCATATCCTGCGCGGCGTGCTGCTGCTTGGCTCCACCTTGTTCAACATCCTGGCGCTGCGCACGCTGCAGCTTGCCGAAACCACGTCGATCTATTTCTTCGGGCCGATGGTCATCACCGCACTGGCCGGCCCGTTGCTCGGCGAATGGGCCGGCTGGCGGCGCTGGTTGGCGATCCTTGCCGGCTTTGTCGGCGTGCTGGTCATCACGCGGCCGGGCGTCGGCGTCTTCGGTGTCGGCCATCTCCTGGCGCTCGGCTCGATGCTGTCCAATTCCTTCTACGTCATCATGACGCGGCGCATGGCCGCCAAGGAGACGCCTGAGAGCCTGATCCTCTATTCGGCGCTTGTGCCATCCTTGCTGCTCCTGCCGACCTTGCCCTTCTCGGCGACGCTGCCGCCGGATGGCTGGCACTGGCTCATCCTGCTTCTGCTTGGCGTTTTCGGAGGTCTTGGCCACTGGCTGCTGATCCGAGCCTACAAGCTGGCCACCGCCACCGCGCTGGCGCCTTATCCTTATTCGCAGATGATCTGGATGATCGGCTTCGGTTATTTCATCTTCGGCCAGTTCCCGGACGGATGGACGCTCGGCGGTGCCGCCATCATCGTCGCCAGCGGCCTCTACATCCTGCACCGTGAGCACAGGCTGAGGGTTCGCAACCGCGCCGCGCTCGACGCCGAAACCGGAGAGCTGGCAAAAAAGCTTTGATTTGCCGTCGTTCGATGGCATAAGCCGCTTTTAAACAGTTTAAATTGAGCGGGAGCCAAGGGCGCTGGCACAGAAGATCAAGCTTTCGACCATTGCCGACGCACTCGGCGTTTCAACCGCCACAGTTTCGCTGGCGCTGCGCGACAGCCCGCTGGTGGCTGGCGCGACCCGCGAGAAGATCAAGGAACACGCCCGCGAGATCGGTTACATCTACAACCGCCGCGCCGCTTCGCTGCGCACATCGCGCTCCGGCATCGTCGGCGTCGTCGTGCACGACATCATGAACCCGTTCTATGCCGAGATCCTGCGCTCCATCGAGCACGAGCTCGACCGCAGCCGGCAGACCTTCCTGCTCTCAAACCACTACGACCAGCTCGACAAGCAGCGCACCTTCATCGACACGCTGCTGCAGCTTGGCGCCGATGGCGTCATCATGTCGCCGGCCATCGATACGCCGGCCTCCGACATCATCATGGCGGAGGAAAATGGCCTCCCCGCCGTGCTGATCGCGCGCGATGTCGAAGACGCGCATGTGCCCGTTTTTCGCGGCGACGACGCCTATGGAACGGCGCTCGCCACCAACCATCTGATCTCGCTTGGCCACAAGCGCATCGCCATGGTCGGCGGCACCGACCAGACCTCGACCGGGCGCGACCGCTATCAGGGCTATGTCAACGCCATGGAGGCGGCAGGGCTTGAGATCATGCCGTCCTGGCGCATTCCCGGACCCCGCACCAAGCAGGGCGGGTTCGAAGCCGCCGCGCAGTTCCTGGCGTTGAAGGACAAGCCGACCGCAGCCTGCTGCTGGAACGATCTCGTCGCCATCGGCCTGATGAACGGCATCGCCCGCGCCGGCCTGATGCCGGGCGTCGACATCTCGGTGACCGGTTATGACGATCTCGAGGAAGCGCAGATCGCGACGCCGGCGCTGACCACTGTGTGGAACGGCCAGCGCGAAGTCGGCCGCCGCGCCGCCAGCGCGCTGCTCGACAAGCTGAACGGCCAGACGGTGCGCCCTTCGCAGGAGCTCATCAAGCCGGAACTCCACGTGCGCCAGTCGACCGGCCGCCCGGTCGAACGGCACTAGCCGCCCTTCACGTCAGCCAGTTCTCCCGCTCACACGTGTTTGCGGCCGCCGGCGGCGCGGAACCATTTGTCCGGATAGGGATACCACCAGTCCTGGATGGTCGGCTTGTGGTCGATGATCACCATCTTCGAGCGGCGAAAGGCATCCAGCCCTTGCCGGCCGAGTTCGCGGCCGAGCCCCGAGGCCTTCCAGCCGCCGAAGGGCAATGCGTCATTGTCGATCAGCGGGTTGTTCACCCACACCATGCCGGCTTCCAGTTGTTCGGCCGCTTCATGCGCTTCGGCGAGATCGCTGGTGAAGATCGAGGCACCCAGCCCGAATGGGCTGTCATTGGCCAGCCGGATCGCCTCGTCGAAATCCTTCACCCGGCAGATCGCCGCCACCGGTCCGAAACACTCCTCGCGGCAGATCGCCATATCGGGCGTCACCCCGGTCAGGATGGTCGGCTCGTAGAACCAGCCGGTCGTCTGCGCCGGCGGAATGCGTCCGCCCGTCACCGCGGTCGCACCGTTGCGCACGGCGTCATCCACCAGACGCATCACCTTGGCGCGGGCGGCTTCGCTGACCAGCGGGCCGATCTCGCTCTTGTCGAGCCCGTTGCCGATCCTGAGTGCCCGCGTCCGCTCGGCGAACAGTTCGACGAAACGGTCATGCACGCTGTCGACCACATAGAAGCGCTCGGCCGAGGTGCAGACCTGTCCGGTCAGATGGAATGCGGCGGTCACCGCGCCGGCGGCGGCGACGTCCAGCGGCGCATGCGCCGACACGATCATCGGATCGCTGCCGCCCGCCTCGATGACGCAGGGTTTCATGCGTTCCGCGCAGGCCACCGCCACCGCGCGGCCGGCCGCAACGGACCCGGTAAAGGCGACCGCATGCGTGCGTTCCGAGGCAATCAAAGCCTTGCCCGTCTCGGCTCCGCCCGGCAGGCAGGAGACCAGCCCTTCCGGCAGCGTGGCGAACACGCGCATGAATTCGAGCGTCGACAGCGTCGTCGCCTCGGCCGGCTTGATCACGCAGCCGTTGCCGGCGGCCAGCGAGGCGGCCACCGTCCAGCACATCAAAAGGATCGGGAAGTTGTAGGGCATGATGTGCACCGAGACCCCGTAGGGTTCGTAGCGTGCATATTGGAACGAGCCGGCCTGGGTGGTCCCGGCCACCTTGCCGGCGTCGTCGCGCGCCATTTCGGCATAGTAGCGGAAGATCGGCGCGCAATTGGCGATCTCGCCGATCGCTTCCGGATAGGGTTTGCCCATCTCGCGCACCATCAGCTCGGCGCAATGCGTGAAATCGGCCGCCTCGATGGCGTTGGCCACCGCGTGCAGCTGCTTGGCGCGGCTCTTGGCATCGAGCCTCTTCCAGCCGAACTGGGCTTTGGTCGCCGCCGCAAGCACCGCGTCGATCTCCGCATCGGTCGCCGCCGCGATGGCTCCCACCGTCTCCAGCGTGGCGGGGTCGATCACCGCCTTGGCCGTGCCCATCATCGGCCGATAGCCGGGATTGACGAACAGGGCCGGTTGATGGGCCGAGAAATCCATATGCACCTCCCGATCCGCTCAGCGGATCATGTAGACCTTCTTGATCGTCTCGTGGACCGTGCAGACGCCCTTCCAGTCCTGCGGGAAGAACGCCGCCGTGTCGGGCTCGATCTCGATGACCTCGCCGGATTCGTGCACATAGGTGCAGCGGCCTTCCAGGAAGTGGCAGAACTCGTCGCGGGTGACGTGGCATTCCCATTTGCCGGGCGTGCAGATCCACAGGCCGCATTCGGAACGGCCCTCCGGGCCCTTGTGCAGGACCTTGCCCGAGGTGTGCGACTGGCCCTCGATCATGGTGGGGATGACGCCCCAGTCGACCAGGTCGGCCATGGCAAGCGGCGATTTCCAGACAGGTGTCGGCATGTTTGTTCCTTGGTTGGGCCGGTTTCAGGCCAGCATGTAGATGTTGCGGATGGTCTCATGGACCGTGCATTCGCCGGTCCAGCCGGCGGGGAACATCGCGGCGGTGTTCGGTGTGACCTCGACGACTTCGCCGTCGTCGCTGCGATAGGTCGCGCGACCGGCGACGAAATGGCAGAACTCGTCGCGGGGAATGGCAAGCCGCCAGCGGCCAGGCGTACACACCCAGATGCCGGACTCCGGCTGGGTGTTCGGCCCCTTGTGCACCAGCCGCCCGGTGGAGTGGGAAGCGCCCTCGATCGCGTTGGGCTGCACGCCCCAGTCGACAAGGTCGGTGCGGGTCGAGGCTTGGGTCAGATGCGGGGCCGAGCTCATGCCGCGGCCTCCGCCAGCAGGCCTTCCAGCAGGCGCGCCGCCTTGGCCGGGCCGTCCTGCGCCTGCATATGTGCCGAGGTGGCGGTGAGGCGGGCCTTGAGGCGTGGATTGGTCAGGCAGTCCTCCAGTCTGGCGACGAGCTCGGCCTCGGTCCAGTCATAGCGCGGCATCTTGAAGCCGTGGCCGGTTTCCTGCACGCGCGTCGCATTGTCATGGCCGTCCCACACATAGGGCATGATGATGGCCGGCTTGCCGAAGAACAGGCTTTCGGTGAAGGAGTTGTTGCCGCCGTGGTGGATGACGGCGTCGACCTGCGGGATCACCGAGGGCTGCGGGAACCAGCCGTCGATGATGACATTGGCAGGCACGTCCCCGTATTGCTCCTTGTAGCCGCCGACATTGACGAGCGCGCGGTAGCGGGTTTTGCCGATCGCGGCGATGATGCGCTTGAGCAGCTCCGTGTCGCCGGCCCCAAGACTGCCGAAGGAGACGTAGATCAGCGGCCCGTCCTTGTTGGCGGCGAAGGCCGGCACCTCATATGGCACCTCCTTGCGCACGCAGCCTTCGAGGTACTGAAACCGCCCGGGGTCGAGCGGATGACGACGTTTGAACTTCGCCGCCTCCGGATAGAGCAGGAGGTTGAGATAGGGCGACGCCTCGAAGAACTGGCCGAGCGGATAAGGCGCTTCGCCGGAACCGGCGAGGAAGGCGTTGAAGTCATCATGGATCGGCCTGATCACCTGGTTGAAGTGGTCGCGATAGGCGGCATGCCCGGCATGATCGTTTTCGCCGCAACCGGAGAGATGCGGCGGGATATCCTCGTCCTCGATCTCATTTTCGGAGCACGAGATGATGCGCACCCACGGCTTGCCATACTGCTTGATGGCCGGAAACAGAACGACATTGTCGACGCAGATCACGTCAGGCCGGATTTTGGCGAGAATGCCTGGCAGATCCTTCTGCGCCCATTTGGCGCTGTCGACGATCGCCGTCCAGCAATCCTTCACATAGTTGTCGACCTGGTCGTAGGGCGATTTGCGGAAATTGGGGATGTGGCCGTTGATGAAGTCTTCCCAGAATTTCGCCATCTGCTCGGCCGGCATCGGCTCGGACAGGTTCACCGGATGGGCCTCGAAACCGTAACCTTTGTAGACGTCGACAAAGCCGGGGTCGGAGAGGAAGACCGCCCTGTGCCCGCGCGCCTCCAGCGCCTGGGCGATGCCGACCGAATTCAGCGCCGGGCCGAACGCCGCTTCCGGAAAAAACGCCACCGTCTTTTGCATCATGTCCTCCTCCTCAAATCACTCGGGAAAAATGCGCGTGTCGGCCGCGCTCCAGCCGGCTTCGACGCTCTCGCCAACGCGCGGCGGGCGCCGGTCGGCGGCATCGGCGGTAAGGCGGATCGTGAATGGCGCCGGGCAGGCGTCGGTGCGGATGTGCACCTGCAGGTCCAGCCCGTGATAGGCGAGCGCCTCCACCGTCCCGCGCACGCGGTTCTCGGTCGGCTCTGTCGGAAACAGCGCGATGCGCTCCGGCCGCACCGCCGCCACCGCGGCCGCACCCGCTGCGAGATTGGCCGGTACGGCGCCTGAAACCTTGGCGCCGCTCGCCAGATCGAGCCCGTCGCCATTGGCGCGGCCGGGCAGGAAATTCATGACGCCGATGAAATCCGCGACGAACCGGTCGGCCGGCCGCTCGTAAATGGCGTGCGGCGTGTCGCATTGCAGCAGCCGGCCGTTGCGCAGCACCGCCACGCGGTCGGCCATCACCAGCGCTTCTTCCTGGTCGTGAGTGACGACCACGAAGGTGATGCCAACCTCATGCTGCAGGCGCTTCAGTTCCAGCTGCATGGCGCCGCGCAGCTTCTTGTCCAGCGCGCCGAGCGGCTCGTCGAGCAGGAGCAGGCGCGGCCGCTTCACCAGCGCGCGCGCTAGCGCCACACGCTGCTTCTGGCCGCCCGACAATTGGTCCGGCTTGCGGTCGGCTAGCCCTGCGAGCTGCGTCGTCTCCAGCATCGCGTCGACCCGCGAGCGGATTTCGGCCGCAGGCAGCCTTTCCATCTCCAGACCATAGGAGATGTTGGCGCGCACGGTCATGTGCGGAAACAGCGCGTAGGACTGGAACATCAGGTTGACCGGGCGCCGGTTAGGCGGCACCCGCGCGATATCGTTGCCATCCAGCAGGATGCGCCCTTCGCTTGGCATTTCGAAACCGGCGAGGATGCGCAACAAGGTGGTCTTGCCGCAGCCTGACGGACCGAGCAGGGCGAAGAACTCGTTCTCGCGGATGTCGATCGACACGGCGTCGAGCGCGGTCACCGCGCCGAACCGCTTGTTCACCTGGTCGATGCCGAGCAGTGTCGCCTTTGCGCTCATGATGCGATGACCCCGCGGTTGAGGCGTTGCGACAAAGCGAGCGCCGTCACGCTTACCGCCATGACGATGCTGGCCAACGCGTTGATCTCCGGCGTGATGCCGAAACGGATCATCGAATAGATCTGCATCGGCAGCGTTGTGGACGAGCGCCCGGCGCCGGCCGTGAAGAAGGCGATGATGAATTCGTCGACCGAAAGCGTGAAGGCGAGCAGCGCGCCGGCAATGACGGCCGGCAGAATGACCGGCAGCGTCACGCGGCGAAACGTCGTCACGCCCGATGCGCCAAGATCGGCCGACGCCTCGATGATCGACCAGTCGAAGCTTTTTAGCCGCGCCCGCACGACGGAGCAGACGAAGGCGAGATTGAACACCACATGCGCCATGATGATGGTGTGCAGGCCCATCGGCATGTCGAGCATTGAAAAGAAGGAGAGCAGCGCGATCGCCAGCACGATGTCGGGAATGATCATCGGCGCGAACACCAGCGCTTCCAGCATGCGGCCGCGCCTGCGGCGAACCTCCATGCCAAGCGCCAGCAACGTGCCGAGCAGTGTGGCGACGGTGGTCGATATGAGCGCTACGATCAGCGTGTTGAATGCCGCCGACAGTATGGCGCGGTTACCCGCCAGCGCCGCATACCATTTCAGCGAGAAGCCGGACCAGGCCGTCGGCAGTCCACCCTCGTTGAAGGACAGCGCCACGAGCACGGCGATGGGGATATAGAGGAATATGAAGACGGCGATCAGAACGAGCTTCAGCCCGTGCGGCATGGAAGCACTATTCATCGGCGCCCGCCTTGGCCCTGCCGATGCCTGAGGCGCGTTCGGCCACCATTGCCTGGATCGTCAGCAGGAGCATCATGATGGCGATCAGCGTCATCGACAGCGCCGCGCCGAACGGCCAGTCATTGGCTGTCAAAAACTGGTCGTAGACGAGGTTGCCGATCATCTGGAAGCGGCCGCCGCCGAGCAGAGCCGGCGTCACGAAATTGCCGATCGACAACACGAACACGAACACCGCGCCGGCGGCGATGCCGTGGAAGGTCAGCGGTAGCGTCACGCGCCGGAAGGTGGTGGCGGCCGAGGCGCCGAGATCGCGCGAGGCCTCGCGCAGTTCCTGGTTGAGCCGCGACAGCGGCGCATAGCAGGCTAGAATCACGAAGGGCAGGTAGTTATAGACAAGCCCGGCGATGACCGCGCCTTCGGTGTAGAGCAGGGAAGGCGGCTCGCCCTGATAGCCGAACCAGCGCAGCAATTGCGTCACCAGGCCTTCGCGGTTGAGCAGCACGATCCAGGCGTAGGTGCGGATCAGGTAGTTCGACCAGAACGGCAGCACCGCGAGGAAGAGCAGCACCGGTTGCCGCCGTCGCGGAGCCGAGGCAATCGCATAGGCCGCCGCATAACCGACGACCGCTGCGATGACGGTGGCGAGCCCGGCGATCCGCGCCGAATTGAGGAAGATGCCGGTATAGAGCGGGTCCAGCACTCGGCCGAAATTTTCGAGCGTGAAAGTGTATTCGATGCCGCCATAGATGCCGCGTCGAAAGAAGGCGAGCGCCAGCACCAGCGCGCAGGGCAGCACCATGAGCGCGGTGAGCCAGGCGAGCGCCGGCGCCATCAACACAGTCGAACGGGTTTGCACTTGCGACACGGGTTGCACTTGATCCGGTATTGGGAGGGCTTCTGACCCCGGCGGCGGGTCTTCGCCGCCGGGGGATGGCGGTTTATTGCGCCGCCTTGATCTCGCTGACCGTCTTGGAATAGTCGCGCTGCGCATTGCCGACGTCGCGCAACTGCTCGAATTTGACGAGTTCCACGACTGGAATGGTCAGGTTGGGGAACTTGGTGAGGAACTCGGCCGGAAGGCTTTCCATCGCCGGCTTGTTCGGCACCTTGTAGTCGATGTTCAGCGCCGCCCAGGCATGCGTCTTGGCATCGAGGATGTAGTTGATGAACTTGAAGGCCTCGTCCTTGTGTTCGGACGCCTTCATCACCACCATCGTGTCCAGCCAGAGGTCGGAGCCTTCTTTCGGGATCACATATTTGATGGCCGGGTTCTTATCGATGCCGTAGTTGCACCAGCCGTCCCAGGCCTGCACCATCAGCGCCTCGCCGGACACCAGCTTGGAATAGAAGGTGGTGTCGTCATAGGCGAGCAGCGTTTTCTTGGCCGCGATCAGCGTGTCCTTCACTTCGGCCAGCTTGGTCGCATCGGTCTCGTTCACCGAATAGCCCTTGGCCAGGAAGCCGGCGGCAAGCAGCCAGCGGTCGGTCGCCAGCATCGTCGTCTTGCCCTTCAGGTCGGCGGAAGGCGCCAGAAGATCGTTCCATGACGACGGAGCCGCCTTGACCAGATCCGAACGATAGCAGAGGCCGGTCGTGCCCCAGGTGTAGGGCACCGAGAAGGTGTTGCCCGGGTCGTAGGGCAGCTTGGTGGCTTCCGGGTACAGATTGGCGAGATTGGGCACCTTGGCGTGGTCGATCGGTTCGACCAGGCCGAGCTTGTTCAGCACCTCGGCGAAAGGCGATGATACGAACACCACGTCGTAGCCCTTGCCGCCCGAGGCGACGAGCTTGCCCATGATCTCCTCGTTGGTGGCATGCACCACCACCTCGGCGCCGATGCCGCTGGTGGCCTTGAAGGCGTCGACCGTGTCGGGCGCCATGTAGCCGTCCCAGTTGGAAATCACCAGGTCGGCCGACGCCGCCGGCGAAGCCAGCGCGAGCGCAAAGACAAGCATCGCCGAACCGGCTCCGCGCCGGCGGCATGGCAGGACAGTCATGTCGAAACCTCCAATTGTTCGAGCGTCAGCGTTATGGCTGGTCGAAGGCGGCTATGATCCGCTTCTCCGAAGTGTTCCCAGTTTCTTGTCGTTTTGAGAGACAGTACTATTGTGAGAAAAAAAACGTCAATCGATATTTTTTCGCCTACTTCATCGAAGCCACTTGTCCTTTTTGAGACAATCGGCCAAGTCTGAGGGCGACGGCACCAAGCCCAGAGTTGTCATGCAAGCAGCAGACCGCCGACCTCGCGCCAACCATCTGGATCTCGCGCAGCGTATTCTCGACGTTGTGCGGCAGCGGGGTTTCGGTATTGGGGCACGGCTGCCGGAACAGCAGATCGCGCAGCTCTGCAATGTCTCGCGCACCCCGGTGCGAGCGGCGCTGCGGCTGCTGACCGAGCGCGGCATGGTGGAGTGGCAGGCCGAGACCGGTTATCGGCTGGCCATCGATCCGGCCTGGCAGATGGTCGGCGCGGCCGAATTGCCCAGCGCCGAGGAAGACGACATCGCCGACGCCATCCTGCGCGACCGCTCCGCCCGCCGCATCGACGAGACGATTACCGCGAGCGGACTGATCAGGCGCTATGCGGCTGGTCGCGGCGCGGTACTAAAGGCGCTAAAGAAACTGGAAACGGAAAACCTCATCGAACGGGCGCCGGGACAATCCTGGGTGTTTCGGCCATCGCTCGACGGCAGCGAGGCCCGCGCTGAAAGCTACGAGTTCCGCCTCGTCATGGAGCCGGCCGCGATCCTGGCGTCCGGGTTCCGGCTGGACGGTGCGCGCGCCGTTACGCTGCGCCAGCGCATGGAAGCGCTGTTGGCCCTACCGGACACGGCCTTCGACATCCGCGCCTTCCAGGCGATCGACGCCGAGTTTCACGCCATGATCGCGCAGGGCGCGGCCAATCGCTTCATGGCCGAGGCGCTCGCCGGCCATCTCAAGCTCCGGCGCCTGCCGGGCGCGATGTCGGGCGTCAGCGTCTTCCGGCTGCGGCAATCCACGCACGAGCATCTCGGTATTCTCGATCACCTCGAGAGCGGCCAGTTTGAGGTCGCTGCCGACCTTCTGCGCGCGCATTTGCGTGTTTCGCGCAACCAGCGTCCGCATGCGGCCAGTCGCGGGGCGCCAGCCCTGTTCGGCGCCATCGGCAGGCCGAACTGACGTCCCATGGCAGGCGGCGCGCGTCCCACCATCGCCCTGTTTCCGGAAGCCAGTTTCGGCGCCGCGCTGAATTGCGTCGGCATCGCCCAGGCGCTGCAGGCGCGTGGCGCCCGTGCCGTCTTCATCTGTCACGCCGGGTTTTCCGGTGTCTTCGCCGACTACGGTTTCCAGGAATACCAGCTGCCCACCGACGACCGGCTGTCCGAGAGCGAGCGGCAGAACTACTGGCAGGCTTTCGTGAAACGGCATCTGCCGCATTTCCGGCTCGACCCGATCGATCAGATCGAGACCTATGTCGCGCCGACCTGGGAGGCGATCGTCGATACGGTCATCAAGGCCGAGGCGCCGCTCTGCGAGCTTTTGCCGAAGCTTCACCCGGATGCCATCGTGCTCGACAATGTCGCCATGTTCCCGGCGCTGGCCAATGCCGGCTGCCCATGGGTGCGGGTGGTGTCCTGCGCGGAAACCGAACTGCCCGATGCCGCCGTGCCGCCCTATCTCTCGGGATTTGCGGCAGAGGACTCCGACGGCCGCCATGCCTTCGAGGCCCGCTATGTCGATGCCGTCGCCCCCGCCCATGAGCGTTTCAACCGGTTCCGGGCCAGTCGCGGCCTGCCGCCCCTGCCGCCGGGTTCGTTTCTCGAGCCGTCGCCGTCGCTCAACCTTCTGCTCACGCCGGACATCGTGCGCCGGCAGCGCGCCGCGCCGCTCGATCCCGCCAGATATGTCTATCTCGAAGGCTGCGTGCGCACCGAAGGCCCCTACGAGGTGCCGGTGTTCCCGCGGGATGCCGGGCCGCTGGTCTATATGAGCTTTGGCAGCCTCGGTTCCACCGACGTCGACCTCATCGAGCGCATGCTCAAGGTGTTCGCCGCCATGCCGGCGCGCTTCCTGGTCAATGTCGGCAATCTGCGCGATGCCTATCGCGCCGTGCCCGACAATGTCCATCTCGACACCTGGTTCCCGCAGCCGTCGGTCGTCGCCATGGCCGACCTGTTCATTCATCACGGCGGCAACAACTCCTACTGCGAGGCGCTGCGCTTCGGCGTGCCGTCGCTGATCATGCCCTATTGCTGGGACGGCCACGACAATGCCCGCCGCGCCGAGGAAACCAGCACCGGCAAATGGCTGGACCGCGCCCATTGGACGCCGGACGAGCTTGCCGCCGCTGTTGGCGGTCTGCTAGGCGACGATGCCATGCGCGCGCGGTTGGCGGCCAACGCCGCGCATATGGCGGCGCGCCCCGGCGCCGAGCGCGCGGCCGAAGCCATTCTGGCGCTTCTCGACCACTGACCATCAATAACCCAGGAGGACAAAATGCAGATTGACGACCAACGCCCACGTTCCGGCCCTCTGCCCGGCAAGCCGCTCGCAACCTCGGACAAGATTACGGCATGGCGGATAGTGGTGGTGGGACATGACTGATACTGCGAAATGGCTCGAACAGCAGGCGATCTCGGAAGTCGAGTGCCTGGTTCCTGATATGAATGGTGTGCTGCGCGGCAAGATCGTACCCGCGCCGAAACTTCTGGCTCCGGCCGCCGACGCGGCGATCATGCTGCCGAACAGTGCCTTCATGGTGGCGATCACCGGCCACTACAGCGGCGCCGCCGACGACGAAAGCGCCTACCAGGATGCCGATATGCGGCTCCAGCCGGACCTCGCCAGCCTTTGCCCGGCGGCGGGAAATCGCCCCGGTCGCGCTTATGTCTTCGCCGACGCTTTCGCTCAGGACAGAACGCCCTGGCCATCCGCGCCGCGGCAAGTGCTGAAATCGGTGATCGAACTCTATGCGGCGCGCGGCTGGCGTCCGGTGATGGCGCCGGAGCTCGAATTTTATCTGACCGCGCCGAACCCCGACCCCACCGTGCCACCGGCCGCGCCGATCGGCCTTTCGGGTCGTGCCGAGACCTCGGCCAATCCCTACGGAATGGAAGCGCTCGGCGAGTTCCAGCCGGTCATCGATGAGATCTACCGCCGCGCGCAGGTGATGTCCCTGCCGCTGGACACGATGATCCACGAAACCGGCGCCGGCCAGCTTGAGATCAACTTCAAGCACGGCGATCCGCTGCAGCTCGCCGACCAGGTGCTTCTGTTCAAGCGTCTGGTGCGCGAGGCTGCGCGCGAGCACGGGCTGGCGGCCACCTTCATGGCCAAGCCGATCGCCGAGCAGGCGAGCAGCTCCATGCATCTGCACATGTCGGTGGTCGATGCGGTGAGCGGCCTCAACCTGTTCGCCGGCGAGGACGACCGCGACAGCGTGCTGTTCTCGCAGTTCGTCGGTGGGCTTCAGGCCTATGTTCCGCAGGCCATGCCGTTGTTTGCACCGAACGTGAACTCGTTTCGCCGGCTGCGTCCCTCGCTCAGCGCGCCCACCAATGTCGAATGGGCGCGCGACAACCGCACCTGCGGCCTGCGCGTGCCGGCATCGAAGCGGATCGGCCGGCGCGTCGAGAACCGGTTGCCGGGCGCCGACGCCAATCCCTATCTCGCCATGGCCGGGTCGCTGATCTGCGGCTATCTCGGCATCGAGGAGGGACTTGAGCGCAGGCCCGAGGCGCCCAGCAACGCCTACAAGGTGAAATCCACCTTGCCGCGGACGCTGGAGGACGCGCTGTCGCGCCTGGCCGAGTGCGAACCAGTGCGCCATCTGCTGGGGCAGACCTTCACCGACGCATTCCTGCGCCTGAAGCAAGTTGAGCTCGAGAACTTCCAGGGTGTCATCACCGCCTGGGAGCGCGATCATCTGTTCGCGAAGGCATGATCATGGGCTTCAATTCAGGTCTTGATATTGAACGCTCCTATTATGCGGCGACGGCCAATCCGTCGCCGCTTCATGCGCCGCTGACGGGCGAGGTGGATGCCGATCTTGTCGTGGTCGGTGGCGGCTGCACCGGCCTGTCGGCCGCGCTCCATGCCGCCGAGCGTGGGATGAAGGTGGTGCTGCTCGAAGGCGGGCGTATCGGCTGGGGCGCCTCCGGCCGCAATGGTGGCCAGATGATCGTCGGCCTGCGCAAGGGGGCGGCGGAACTGGTCAAGCTCTATGGCCGCGAACGCGCAAAGGCGTTGTTCGACCTCGCCTTCGAGGCCTGGGGGCTGGTGCTGGAGATGATCGAGCGCCATGCCATCGACTGCGACCTCAGGAAAACCGGCCATCTGGTCTGCGCGATCAGCGCTGGCGACATGGCCTGGTTCGAGCGCGAGCTCGAATGCCTGACCACCGTCATGGACTATCCGCACATGCGCATCCTGTCGGCGGCAGAATCGCGGGCGGCCGTCGATTCGCCCTATCACGGCGCTCTCTACGATGCGCTTGGCGGCCACATGCATCCGCTCAACTACACGCTTGGCCTCGCCCGCGCGGCGATAGCGGCGGGGGTGACGATCCACGAGGCGTCGCCAGCCTTGCGGGTGGACCGTCGCGGCGGCATCCGGGTCGAAACGGCGAAGGGTGCGGTACGCGCCCGCCACGTCGTTCTCGCCGGCGACGCCCTGCTGCACGGCATCGATACGAAGGTGGAAAGCCGCATCATGCCGGTGGGCAACTACATCGTCGCTACCGAACCGTTGGTTGATGCTGGCGAGGTCATCCCGAGCAATGCCGCCGTCTCGGACTCGCGTTTCGTCGTCAACTACTACAGGCTCTCAGCCGATGGGCGCCTGTTGTTCGGCGGCGGCGAGCGCTACACGCCGAGCCCGCCGGCCGACATCCAGGCCTTCGTGCGGCCGCATATGGAGCAGACCTTCCCGCAGCTCAAAGGCCGCCGCATCGACTATGCCTGGGGCGGGCTGGTGTCGGTCACCACGTCCCGCTTTCCGCATGTCGGCCGTGACGGTGAGGTCTATTTCGCACACGGCTATTCCGGCAAGGGCGTCATCTTGTCGACGCTCGCCGGCAAGCTGCTAGTCGAAGCGATCGCCGGCGAAACCGGCCGCTTCGACTTGTTCAAGGGACTGAACCCGATGCCGTTCCCTGGCGGTGCGGCCTTGCGAGGGCCGCTCTATGTGCTCGGCATGTTGTGGTACGCCATGCGCGATCGCCTGAAGCACTGACGGCCATTTCCACCGTCGCGCGCTGGCCCTGAACGGTCGGCGCGGCCCGGCGCCAAAGTGGCGCCAAGTTATTGTTTTCATATCATAATATCACGCCAGAAAACGGCGCTCCGAGATATCGTTTCCGGGGCGCCGTTCGCGTTTCGCTGCAGTGCGAAAACAAACTTGACTCATTTAGTAAAGTTATTTAGGCGCGGTTGCAAGGGCCGCGAGAGGGCGTTGCTGGCCCCTGAAAGTTCCATGGAGGGGCGTTATGCAGAAGCTTGCCATCGTGTCGTTGTTGTCTTCCTCGATCCTGGCCGGACCGGCCTTCGCGCAGGACGCGCAAAAACCGGCCCGCGGCACCACGACCACGCTGGACAAGATCATCATCACCGGGCGCGACGACCGCTCGATCTCCACGGTCGCGCAGTCGGTGCAGGTGATCGATCGGGCCGAGGTCGAAACGGCTGTCGGGCAGAACGAAAACGCCTCCGACTTGGTCGCGCGTCTGGTTCCGGGTTATGCGCCGCGAAACCAGACCATCTCCGGCGCCTCGGAAACTTTCCGTGGCCGCAGCGTGCTGATCATGGTCGACGGCGTGCCGCGCAACACGCCGCTCCGCGACGTCTCGCGTATCCTGGCCACCATCGATCTCGACACGGTCGAGCGGGTCGAAGTCATCAACGGTGCCTCCAGCCTCTACGGCGCCGGCGCCACTGGCGGCACCATCAATTTCATCACCAAGCGCGGCACCTCCGACACGCCGAAGGTCACCGTGCGTACCGGCGTCTCCGGCTTCACCGAGAATCTCGGCAAGTCGGCCGGCCCGACCGGCAATGTGCAGGTCGAGGGGCGCAGCGGCGATTTTGACTATTTCGCTTCCGCTTCGGGCAATTTCAGCCGCACCACCTATGACGGCCACGGCAAGGAGATGGCTTCCGACGCGATGCTGGGGCAGGGCGGTGGCGACCGCACTGGCTGGGGCGATCTCTCCGGCGTGCTCGGTTACGAGAACGGTTCGAAGCGTTTCGAGGTGAGCGCCGACTGGACCTATGCCCGCCAGAAGCCCGACTGGTTCACCAACTATCTGGTGAACCCGGTCGCGCCCAATTTCACCGATCCTTACACCGGTGAGCCGCTGGTCGAGGATTCGAAATATCTGACGGCCAAATACACCGACAGCGACTTCGCGCTCGGCAAGCTCGAGGTGAAGGCCTTCTACAACGACATCTTCAAGCAGTCGCCCTTCACCAAATTCTCCAGGGTGAACTCACAGGTCTATATCCCTACCAATCCGGCCCGTCCGACGCTTTTGCCGCTGAACCGGGACCCGACCGCCTCCTTCAATCAGACGGCGCTGGAGGTGCAGCGCACCGGCGTCAACCTCACCATCAACACGCCGGTCGACTTCGTCACCCAGGGCAGCAACCTCACCTGGGGCGTCGACTATACTTTCGACAACACCACCCAGTCGCTGCTCAACGGCCAGGACGCGATCGCGCCTTCGACGCAGAATTCAGTCGCCGCCTTCGCCCAGGCCGAAGTGCCGGTCACCGAGCGTTTCCGTATCCAGGGCGGCGTCCGCTTCGAGCAGTTCTATCTGGATGTCGATAACTTCAAGCGGCCGGCCGCGGCCATGCTCGTCGGCTCCAACCTGGTCGCCCTGCCGGCCATAGATGTCGTTGGCGGATCGTTCGACTACAACGCTGCCACCTTCAATGCCGGCGCCGTCTTCGACATCACTCAGGAACTGCAGGCCTTCGGCAATTTCTCGCAGGGCTACAGCCTGACCGACATTGGTGGCTTCACCCGACGCGCCGGCTTGAACACCAATGCCGAGACCTGCGACGCCTACGGCACCAGCATCAGGCCGCTGCTGCCTTGCACCAACGCGCCGGACTACAAGGTCAGCTACGCCGACATCGCGCCGGAGCCGCAGCTCGTCAACAACTGGGAGGCTGGTCTGCGCGGCGACTGGGGCAATGTGCGCGGTGGCGTCAGCGCCTATCTGTCGACCTCCGACAACGGTGTCAGTTACGACATCGCAGCCAACCGCGTCTCCCAGCAGAAGGAGCGCATCTGGGGCTTCGAGGCCAACGCCGAATATGACCTCACAGACATGTTCACGCTGGGTGGATCGGTCGGCTATGTCGAGGGCAAGTACGACGCCAACAAGGACGGCAAGATCGGTTCGAACGAGTATCTGCCCAACAACCGCATCCCCACCACCTACAAGGGGTTGGCCTATGTCGTCACGCATTTCGACAACAACCTGACGCTGCGTACCGAGCTGGAGATGTTCTCCGGGCGCGACCGCATTCCCACCCAGCAGCTAGACGGTGCGGTGCTGGCCAATATCGGCGTGACCAAGAAGTTCGCCGGCGGCCAGGAGCTCAATTTCGCGGTCCGCAACCTGTTCGACACCTACTACATTAACCCGACCGCCTCGGCGACACGCGGTGCCGACGTGCCCGGCCTCGGACGCACCATCGCCGCGTCCTTCAAGGTCACCTTCTGACGGCGGTGGCATGAGCGTTTCACTCACCCTCGAACGATCGGTCGCGACACTGTCCGGCTTCGCACCGGCGCGCGAGGACGACGCCGAACGCTACGTCGCCGCCTTGCATGCGGTCACTGCGCTGGAGGAGGGATTTGCCCTCCTCGTCGAGTTCGCCGTACCGATCTTGCTGTCGCCGGAGCAGAAGAAGGCGCAGAATCTCTGGTACAAATCGAGCCGGGAACGCCTGAACCGCGCTTGCGTCGCTTGCGCCATCGTACGCCCGACCGCCGATGAGGAGATGCAGCGCACCTTCCAGGGCCTGTTCGCCTTCCCGTTGTTGGCAACGCGCGACCGTGCCGAAGCGCAGGCTTTCCTGGCCCAGCATCTGGCGGGGAGGGTGCCGGCATGAGCCCGGTCGCGTCGCCCCGCATATCGCCGGCCAACTCGCGCATGCGGCTCTTCGCCGTTCTTGGCGGGCTCTATCTGGCGCAGGGCATCCCCACCTATCTGTTCGCCGCCGCGATCCCGCCGATCCTGCGCGAGCAGGGCGTTTCGCGCACCGCCATCGGCATGCTGTCGCTTTTGATGCTGCCGCTGGTGCTGAAGTTCCTGTGGGCGCCTTTGATTGACCGCTACCGTCCGTTCGCGCGGGCGCATCGCGCCAGCTGGGTCATCATTACCCAGCTTGGCATCATCGCGGCGTTGCTCGGCATGCTTGTCGTCAAACCCACCGACGTCATGGCGATCTTCTGGATCGGCTTTTTCGTCGCCATGCTTTTATCGGCACAGGATATCGCCACCGACGGTTACGCCGCCAAATATCTCGACCCGGCCGACCGGCCTGTCGGCAATGCCATCCAGGGCGGCGCCGTGGCGCTTGGCGTCGTAATTGGCGGCACGCTCGGCCTTGTCCTCTATCACCGCTTCGGCTGGGACGCCGCCATGGTCACGATCGCGGCGCTTTCGTTCATTCCGCTGGTGGCCGCGTTCGCCATGCGCGAGACCGACCCGGCCGGCACTGCGGAGGCCGCGCTCAGCAAGCCGTCGATCCGCAATTTCCTCGCCCGGCCCGAAGCGCGGCGGATCCTGTGGATCGCGCTGGTCTACCGCGCCAGCGAAGGATTGGTGAAGTCGATGGAGGGCGCCTATCTCGTCGATGCCGGCGTGCCGCTCGACTGGATCGGCTATCTCTCCGGTGGCGCCGCCGTCACCGTTGGCCTCGGCGGCTCCTTCATCGCGGCGCTGCTCCTGCACAAATACGGTTCGGCAACGGTGCTGGCGCTGCTTGGTGGGCTGCGCACCATCTGCTTCGCCATCTTCATGCTGCACGCATTCGCGTTGTTCACGGGCGCCGCGCCAATCTTCGGCGCTTCCTTCCTGCAGACGATGGTGCGTTACATGGAAATCGTCGCGCTCTACAGCCTGTTCATGTCGGTCACTTCGTCCGACCAGCCGGGCACCGAT
The DNA here is from genome assembly GCF_052115345.1 of Mesorhizobium sp. 2RAF21. Lineage (NCBI taxonomy): Bacteria > Pseudomonadati > Pseudomonadota > Alphaproteobacteria > Hyphomicrobiales > Phyllobacteriaceae > Mesorhizobium > Mesorhizobium sp. 2RAF21. Next base: position 14,210 of record NZ_JBFRGM010000023.1, on the reverse strand, counting down.
TTCACCATCCTGTCCTGCGCCCAGCTCATCGTCTATCTCGTCGGTTCGATGCTGGCCGGCCGTCTCGCAGATCTTCTGGGCTACGGCCCGCTTTTCGTGCTGGCGACTGCGATCTCAGGCCTCGCCGTGATCATGACCTATGGCATGCTGCGCAGCGCGGCGGCCGCCGAGCGTCAGGCGGAGGCCATCTCATGACCGCGCGCGGGTTGATGGTTTCAGCGGTGCGTTTCCATGCGTCCGCGCAGCGCGACGGCGATTGCCGCCGCAACGACAGCCAGGCCCGCGCAACCGACCAGCGGCAGCATCGGTGCCAGGTGAAAGGCGAAGCCGCCGACCAGGGCCCCGACCGTCTGCCCGACAATATGGGCGCTCGACAGCCAGCCGGCGGCCGCCCCCTGTTCCTGGGTGTCGACGCGTCGCGCAAGCCAGGCCGTATAGGCCGGCGTCGCCAAGGCCGTGCCGAAACCGGTCGTCACAAGCGCCGCGGCGCCAGCGCCATAACCTTGCGCCATGACGAGGCCGGCCATTCCGGCCACGATCAATCCGGTGCCGGCAAGAATGCCGCTGCGCTCGCTCCAGCGCAGTCTAGGGATGGCAAGAACCTGCACCGTGATCATGGCGACGGCGACCAGCGCCAGCGCGGCACCCGTTGCGGCGGTCGCCCCGCTGGCATTGAGGCCGAGCTTCCATTGCAGCAGCGGCCCCAGCATGATCTGCACCTGCCCGAAACCGGCGGTGAGGCTGACGCCTATCAGCAGGAAGGGCAGGATGCGGTGGTCGAGCGGCGAGAGCCTCGGCACGGCAACGGCCCCCGGTTCCAACTTGGTAGCGCCTTTGGGCGCCAGCCACAGAAGCAGCGGCGCCAGGGCGAACAAGGCCACGGTCAGTTGCGCCGTGATCGCGGCCAACGCACCCGCCAGCGAACCGGCCAGTCGGCCAAGATTGAGGCCGGCGCCGAGCAGGCCGAAGGCGGCTTGCCGACGCTCGGCTTCGATCGTGCCGGCGAGCCAAGCCTGAGCCGTCGGCATCACGCCGGCGGCCGCGAAACCGTAGATCAGCCGGGAGGCGACCAGCCCGGCCAGCACGAAAGCATAGGCGCTTTGCCCCATCAACAATTGCGCTACCAGAAGCGCCTGAGCACCCAGCATGGCAAGCCCGAGCAGGCGCATCAGGCGGCCATGGCCGATGCTGCCGCCGACGCTGCCCCACAACGGCGCGCCGACCAGGAAGGCGAGGGTGCCCGCGGCCACCGCAAGACCAAGATCGATGGTCGCCAGCCCGAGCCGCGCCATGATCAGCGGTATCAGCACGACGAAGGCCGACTGGCCGAAACCAATAGACATGACGCCGAGTGCGAGGCGTCGAACGAGTTTTGTATCAGTGGTGGAAATGGGTGGGGTCATGTTTCGTCAAGTTGCCGCGGATTATTTCGAGTAATTCCAATTCCACAGCAGTTTTATGATTACAAGTACTTTAGGCGATCGAGATGTATTTTGATATAAATCGAGAAATACAAGACATTATATTGCCGTCGGTCGACAGGTTGCTCAATTCCTTGATCCGGGAGTGGGGCGGCTGCCGCTTCGATACCGCCGCGCGTTTTGCCTCCTCTCTCGGCGCGGCCGAGGTTCTCGTCCTCGATCTGCCGGCCAGCGATGTCGTGGTGGTCGTGCCGGTGCGGCACAGGTCCAGTGTCGGCTATCACGGTTTCGCGGGGCCGCTGCGGTTGCTGTCGGGCGGCAGGACCGACCCGGTCGAAATCGGCCTTTTCGACGTGCTCGCCATGTTGCTGCGCGAGCCCGACATCTGCGAACACTCCAGCCTGGCCAGTCGGCTCAACCTGTTCCGGCGTGCGGCGGCTAGTGTCGCGGCGGTGGCAGAGGTAGCGACCGCGCGGGGCAAGGTGCGGCCTTTCGCCGACGGTATTCCCGATTTCATCGGGGCGGAAAGCGCGCTGCGCTTCGGCCACGCCGTGCACCCCACGCCGCTGAGCCGCGACGAATTCTCCAGCGAGGATTCGCGCCGCTTCGGCCATGAATATGGCGGCTCGTTCCAGTTGCGCTGGTGGGCGGTCCATCCAGATGTCTTCGTCAGCGGCTCCGTCGCGCCACACGATGTCGGGCGAATGGTGCAGGGGCTCGCCGGCGGCGATACCGGCCTGCTCGCAAAGGCCGAGTGCGCCGAAGGCATGCGGCTTTTTCCCATGCATCCCTGGCAGGCCTCGCGGCTGATGCTGATGCCGGCGGTGCAGGCATTGTTCGAGGCTGGCTTGGTGCGCGATCTCGGCCTCGGTGGCCCGCCTTGGCGCGCGACGACCTCGCTGCGCACCATTCACTGCGCCGATTGCGACTGGATGATGAAATTCTCGCTCGATCTCAAGCTCACCAATTCCCGCCGTGTTATCGAGCGCCGCGAATGCGACCGCGGCATGTCCGTGCACAGCTTGATCAAAGGCGCTCTGGGCGAGCGGTTGGCGCAAGAATGCCCGACGCTTACCGTGCTTGGCGAGCCGGCCTGGATGGCGCTGCGCGACGGCCTCGACTGCGCCGTTTTGGCTAGCACGATCGTCTCGTTTCGCGAGAATCCCTTCCGGCACGGCGATGCGCCGAAGGCGGCGGTGCTTGGCGCGCTTTGCGAGCGCCACCCCGGCCAGGCGCAAAGCCACCTGTCCGATCTCGTTCATTTTGTTGCGAAGCGGGAGGGGTTGCAGCCGCAGGCCGCCGCCGAACGCTGGTTCGAGCGTTTCCTGGACGTGGCGGTCGAACCTTTCTTCCTCGCCTTCTCTGAATTCGGACTGTTGTTCGGCGCCCATCAGCAAAATCTCGTCGTGGGCTTGGATGACGGCTGGCCGGACCGGCTCTATTTCCGCGATTGCCAGGGCACCGGCTATGTCAGCGAATTCCTACCGCTGCTGCGCAAGCACCTGCCCTCGGCCGGCGGCAAGGGCGATCACGTCTTCGACGCACCTGCCGCCGCGCAATTGCTCGGCTACTACCTGGTCATCAACGGCGTCTTTGCCGCTATCTCGGCGCTGGCCGATGCCGGGCTTTCCAGCGAGGACGACCTGCTCGCGTATTTTCGGCGGCTGCTGGAACGGCTCGCGGCGCGGCCATCCGGCAACCTGGCCTGTCTCGACTATCTGCTCCGTTCACCGACACTCGGCACCAAGGGCAATTTCCTGTTTTCGTTGAAAAACACCAACGAAAACACTGAGGTCACCGACCCGCTTGCCGGCTACGTCCAGATGCCAAACCCGCTTTTCACGAGGAAGCCTGCATGAACATCCAGCAGAGAGAAAGGCCCGGCGAAACCGCCGGCATATTGGCCACGAGCAAGCACTATCTGGGGTCGGACGACGGTGCCTTCGAAGTCCATTTCGACGGCGCTCATCTCAAGCTCGCGTCATCCGTCGGTGCCGCGATGGCACGGGCGACGCTCACCCGGCATGAGGCGGGCCTGCTTCTCGAAGACATTGCCTTCGAGCCGGGCCGGCGGGATCAGCCGCAGATGCTGGCGGCGCTGGCCGACGCTATCTTTTGTCGTTTCCACGAGGTCAGGCAGATACTGCTGCCACCGGTCGAGGAAGCCTGGCCGGTGATCGCGCTCGCCACGGCGCATACCGACGAACCCGTTGCCAGCAGACAGCGCACAATTGTCGAGAGGTCGAAGTTCAACCAATTGCCGCTTTTGTGGCGCAGGCAGGCCTCGCACCTCACCTATCCCACGCTCGAAACCGGAATCGGTCCGGCCGACCGGTTGCCGCCGCTGCGCCCGCCGCGCCCGAACGGCATGCTTTATGAACGCTGGTTGCCGGAACTTGGCCTCACCATCGCTTTCCGGCCAATTGACCGCCACCGCGATCTCGATCTCTTCCATGATTGGATGAACGATGGCCGGGTGTCCTTCTTCTGGGAACTGGCGCAGAGCCGCGAGGAGCTCAATGCCTATCTCTCCGCACAGGAACAGGACCCACACATTTTCGGCGCCATCGCCAGCCTGGACGGCGAGCCGACCGGCTATCTGGAATTCTACTGGGCCAAGGAGGATCGGCTCGGACCCTGCTACGAACCGCAGGACTACGATCGCGGCTGGCACGCGCTGATCGGCAACAAGCGCCATCTCGGCCGGCCGAAGACCTTGGCGTTGTTCCGCTCGGTCACGCACTATTTGTTCCTGGACGATCCCCGCACCCAGCGCATCGTCGGCGAACCGCGCGCGTCGAACCACAAGATGCTGAGCTATTGCGCCCACGCCGCCTACGACAAGGTCAAGGAGTTCGATTTCCCGCACAAGCGCGCCATGCTGGTGTGCTGCGAGCGCGAGCGCTTCTTCCACGAGGTGCCGCTGTGACGGCGCCCGGTATGGCGCTCGGCCCGTTGCAGAAAGGGCGGGTCGTCACCGGCGAGCTGTGGCGGCGGGCCAACCGCGCCATCCTGGCGCGTGCGATCTCCGAGCTCACCTACGAGGAGGTGTTGACCGCCCGCCCGCTCGATGCCGCCAACAGGCGTTGGGAAGTGCCGCTCGGCGAAGGGCTCGCTTACCGCTTCGGCGCGGCGCGGCGCATCTGGGGTCAATTGTCGATCGATCCCGAAACGCTTGTCCGGGCCGCGCCCGAGGAAAAGCCGGCCGACGATGCCGTCGCCTTCTTTGTCGATGCGCGGACCGTGCTCGACATCTCGGCGCCCACGCTGAGCACCTATGCCAGGGAGCTCTACAACACCCTCATGGCCGATACGCGCATTCTTGCCGAACGCCAGCCGCTGACCGCCTTCGACCTTGCCCGTCTGCCGGATCTCGATTTGCAGCGCCTGCTCGACGGCCATCCGAAGGCTCCCGCCAACAAGGGCCGCATCGGCTGGGGGCTGGAGGCATTTCAGGCCTATTCGCCGGAATTCGGATCGGAGTTCCAGCTGTTCTGGATCGCCGCGGCGCGCTCGCATCTGCGCCTGTCGCTCGATGCCGGTCTGGATGAAGCGGCACTTCTCAATGCGGCGCTCAACCGTAGCGAGCGGGCGCGCCTGGAAGCCGCGCGCGATGCGGCCGGCATCTCCGCCGACACGCATGCGCTCGTCCCGGTCCATCCCTGGCAGTGGCAGGCCATGCTCGCCGCAACCTATGCCGGGGAGATCGCCGCCGGCCGCATCGTCCCGCTCGGCCAGTTCGGCGATCGTTTCGCCGCGCAGCAGTCCTTGCGCACGCTGGCCAATGTCTCGCGGCCCGAGGCGCTGCATGTGAAGCTGCCGCTCACGGTGCTCAACACCTCGGCCTGGCGCGGCGTGCCCGGCAAATACATGGACATCGGCCCCGCACTGTCGCGCTGGCTGGCCGGGATGGCGGCAACCGATCCGGCGTTGGAACCGGTCCGGGTTCTGGGCGAGGTGGCTGGTGCCTTCTATCCGCACCCACAGTTCGAGCGCATCCCCGAAGCGCCTTACCAGCATCTCGAAATGCTGGGTGCCATCTGGCGCGAAAGCCCGTTGCAGGGGCTGCCGAAAGGGCGGCGACCGATGATGATGGGCGCGCTCCCGCAATGCGATGCGGGCGGCCGTCCCGTCATCAGCGCGCTGATCGAATTGTCCGGTCTCGGTCACGAAGCCTGGCTGGAGCGCCTGTTCTCAACCGTCTTCGTGCCGCTTTACCACTTCCTGTGCCGCTACGGCGTCGGCTTCATCGCGCATGGGCAGAACATCACGGTTATCCTCGAGGGCGATGTCCCGGTCGGCGTCGCGGTCAAGGATTTCCAGGGCGATCTCGATCTCGTCGATGTCGATTTCGTCGAACTCGCCACGCTCGATCCGGCGGTGCGCGCCACGCTGAAGAAGCGCCCGCCGGCGCATCTTTTCCAGCATCTGCAAACCGGCCACATCGCCAGCGTGCTGCGTTTCGTCTCGGCCGCGCTGGCCGATTTCGACGGGTTCGACGAGGCCGTTTTCTATCGCGTTCTGGCCGATTGCGTCGTTCGCTACCAGTCGCGACATCCGGAACTCGCCGAGCGGTTCCGCCTGTTTGACCTGCTCCAGCCAAAGATGCCGCGCATCGCCATCAACAAGGTCCGCTTCGCCATCGGTTATGGCGACGCTGGCGAACGCCCGGTCCCGGCACTCGGCACCGAACTCGACAATCCATTGTATCTCGGCCTGACGATCGGCCGGGGCAAAGCGGCCTGACCAACAACGGAGCTGTCCCATGACATCGCCAGTCCTCGACCTCGCCGGCATCGGTGTCGGCCCATTTCACTTAAGCCTCGCCGCGCATCTCGACGCCATCCCGGCCGCGAAGGCGCATTTCTTCGACGACAAGCCGGCCTTCGACTGGCATCCGGGCATGATGCTGGAGGGCGTCGAATTGCAGACCTCCTTCATGAAGGATCTGGTGACGGCGACACTGCCGACCAGCCCCTGGACCTTCGCCAGCTACCTGGTCTCGCAGAAGCGTTTCTATGAATTCCTCAACGCCGATTTCGATGCGATCCCTCGGCGCGAGTTTGCGCGCTATCTGGCTTGGGTCGCCGGTAACCTCGACAATCTGCGCTTCGGCCGCCCGGTGCGCGAGGTTCGTTTCGAGGACGGGCTGTTCCACATCCGCCTTGATGACGACGCATGCATGGCCCGCAACCTGTCGCTCGGTGTCGGCCTGAAACCGAACATCCCAGCCTGGGGGCAGGTGGCCCATGGCCAGTCCTGCTTCCATACCAGCGAAGCTGCTTACCGGCTGGAGGGTCTCAAAGGCCGACGCATCGTCGTTGTCGGCGGCGGCCAGAGCGGCGCCGAGATCATGCAGCATCTGTTGTCGCGACCCGAAGCAGCAAGCCAGTCGATTGCCTGGATCAGCCGCCGGCAGAACTTTCAGACGCTTGACGATTCCCCCTTCACCGACGAATTTTTCACGCCGCACTATGTCGAGCGTTTCCACGCGCTGCCGCATTCGCGCCGCCAGGCCACGGTGGCGCAGCAGAAACTGGCCGGCGACGGCATTTCGGCCTCGACGCTGCGCGCCATCTATCAAAAGAGCTATGCGCTGCGTCATCTGTCGGCCGACGAGCACGACCTCGCCTTCATGCCGCATCGCGAGGTTCTCGATTTGCGCTGCGAGGGCGGCGAGTTCCGGCTGGTGATGCGCAATGGTTTCGACGGCAGTGTCGAGATGGCCAGCGCCGATGCCATCGTTCTGGCCACCGGCTATGTCTTCACCGTGCCGGAGTTCCTGGCGCCGCTGGCCGATCGGCTCGATCTCGACGAGCGCGGTCTCTATCGGCTGCGCGACGATTTTTCGGTGGAATGGGATGGCCCGGCAAGCGCGCGCATCTTCGCGCTCAACGCTGGTCGCCACAGTCACGGCATCGCCGAGCCGCAGCTCAGCTTGATGGCATGGCGCAGCGCGGTCATCGTCAATGCACTGCTCGGCCGCCGGCATTTCGACCTATCGCCGCGGCCCTCGGCCATGCGCTGGACCGCCGATGCGGCGCCGGCACTGTCGCAAGCCGCGTTGCAGCAGCCTCAAGCGAGGGGGTGAGCCACCGGCGTCCAGATCACATCCTCGATCCTGTGGGCGCCGGTCGCCAGCATTGCCAGCCGGTCGAAGCCGAGCGCGATGCCGCTTGCCTCGGGCATCGTCGCCAGCGCGGCGAGGAAATCCTCGTCGATCGGATAGCGTTCGCCATAGATCTTTTCCTTGGCGTCCATGTCGGCGCCAAAGCGGATGCGTTGTTCGACCGGGTCGGTGAGTTCGCCGAAGGCGTTGGCCAGTTCCACGCCGCAGCAATAGAGCTCGAACCGCTCGGCGACGCGCGGGTCGGCTGGGCTCGGCCGGGCAAGGGCGGCTTCGGGGATGGGGTATTCGCACAGGATGGTCGCGCGGCCCATGCCGAGTTCGGGTTCCACTTTCTCGACCATCACCCGGCTGAACAGATCGGACCAGCTGTCGTCCGCCGCCGTGCGAAGGCTGGCTTGCGCAACCGCGGCATGAAGCGCGTCGCGGTCCGTGTCGCCGTTGGGCGAGACCGTGGCCAGGAGGTCGATGCCGGCATGGCGCCGAAACGCTTCGGCCACCGTCAATCGCTCGGGGGGCAGGAAAGGATCGGCCTCGCGGCCGCGATAGACAAAGCGTTTTGTGCCGGCGCATTCGGCCGCCAACGACAAAAGTTCAGCGCAATCCGCCATCAGCTGGTCGTAGGTCTCGCCGACCCGGTACCACTCGATCATGGTGAACTCGGGATGGTGCAGCGGCCCGCGCTCGCGGTTGCGGTAGACCGGGCCGAGACTGAAAATGCGCTTTTCGCCGGCGGCCAGCAGCTTCTTGCAGGCAAATTCCGGCGACGTATGCAGGTAAAGCGGCTGCCGGCCGCCATCCGGCCCGATCGCTTCCGTGGCGAAGGCGGACAGATGCGTCTCGTTGCCCGGCGATGTCTGCAGGATCGCCGTCTGCACCTCGATGAAATCGCCGCTGGTGAACCAGTTCCGGATCGCGGCGGCGATGCGGTTGCGCATCATCAACCGGGGTCGGCGGTCGGCGTGGACGTCAGGAGTCCACCAGGGCGAGGCTTCAATCATCGGTGCACTGTTTTGCTTTGAACACTGGCGGCGGTTCTTAAGATGCGCTAAGGCGCCTCACAAGGCATCGTCGAGCCGGATTTTGCCAAACAACTATGTAAGGTCGTGCCATGGTGAAGGTCATCGCCTCCTCCCTCCGCAAGGGCAACGTCGTCGATAAAGACGGCAAGCTCTATGTGATCCTGTCGGCGGAGAACATCCATCCCGGCAAGGGCACGCCTGTCACGCAGCTCGACATGCGCCGCATCTCCGACGGCGTGAAGGTGTCGGAACGCTATCGCACCACCGAGCAGGTCGAGCGCGCCTATGTCGAGGACCGCGAGCACACCTTCCTCTACCAGGACGGCGAAGGCTTCCATTTCATGAACCCGGAGACCTACGACCAGATCGCGGTCTCCGAAGACGTGGTCGGCGACGCGGCACCCTATCTGCAGGAAAACATGACGGCGACGGTGTCGGTGCACGAAGGCGTCGGCATCGCGCTTGTCCTGCCGCAGCGCGCCGTGTTCGAAGTGGTCGAGACCGAGCCGGTCACCAAGGGTCAGACGGCGTCGTCTTCCTATAAGCCTGCAATTCTCTCCAACGGCGTCAAGACCACCGTGCCGCCTCACATCGTCACCGGCACGCGGGTGGTGGTGATGACCACCGACGGCTCCTATGTCGAGCGCGCCAAGGACTGAGCGCGGCCGACACGAGCCCTACAGGCGGTGGTCTGCGCGTCGACGCAGGGCTGACGGCCAAGCGTCGTTCCTCTTTGCTGGATTTGCCCGCGTTCGCTTCAACCCCTGGTGGAAAGCGGCGCCGGGGGGCGCCGCGCAATCCTGCAGTCGCCATTTCGCTTGAGCGTTCCGGTAAGCCGACTTTTTTTGGGTGAATCCGGTTTGACTTGACCAAAGGCGTGATGCCGGCCTTAATTTAGGCTATAAGAATAAAGGGTTTGCAGGGCAGGGGCACTGCTTGGGGAGCGATTGGGGATCGGCTGGGCCGCGCATGGCGCGATCCGTGCACTGTGCTCGCATGAGGTGTGAGCGCGGCTTTGCGTGTGTCGGTTTGTGCCGGCGCCGCCGTCGGTTGCAGCCGTGCCGGTCGCATTCACAGTCCCATTTCATCTCCTCAATCACGTTAATCGACAAATCGTCAGCGCAGCCGGCATGGCAGCGCGGGCATGAGCGTGCGTTAGTAACGGGTGGGGGTACCCATGTCATATCGTCAGCCGCAAAAGGCACGTCAGGGTCGCGTGTTGCCGGCCAGGCCGAACGTAGCCAAGGCGGCGAAATCGAACCATGGGCCAGCGCTTGCGCTGAACTGGAAGCTGTTCTCCGCCATCCTGGCCTTTGGCATTGTCGCCGAGGCAGCGCCGCTTCGAGCCGCCCCCAATGACTGGCTCGGCACGTCCTCGGACTTCACCGACAATACCAATTGGAACGGCGGCACCGCGCCGGATGTGGGCTCCACGTCTATGGACGTCACGTTCGGTCCAGCGGCGGCAAACACAACGATCAATCTTGGCAATCCGGCGTCCGCTGGCAATCGCTCCGTCGGAGGTGTCACCTTCAGCGATCCCACTCGAGCCTATTCGATCGATATCTCGAACAGTTCCAATCTGGGTATCAACGGCAATGTCGTCAACGCCACCGGCCTGACGCAGACATTCACCGTCACCGGTGTGGCCTCGTCTCTCACGTTCAATGGCATCGATGCCGGGCAAAACGTTGTCTACCGGGCAGAGAGCAGCGGGAGCTTGCATCTGGATTCCACATCGGGGGCCGTCGGTGGCGCTGGCGCCAGGTTTGTCCTCGATGGTGGATCTCTGACCGTTGCCGGCTCTGGGTCGTTCTCGCTCGGATCACTTGAAGGCAGCGGCTCCGTCTCCAACACCGGTCCGTTCCCTGCCACTTTGAGCGTCGGTGCACTGGGCATCGGCTCTATTTTCGATGGACAGATCGCCAACTCTAGTGGGCTCGGTTTGGAGAAGATCGGCAGCGGAACACTGACCCTCAACAATGGCTCCAACAGCTACGCCGGCGGCACCACAATCCTTGGGGGAACGCTCAGCCTGGGAGCCACTGGTGCGTTGGGCACAAGCGCGGTAACTGCCTACAACGGCACCACCATCGATATTCAGAATAATGTCAACATCGCAAATACGCTGTTCTTCGACACGCGCATTGCGATGAATGTGTCCACCGGTACCGGAATCTACAGTGGCCGGATCGTCGATATCGGCGACGCTTCCGTGTTGGTCAAGACCGGTGCGGGAACCCTGGTCCTGGCCAATAACACCCCCGGGAGCGGTAACGTGATCTACGGTGGGCTTGAACTGCAGGCTGGTATCCTGCGATTTGACGACACGTCGGCAACCTCGACAGGCCAGGTCGTTTTCCTGGGCGGTTCCCTGCAGGCTGGCGCCAGCGGTACGCTGAACAACAACGGCTATTATTTCGGCGACAGCGGCGGCACCATCGACACCAATGGCTTCGATGTCACGCTGATCGGGTTGGTCGGGGATCAGGGCGCGAGAACAGGTCCTTTTACCAAGATCGGCGTCGGCACACTCACCTTGACCAACACGCTCAGCACCTATTCGCGGGCAACGCATCTCGTGGCCGGTACGCTCGCCGGTGGCGCAGCCAATGTCTTTGGCAACAATAGCGCCTTTACCATCGGCGCCCCGGCAATACTCGATCTTGGCGGCTACAATCAGTCCATCGGTTCCCTCTCGGGCAATGGCCTCGTCACCAACACCGGCGGCCCGGCCGCGATGCTGACGACGGGCGGCGACAACACGTCAACGACCTTCGCCGGCACCATCGAGGATGGCTCGCCGGCCGGCGTGGTCAGGCTTACCAAGACCGGCACCGGCACGCTGACGTTGACGGGTACGAATACCCATACCGGCGGCACGACGGTTGCGGATGGAGTAATCTCGGTCTCGAAAGACGCCAATCTGGGTGGTTTGGCCGGCGGTGTGACGATCACCAGCGCTTCGGCCTATGTGCCATCCACGGGGCTCGGCGCCGGATCGACACTGCAAACGACCAGCACGTTCACTAGCAATCACACGATCAACTTTGGTAACTTCGGCGGCCGCATCGATACGGCCACGGGCACGACGCTGACTTTGGCGGGCACCCTCACTGCCGGTGGCGGCGCAAATTTCGTCAAGCAGGGCGCAGGCACGCTTGTGCTGACCGGCGACAGCAGTGGCGGTTTCCTCGGCACGACGCGTGTCGACGGCGGCCTGTTGCGGATCGAGGCGGGCGGCCGGCTCGGCAGCGGTTCCGCGGCCGCCGGCTACATCTCGGATGGCGCCGCCGTGCAGGTGACGGGGCCTGGATCGAACTGGTCCACCTTTGGTCAGATCGTTGTCGGCGATCGTGGTTCAGGCACGATGTTGGTGGATTCGGGCGGCACGGTCAGCAGCGGCTTTAGCGGCATCATCGGGGCTGGCGGAGCGAGTTCCGTCACCATCACCGGCTCTGGCTCGCAGTGGGCGAGCGGCGGCACCGACTTCTTTGTCGGCCATTTCAACAGCGGCGCGCTGACCGTCGCGGACAGCGGGGCGTTGAGTGTCAGCGGCGGCACCGGCACGATCCATGCCGGCCTGTCGGCGAATGGAGCCGCAGGCACGATCAACATCGGTGCTGCGGAAGGTGCTGCCGCCCAGGCGGCCGGCCAGCTGCTTGCCGGCACCGTGGCGCTCGTCTCCAATGGCAGCAGCCTGGTCTTCAACCACACCGATCCGGCTTACACCTTCTCGCCCTCGATCACCGGCACAGGTTCGTTGCACCAGATCGCCGGCACCACCATCCTCACCGGCAACAACGACTATAGCGGCGACACCATCGTCGATGGCGGCAAGCTGGTTGCAGGAGCCGATACGGGATTTTCGGCCAATTCGGTGGCGTTCGTGAATTCCGGCGCCACGCTCAGCCTCGCCGACGGCGTCCATACCGATGTGCTGGGCCTCTTTGACGGTGCTTCCGGCGGTGGCGTGGTCAATATCGGTACCACGAATGACAATACAACGCTGTATGTTGGCGCAGCCGGCGCCGTCGACAGCGATTTCAGCGGCCAGATTACCGGTGCCGGTTCTCTGGAATTGGATCGCGGCTCACTCACGCTGAGAGGGGCGAGCAGCATCGGCGGCAACCTGCTGATCGCGCCCGACGCAACCGTGACCTTGACCGGGCCTGGCGCATCCTTCGATACCGCCGTTGGGGCGGGTCTCACCACCATGGGGGTTGCAACAGCCGGCTCGTTGAACGTGCTGGCAGGGGCGCACCTGTCGACCAGCAATCTCCTTGTTGGTGGCGCGTTTCTGGTCGACGGCATGAATACGAAAACGACTGTTTCGGGCTTCACCTTCGTCGGATTCATGGCCAATGCCGCTGCGATGACGGTCAGCGGCGGTGCGGTTGTGGATAGCCTAAGCGGGGCCCTTATCGAGAACCCGTTTGCTCCCGCGAGTGCCGTGGTTACCGGACCGGGCTCCACCTGGAATGTGTCGACCTTCCTCGGCGTCGGCCACTTGTTCGGTGGCGGCACGGGTTTGCTGACGGTTTCGGCGGGTGGCGCCGTCAATATCGCGGGCGACATGATTGTCGCCTCCGATCCCACTTCCACCGGATTGGGCCCGTCGCAGGTGGTGGTGACCGGCGCGGGATCCAGACTGACAACCAAAACGCTGATGATCGGTCTGCCGCCCTGCGGCTGCGGCGATTTCCTTCCCGGCGAGCTGATCGTGGCGGATGGAGGCTCCGTCGTCGTTACAACAGGCCCGGTCAAGATCGATCAAGGCTCGACGCTGTTCATTGGCAATGGTGGGAAATCCGGGTCGGTGATTGCGCCTTCCATCACCAATGACGGCGCCATTGTGGCTGATTTCACCGACACCGCGGTCATAGGCTTCCCGATTGAGGGGACCGGCTCGCTTGCCAAGTACAATTCCGGCACGCTGGTGCTGAATGGCGCCAACACCTATACCGGCGCCACGACGGTCCATGGCGGCAAACTGGTTGTCGGCGACGACACCCATCCCGGCGCCAGCCTGACCAGTGCGGTGACGGTGAGTGCGGGCGCATCGCTGGGCGGTATTGGAACCTTGGGTGGATTGGTAGTCGGCAGCGGTGGCACCGTCGCGCCTGGCAATTCGATCGGGACGTTGAACGTGGCGGGCAACATCGCCTTCGATCCGGGCTCGACCTACGCGGTCGAAACCAATGCGGCCGGTCAGTCCGATCGCATCGCGGTGACCGGCACGGCGACGCTTGCCGGCGGTACCGTCTCGATTTCGGGCCCGCTCCAGCTTGGCCATCGCTACACCATCCTGACCGCCGGTGGCGGCGTTGCCGGCACCTTCGCCGGCCTGTCGGCTGCTACCAGTTCTCCGTTCCTGGCACCGGCGCTGGCCTACGATCCGAATTCCGCCTATCTCGATGTCGTCCGCAGCGGGCTCGCCTTCGCCTCGGTCGGCCAGACGCCGAACCAGATCGCCACGGCTTCGGCGCTGGACGGCATGAGCCTGGACAATCCCCTGATCGGCGCCGTCGCATCGCTGTCTATCGATCAGGCTCGTTCCGCCTTCGATGGCCTGTCGGGTGAGGTGCATGTCTCGACGGTGACGGGGCTGATCGAAGACAGCCGGCTGATACGCGCGGC
>NZ_JBFRGM010000022.1:0-94172 GCF_052115345.1 Mesorhizobium sp. 2RAF21 | reverse complement strand
AATGCGCCGACGGCACGCTGCCAGAATGTCCGCTGATAGAGACGTTATTTGGTGAAGCCGCTTGAACGCTTCGCCTATACGCTTTGCGGACTATGGAGCAACTAAAGCCGACCGCTAAACGCTCCGAATACCCCATCTATAATAGTCGTCCTTGTGTCGGAGCCGCCAGTGTTTTTCCGTTTCGGGGCAACTTTTCCGGGCGGAGCGGCCAACCTGATTCGGTCGCCTGATCCGTTGCTGATGTTTGGCCCAATTGATCAGATGAGCCGTATCGTCAGACCCCTAGGTATGAGCGCAAATCGACTGTGATCGGAGGGGGATCGAGCCGTCCGCCTCCACAAGCCCAAGGAGGATTCAGCGCACCAGAATGGCGGTGGGCGCGCGCAGAATTGCCGGTCGCCGCTGCTCCGGCGCCTTCGGATCTGCTTAGTTCACGACATAGGTTAGACCCTGGCGTCGGGCGTAGGCGACCGCGGATTCGAGGGTCGGAAACCGGAGTTCGACCTGCGTCAGCGGATCGTCACCACCCGTCCAACCCATCAAAGGCTCGATGAAGGGTGGGGTTTGCCGTTCGAAGCGGAGAATCCAATGCTTCGTGCGCGCCTTGCCCGAGGTCATGACCGAGCGCGAGGGGCGAAAGATCCGAGCGACGGCATCGGGAGGAAACACCGAGTCCGGGTTGTGCGCACGCGGCGCGCGGCGGCCGAGGTCGGTGCGACTTGTCTCGGACAGGGGCTGCGCGGGTTCTATTTCTTTCCAGACATAGCTCATGACCTGTCCCTCCCGCGTACGGCAAAGGAAAGGCCGGGGGCGACGACCCGGCTGGGTCTGCCCCTGGCCTCGTCAGGCTTACTGCGCCTGGGCGCCGCCGTTGATGGCGATGCGCTTGGCTTTGGACTGGGCCTTTTCGGACTTCGGCAGGGTGATGGTCAGCACGCCGTTCTTGAAGTCGGCAGCGACCTTTTCCTCCTCGACGTCGAAGCCGAGCCCGATGCGGCGCTCGAAGCGGCCATAGATCCGCTCGCTGAACTGCCGCGCCGCGTCTTCGGTGTGTGAGCGCTTTTCGCCGCGGAGCGTCAGGACGCCGTCCTCGATGAGGACCTCGACGTCCTTCTCCTCCAGGCCGGGGAGTTCTGCGGCGATACGCACGTCCTTCTCGGTCTCGGTCACCTCGACGCTTGGCCACGCCGGGGTGCGGCCGAAAAGACCGGGCGCGCCGAAGTCGCGGAAGGCCTCATCGAACAGGCGGTTCATGTCGCGATGGAGCGACAGGAACGGGCTCGGAGTCCCGCTCCGATAGGGGGTCGGGGTCTGATCGGTTTCCCGACCCCAGGGGATCAGATCACGCACGTTCATCGTCATGTCCTTTCTCAAAGCAACATGGTTGAATGAGGTGCGCCCGGAGCGCCGGACGCCCCTCGGAGCCGGACCTCAATCGAGCGTCCGGCGCGTCAGAAATTTGGGAATGGGGCGGCCGGAGGTCAAGAACCACACGGTCGTGGTTGGGCAACTTTTCGATGAAGAAACAGCTTCGTCGGGCTGATCGCGACCTTTGGGCGACGCGCAGTCCCAGACATCTGCAAGATCAGGCAAGCTTGTTTGAACCAAACCGGCTTTGTTAAGTTACAGGCTGCGATGGAGTCTTGCGCCAAAGGGGCTGGCCTTGTGACGAACTGAGGTCGTGCGACCCGGCCGCGCGCTCCAAGCGTGTTTGCACCGGGGAGCGTCGACCGTGGAAGACCGACCGCAACTGGATAGCTTGGCCGCGAGTGGCATCGCCGGTTTCGATTCTGTCGTGCATGGCGGGTTGGCGCGCGAACACATGTACCTGGTCGAGGGCACCCCGGGTTCCGGCAAGACCACGCTCGCGCTGCAGTTCCTCCTAGAAGGCGTCCGGTCGGGCGAGCGATGCCTCTACATCACGCTGTCGGAAACCGAGCGCGAGCTGCGCGCCACCGCACTCAGCCACAGCCTCGACCTGAATGGCTTGACCATCCTGGAGGTCGCGCCGCTGGAAGCCGATCCGGAGCAGCAGCAGGGCATCATCCACGCCGCCGAGGTCGAACTCGACCACACCGTCGGTTTGATCATCGACAAGGTGAAAGCGCTCCGGCCGGACCGCCTGGTCATCGATGCCCTGACCGAATTGCGTCTCCTCGCGCTCGACTCTTTAAGCTACCGCCGCCAGCTGCTGACCTTGAAGCGTTTCTTCGCGGATCAGCAATGCACCGTCCTGGCGCTCGATGATCTCACCGACAACGCGCAAGGTCTTCAGTTGCACAGCATCGTCCATGGCGTCGTCACCCTCGAGCAGCGGCGGATGCAATACGGCGTCTTCCGCCGCCGCATGTGCGTCGCCAAGCTGCGCGGTGTCGATTACCGCACCGGCTATCATGACTATGCAATCTGCAAGGGCGGTATTTTGGTGTACCCGAGCCTGATCGCGGCCGAGCATCGGACCGAGTTCACGGCAGATGTGCTGCGGAGCGATGTCGGGCCGCTCGATGAGATGCTCGGCGGAGGGCTTCAACGTGGGACCAGCACGCTCCTGATCGGTCCGTCGGGCGTCGGCAAGTCGTCGCTCGCGCTGCAATACACGATGGCGGCGGCGCGCCAGGAGCAGCGGGTGGCGTTCTTCGCTTTCGACGAGAACTACCGCACCGCCGAGGCGCGAGCCGCAGGGCTCGGCATGGAGATCGAGGCGGCGAGAGAGAGCGGAACGCTTGTCTGGGAGCAGATCAACCCGGTGACGCTGTCACCGGGCGAGTTCGTCGACAAGGTGAAGCGCAACGTCGAGGCGGGCGCGAAGCTGGTCGTGATCGACAGCCTCAACAGCTATATGGCGTCGATGCCGGAGGAGCAGGCGCTCATCCTGCATATGCACGAGCTGCTGGCGTATCTCGGGAATCAAGGGGTGGTCACTATCCTGATCATGGCCCAGCACGGCATGGTCGGCGACGTGGCGGCGCCGATCGATCTCAGCTTCCTCGCCGACGGCATCGTCCTGCTGCGTTACTTCGAGGCTGAAGGCGAGGTCCGCAAGGCGATATCAGTCTTGAAGAGCCGCAGCGGCCGGCACGAGACGACGATTCGCGAATATCGTCTGATATCTGGCGAGGGCGTCAGCGTCGGTCCGCCGATTCGTTCCTTCCGTGGGGTCCTGTCGGGCGCGCCCAGATTTGTCGGAAGTCCCGAGGCCCTTCCGGACGCCCGCGATGACGCAAATCCCGGGCGCTGAAGAACGTGACGAGCGCGTGCTGATCCTGGCGCCGTCGCGTCGGGACGGTCCCACGGTCGCGGCGATCTTGGAGCGAGCAGGACTTGCGACCCAGACCGTCGCCACGCTCGCCGATCTATGCCGGGGAGTGGACGAAGGGGCCGGGGCAGTGGTGGTCGTCGAGGAGGAGGTCTCGCCACCGACCGCGATGTCCATGCTGCAGGCTTGTCTTGCGCGGCAGCCCGCGTGGTCGGAGCCGCCGATCCTGGTGGTGACGGCCAGTGGCTCGCGCGGCAGCGCCGGGTTCGGCCGCGGCAGTGAACACTTCGCAGGCTTCGGCAATCTGGTGCTGCTGGAGCGGCCGCTTCGCTCTGCAACGCTGGTCAGCACCCTGCATTCGGCGCTCCGGGCGCGACGGCGGCAATATCAGGTGCGCGACCATTTGCGCGAGCGGGAGCGTGTCGAGGCGCGGTTGCGGGCGCAGGAGCAGGAATTGCGCGGCCTCAACGAAACGCTCGAAGAGCGCGTTCGCGAACGCACCGTGGAGCTGGAAGAGGCGAACCGCAGGCTGGCGGCGGAAATGGAGCAGCGGCAGGAGGCCGAGCGGGCGCTCCGGCAGGCGCAGAAGATGGAGGCGATCGGCCAGCTCACGGGCGGCGTCGCCCATGACTTCAACAATCTTCTGATGGTGGTCTCTGGCGGGCTGGACATGTTGGGGCGGGCTCCCGACCCGGAGCGCCGCGAGCGGATTGTCTCCGGCATGCGCCAGGCCGTCACGCGCGGCGCGTCGTTGACGCGCCAGATGCTTGCCTTCTCGCGACGCATGTCGTTGGCGCCCGAGGCGATCGACTTGCGTGCTCGCTTCGATGACATGCGCATCCTGATGGCAGGGGCTCTGCGCGAGGATATCGCGCTCGAGATCGAGCTTGCGGAAGACCTCTGGCCGGTGATGGCGGACCAGACGCAGCTCGAGCTTGCCATCCTCAACACGGTCGTCAACGCGCGGGATGCCATGTCGCAGGGCGGGACCGTGACGATCTTCGCTGGCAATGCGCGACTGGACGGCCGTGGCGAAAGTCGTCTGGCCGGCGAATTCGTGCGGATCGAAGTTCGTGACACCGGCATCGGAATAGCACCTGACATCTTGGATCGGATCTTCGATCCCTTCTTCACGACCAAAGAGGTCGGGAGCGGCACCGGGCTCGGCCTCAGCCAGGTCTACGGCTTCGCCAAGCAGTCGGGGGGACATGTGAAGGTGCGGAGCCGTCTCTGGGAGGGGACGAGGATCATCCTACACCTGCCGCGCGCCAGCAGCCTTCCGCTCGCGGCGGCTGTCGAGGCGAGTGCACCCGCAATACAGGTACCAGGCCCGAAGGGCGAGCGCCGGATTCTCCTAGTTGAAGACAATGACGAGGTCGCGGAGCTGGCCGGCCAGATGCTGGAGGGGCTCGGCTTCACGGTTCGCCGGGCGGAGAGCGCGCCGTCCGCGCTCGCGCAACTGGAGAACGGCCACGCCGCCGATCTGGTGTTCTCCGACGTGGTGATGCCGGGCGGCATGAGCGGCATTGAACTCGCCCGCGAACTCGCGCGCCGCCGTCCGGGCCTGCCCGTCGTGCTCACGAGCGGGTTTAGCGACGGCCAGCGGGATGGCGACGCAGAGGGCCTGAGATTGTTGCGGAAGCCCTATCGGCTCGACGAGCTGGAGGCGGCACTCGCGGCTGCCTTTGGAGCGCATCTCCCTTCCAGCTGAATCGATGGCCGTACGGCAAAGCCAAAGGTGCCGGAGAGCTGAAAGATCGCCCCGCCCGGTTTTGCCGGGCGGGGCATTCGCTGGGGCCTCAGTCGCCGTTGCGGCGGCTGGGGCGGGACCAGATGAGGCTGAAGCCTTCGCCTTCCTCGTCGTCGAAGAGGTTGGCGTAGATCGGAGCGGTGAAGCTCGGATCGTCCAGCTTGAGACCGAGATAGTCGCGGCCCTCGTTGGAGCGCTTCGACCAGGCGGCGCCGATCTCGGCGCGGCCGACGAAGACCCGGTGGCTGGGGGCGTTCTCGCCGCTGGCGCGGGCTTCGGGGACGATGCGGACGTTCTTGGTCTGGACGCTGAGGGTGACGATTTCGCCGGTGTACTCGTTCGAGCCGGTCTTCTTGAAGGTGCCGATGGTCGCCATGGGAAGTCTCCTTTGGATTTGCCTGTCGAGCCCGCACCATTGCGGCCTCGATGGTGATCGCCCGGCCGGAGGCAATCGACGGCGCACCCGCAGGGCTTCAGACAGCAAAGGAGGGACTTTCTTGGTGCGCGAGGAATGACGGCGCAGCCGGCAGGGGAAGAAAGTCTTGACGGCGCTGTTGCGCCTTAGGCGATTGAGGCGAAGCCGTCCTTCGGCCAGATACACCCATCGAAGAGGCCGTGTCGGTGCGCTCGCAACAGGCAATGGGTCAACGGAGACCTAGCGATCTGTCGCCGCCCGCAAAGCCCGGCTCCGGACAGATGGCGATCGTCATCAACTTGGCGTGCGTACGACGCTCGCGCGGTCCCCGAAGCCCGCTTCTGGGCGGGGACGCTGCTGCTCGCGTCTTCATCAATGCGTGCGTCCGCGCCGACCCCGTCGCAAGCCCTCGAACGGCGCGGCTCTCGGCTGGACTGGACGCTTCGAGCCACCCGCTCCCCGACCGTCCTCTGGTCGAGGAGGTGCGCTGAACCAGGGTCTGGTCCCGCCGCTGCATCCCTCAGATGGGTATTACGCCCCCGCGAGCCTCTCGCCCGACTGGGCGGGAGCTGCGGCAGCGATCCGGACCCAGGCCGTCACGCCGACGGCGACGGCTCCGATTGCGGAGAACAGCATCTGCCAAGTCTCCGAGGGCACCGCGTGTTTCACGATCCCGTGGACGGCGTGATAGCCGGCCAGCGCCGCAGGCGCTGCAAAGACCAGCCCGACGGCCAGCCGCAGCCAAGCCGGGCGGGTGATGGTGAAGAGGAATTGGCCGAGCCCGAGCGTCAGCCCGGCGGTTATGAGGCCGACCAGGATGCCGCCGGGCCAGCCTGCGCCCATCTCATAGGCCCAGCTGCCGGCGACGACGCCGGCAAACAGGGGCAGCGCGTAGATGGCGAGGGTGAAGAGCAGCCAGCACAAGATGCCGATGGTTGCGATGCTGAGGAGGATGCCGATAACCATGGTGGTGCTCCATGCAATAGCCTGCGGGTCGCGCCTTCCACCACCGCCACGGCGCAGATCGAAATATAGCCGAAAGAGAGCAAGCGCGGGAGCGGAAATCCGGCAGGATCTTCGCTCCGCGGAGCCGATCGTGCTTAGAGCGCGAAGGGATCTACTTCGTGGACGATAGCCGCGGCGTCGCCGTCATATTCGTTGGCGGGAACGACGGAGAGGCTGCCGTCACCGGCCTGGAAGATCACGATGGTGACCATCAGCGTCGTGGCGAGGCTGAAGGCGAAGGCGTGCGCTTGGTTGAGGGACATCGTTCCGGCTCCTGTCTGGAGGCGGGGGACCATCCCCCGCGTGACAGGCGCCCGATGTGTCCGGGCGAAGGCCGCAATCACCGCGCAGGCGAAGCCGCAGCGGCGGCATGCGCGCATAGCCGACCCTTTACGGGTTGATGGCGTCAGGCCCTCGGCCGGACCAAGGATCAGCGCAAGGACAAGGGGGCTGGTCCGACGTCTGGACCGGAGGCTTGGCTGGATTCTCCAGTACGACGCGCCTCGATCTTTATTGGTTGGTCAGGACATAGCCTCGCGGATCGCTGTTCGGCCGGCACCTGCCTCTCGACCCGTGACGAAGGGCTGCGGTTACCCCCGTCAGAAGCGGAGTTGAGGCTGGGCGCCAACGCCCATGGTCCCGGCCGTGGGCAGGCGGCTTGACGCTCGATATGCACCGACATACATATGCATCATGATGCAACAAAGCGTTTTCCAGACATTGGCCGACCCGACGCGGCTTCGTATCGTCGAAGCGCTAGCAGCCGGGGAACAGGCGGTGGGCGACCTCGTTCGTGCCGTGGACATCGATCAGTCCGGCGTTTCGCGGCACCTGAGAATCCTCGGGGAAGCGGGATTCGTCGTCATGAGGCCCGATGGGGCAAGGCGCCTCTACTCGCTCCGACCTGAGCCGTTCCATGCGATCGACGACTGGGTTCGAAGCTATCGCAGGCTTTGGGAGGGCCGGCTCGATCGTTTCGATGCAGCTCTGGCGCGACGGGGGAGCGCGCGGCAATCCGAGGGTGAGAAGTGATGGCGCACCGCAGCGAGCGGGCCGCGGGTCCCATCAGGTTCGAGCGGATCTATGACGCATCGATCGAGGACGTCTGGGCGCTTTGGACCACGAAAGAAGGGCTGGAGGAGTGGTTCGCACCCGAGGGAATGCGCGTCGAGATGACGGCCCTTCAGCTGCGGGTCGGCGGCGCCTTTGATTATGTGATGACCGCGGTGGGTGCCGAGCAGGTCGCCTACCTGGCAAACCTCGACATGCGGCAGACCGCGCGGGTGAGCGGTCGGCTCGTGGAGATAGTGCGCCACCGGCGACTGCGCATCCGCTTCGACATGGACTTCGTCCCCGGCGTCGAGACGTATCCGTATGACATGCTGGTCGAGATGAGCGTCGAAGCCGGGCGTGTCCGGATGGTCCTTACGGCGGATCGTCATCCGGACCCCGAGATGACAAGCGGCGCAATCCTTGGATTGACCAGCCAGCTGCAAAAATTCGACCTGGCTATCTCAGCAAGAGCAACAAAGGAGCAACGTCCATAGTGCGACCCCTTCTCTACTCCATCAACGTGACGATCGACGGTTGTGTCGACCATAGCGCCGGCTCTACGGACGCGGTGCTTCTGGAGGAGGCGCTGCGTGCAACACATCACCATGCCATAGCGAGCATGGGCCGCGCCGATGCGCTGCTCTTTGGTCGCGTCACCTACCAGATGATGGAGGAAGCGTGGCGGCTGGAGACGCGGACCTTGACAATGCCCGAGTGGACGGACCCGTTCGCACGGACCATTGATGCGATGAAGAAGTACGTCGTTTCCAGCACGCTCGGCGAGGTCGATTGGAACGCGGAGCTGGTCCGTGGCGATTTGGCCGAGGCCGTCCAGGCGCTTAAACAAGAACCCGGGAAGGCGGTGTTCACCGGTGGCGTCAGGCTCCCAATGGCGTTGGCGGAGCTGGGCCTGATCGACGAGTATGAGTTCGTGGTCCAGCCCATTATTGTGGGGCGTGGCCCCAGCTTGTTCGCCGGCCTCTCAAAGGTCATAGACTTGAAACTCGTCGATCGGATTGAGCTGAGCTCCGGCGCCGTGGCTCTGCGCTATGAGCCTAGAAGGTAGGTTGGACGCAGCTCGCAGGCCCCTTTGCTTCCAATCAGATGCACGCCAGGGGCAAATCGGAGTCTTGCGACCAATGGTTTAGGTGCCAGCTCCTTTGACGAGTGGCCATTACGTGGCTCCCCGGCCGGGTTGTCGCGGCAGGCACCCAAGGGGGCGTTCGTGTTGTTAACTGGCTTTACGTAGCAAGCTGTATGGAGGCGCTGCATGGCTTACGAAGGCAGCTGTCACTGTGGGAAGGTAGCATTCCGAGTTAACGAAGACCTTCCAGCGAATGCGGTCAGGTGTAACTGTTCGCACTGTCGAAGGAAGGGGTTTTTGCTATCCTTTGTGCCATCAGGCAGTCTAATGATCCTTCAGGGAGAAGAGGTGCTTACGGATTATTTCTTCAATAAACATGCCATTGCTCACCGGTTCTGTTCGACATGTGGTTGTGAGGCGTTTGGTTATGGCAAGGGTCCAGATGGTGCTGATATTGCGTTCATTAACCTACGGTGCGTGCCTTCGATCGATCTCGATGCCCTGGTAATTCAAGACGTGGACGGTGCTAATCTTTAGATATGCCTGATCGCACCGTCCCATGGATGAGTCGAATGCTGAGAGCTCTTGCTACGCGGGCCGTTCCACATATTATTGGTTGATGGCGTCAATCGATCGGTCGGACCAAGGATCAGCGCAGCAAAGCGGGAGATGGTGGCCGGCGATGGGTGGTTCGATGGTTGTTCTGGATACGGGCCGGACTTCGCCCTTGTCATGAGCCCGCAGGAGAATGCAACAGTGCGCGGCCTGAAACGGAGCGGTCCTACGGCACCGAATTGAGACGCTCGGCCAGACGATCCAGGCCGCCGCGAATCATGCTCGCATACGGGGTGTCGGGCAGATCTGCGGTGGCGGCCATTCCTGCCGCGAGATGGCGCTGGCAAGCCGCTCTGTCTCCTAGGCGCAAATAATCGTCGCCGAGGTTGAGGTGCAACGACGGCATGAAAGCCGCAATAGATAGGCTGTCGTGATGTCCTTTGGCTTCGGCGTCGGTGCAGCGCAGCGCTGCAGCCAGCGCTCGCTGGTCCCATGCCAGCTCATCCTGCAGGTTGTCCTGCGCATCGGCCATGAAATGCGCCAGTGTGCACTCATGGAGGGGTCTTGGATCGCGCTCAATTTTATCCCAGATATCCACGAACGCTTGGCGCGCTTCGGCTCGTGCACCACCTTGTAAGGTCGTGATGGCTGCTTGGATCTCGGTCATGATAGGATCGTCGGACATTGGCAAATCCTAACAAAAATAGATGGTTTTGCGGAAGTCCGGGGCTAACTCGCCCCGGCTCCGAAGTGCCAAACCGGGATGCCGAGCTTCTTCGCCTTGTCGGCGAGGTTGTCCTGGATGCCCGTGCCGGGAAAACGCATGACCCCGATCGGCAGCACGTCCAGCATCTGATCGTTACGCTTGAAGGGCGCGGCCTTGGCGTGCCTGGTCCAGTCGGGCTTGAACGCCACCTGCGGCACCTTGCGATGGTCCGCCCAACGGGATGCGATGCGTTCGGCGCCCTTGGGCGAACCGCCGTGCAACAGCACCATGTCGGGGTGCTTGGCGTGGACCTGATCGAGCTTGGCCCAGATCAGACGGTGATCGTTGAAGTCCAGTCCGCCGGTGAAGGCGATCTTCGGGCCAGCCGGCAGCATGACCTGCGTCTCGGCCCGCTTCTTCGCCGCGAGGAAGTCACGGCTGTCGATCATCGCCGAGGTCAGGTGGCGGTGGTTGACCATCGATCCGCTGCGGGGTCTCCACGATGAGCGAGTTTGGCGCTCGAACTGCTCGGCGGCCTCGTCGCGCATCAGTTCGAAGGCGTCGCGCCGCTCGATCAGCGTCTGCCCTTCGGCAATGAGGCGTTCCAACTCGACCGACTTCACCTCGCTGCCGTCCTGCTCGCGCTGCGAGCGGCGCTGCGCCTGCTCGTTGTCGTCCAGTTCGCGCTCGATCCGCTGGGTGGCGCGGTGGAAGAGGTTGACCGTCGACCAGAGGAGGTCGTCGAGGTCCGGCTCGAGGCGGGTGTCTTCGAGCGTCGAGATCAGGGCGTCGAAGATGTCCGCGATGGCGCCTGCCACCTGGTTGCCATCGGGCAGTTCCCTCGGGTCGGGGTCGTCCGCGAAGGGACGGTAGCCATAGAGCTGAAGTTCGCTGAGGACATGGTCGGTGGGAGATGCGGCGTGGTCCGGTTCGTGGTCGTGATGCTCGCTCATGGGATGCTCCGTCGGTCGTGACCGCGACCCTCGCGGCCTTCATGGCGACGAAAGCTGGCGAGCGGACCGGACCTGCACCCGCAGCGAAGCGCAGGGCCGAAGCGTCAGCGGAGGATGGCGGAGGCCGGCTATTTTGTTTCGCGATGGAAAGCGGCCCAACGGGGCCGCGCCGGAAAATAGTCGGCTGCAGACATTGCCGGTCCGGCCCGGTTGCCGGCCGATCGCCCTCTCGAAGGCCGGGGCGCGGTCCTCCCCGACACGGGAAAGCATCTGAGCGAGGCGGAGAGCGGATTGCCTGCCACATCCCTTCTCGGCCTATGCCGCCAACTGCATAAAGCGCGCGACGTCCTGCGCCGCGATCTGCACCCGCAAGGCTGCCCGAAGGCTATCCTGGCCCAGGATGCGCAAGTCTTCGTTGAAGTCCTCAAGGCTCGGCGACAGCACGATCGCCTCGATGCCGACCGCATGCGCGCGTTCGGTCAAGGTCGCCATCGCGCCGTCGCCTGCCGGATCGTCGTCGCGCGCGATGTAGAGCCGGCGCAGCGTGTCCGGGAAGAGGAGGGCGGCAAGGTGCGCGGCAGAGAGCGCCGCCGCCACGGGCATGGCGGGCAGGACTTGCCTCAAAGAAAGCATGGTCTCAATGCCTTCGCCGGCCGCCATCACCTGGCCCGCCACGCCGAACCGTACGGCGTGTCCGAGGAGGTCGCCCATCGCCCGCCTCGGCGTGTCGATCGTCGCCTTGCCGTCTGCGCTCGAATCCATGCCAGGGGGCGCGAGATAGGTGCGGTGCGCCCCGGTGATCCTGCCGTTAAGGTCGGTGACGACCGCGATCATTGCCGGCCACGTCTGGGTCGGAGAATGCTCGTCGGGGCGATAGTAGCAGCGAGGGTGGAAGCGCAGCGACCCGCTTGCGTGCAAAGCCGTAATGCCGCGTTTGCGGAGATACGTTTCGGCGAGAGTGCCCGAGATCGGCTGCGACATGGCGACCAGCCGCCGTGCCGCCTCCGGCGATCCGGTCGGAGCGGCTGCCTGGCGCGAGGACCGCTGATCAGGGTGAGGCTCAGGATGCGGCAGGCTGAGGAAGCGCCGCGCCTCATCGGTGACGTCCTTGAAATCGATGAGGCCACAGCTTTCGCGGATCACGTCGAGCAGGTCGCCATGCTCGCCCGTGGCCGCGTCGGTCCATTTGCCGGCCGCGCCCTTGCCGGACTCGGAGCCTTTCAGCCGGACGAACATCGATCGGCCGGGCGTGTTGCGTGCGTCGCCGACCAGCCAGTAGCGGCCCTCGCGGCGTCCGGCGGAAAGGTAATGGCGGCAGACCGCTTCCGCCTGACGGCCGAGACGCTGCGCGAGGTCTGATGCGGTTTTCGGCATAAGGCGACCCCAGAAAAAGAAGGCCCGCCGTCGCCGGCGGGCCTGAGGTGGAGACGGGTTTGTTGACGAACGTTATTCGGCCGCGACGGCGTGGGGGACGTTGGCCTCGGCTTCCTCATCATCGTCGACGGGATCGAACTCGCCCATAGCCGTTTCGCCGCCGTCCTCCGCCGTCTCTTCGACGACATCGGTGTCGGCGGTCTCGACCGGGGCCGGCGCCGTGATTGCCGCGTCGCCGGCGTCGGCCGTCTCCGCAGCGACGGTGCCGATCGCCCGCCCAGGCGTGCGCAGCGGCTCCGGCAGCCAGCCCGAGCCCGCGAGGATCTGCGCGGCGGCCTCCGCCATGTCGCCCTTCTTCATATGCTCGATGCGGTCACCGGCCCGGTCGCCCTTCGCCTCGCGCACGGCGGCGAGGATGCGCGCCTTGGTGAGCCGGCCGAGGAAACCGTCCACGGTCGGGGTCCAGCCGGCGCCCGCCATGTCGAGATCGACCGCCTGCGCGAGCCGGTCGGCATGAAGGATCGCCCGCGGCCGGCGATTGTAGGGCTCGATCACGGCGTTGACCGACAGCGCGACGCAGTGCGCGAACAGCGCCTGCCGGCTGTCCGCATCGAAGCCGTCGAGCGCGTCCCAGAGCTCTTCCGGCTCCTTCGGGAGGGTGTTGGCCCAGGCCTGATGCCGCACATCGAGCGCGCGGGCCGACGGCGTATCGGCGAGCCCGGGCGCCTGAGCGGCGAAGCCGGCGCTCTTCAGGTCGAGCTCCAGGCAGGTGTCGAGCGCGTAGCGGTAGAACACGCGGATGCAGAGCGCGTGCAGCGCCGCCAGGAACGCCACGTCCGGGTTCTCGCCGAGCGCGTGGCGCAGCGCGATCGTGCGATGCGCGGTGAGTTCCGCCATCAGCCGGTCGGGAATGGGCTTCAGGCCCTCATCCTCCTCCGGCTCCTCGACGGGTCCGACCTGAACGGCCGTGCCATCGTCGTCGACCTGAGCTGCGACGGTCCGCGTCTCCTCGCCATCGCCGGTCAGTTCGCCGGTGGCGCTGTCCGCCTCCGGCTCGATCGGCAGCTCGTCCTCCGGCCGGACGAACCCGCGCTCGATCCGCAGACCGCCGCCGGCGTCGATGCTCACGAAGGCGCCGGCGCGCCCGATCTCGTCGACGTCGAACCGGACCGGCCGCTGATCGAGGGCCTCCAGCGCGGTCTCGATCTCGCCCAGGCGTGCGTCCACCTCTTCGGGCAGCTCGTCCGCCTCGGCGTATTCGGCCTCCAGTCCATCGAGCTCGGCCTGGAGCGCGGCACGCGCGGCTTCCTCCTGCTCGGTAATGGGGACCTCCTCGCCGCGCAGCTGACGAAGGCCGAACACATGGCCGTAGGGGAACGAAGTCGCGACCTCGGTCCACTTCCAGCCCTCGGCCTCTACCTCGGCCGCTGCTTCCCGGAGCTTCTCCGTCACCATCATGTCGAGCAGGCTGACATCCTGCAGCCAGCCGCCATCGTCGGCCTGGAACAGGTCGCGCAGGACCGTGCCGCCGGCCTCGACATAGGCGTCGATCCCGACGAACTGCGCCCGCTTGTCGGAGGCGCGGACGGCGTGCTCGGTCAGCATGCGCCGGATCACGTAGGGCTGCTTGTCGTAGCCTTGCGTCAGTCGTTCGAACACCTGCTCCTGGCGCTCATGATCGCCCGAGACGGTGAAGGCCATCAGCTGGTCCAGCGTCATGCCGTCCTCGGCATAGACGTCGAGCAGGCGCGGCGACACCGAAGCGAGCTTCAACCGCTGCTTGACGACCGCGACCGGCACGAAGAACGCCGCCGCGATATCCTCCTCGGACTGGCCCTTCTCGCGCAGCGCCTGGAAGGCCCGGAACTGGTCGAGCGGGTGCAGCGGCGCGCGCTGGACGTTCTCGGCGAGGCTGTCTTCCTCGGCGATGCCGTCGTCGCGCACGACGCAGGGCACGGGGGCAGTTTTGGCGAGGCGCTTCTGCTTGACCAAAAGCTCCAGCGCCCGGAACCGCCGACCGCCGGCCGGAATCTCGTAGATGCCAGTCTCGGTCCCGTCCTCGCCGACGATGGGGCGAACCGACAGGCCCTGCAGCAGGCCGCGCCGGGCGATGTCCTCGGCGAGCTCCTCGATCGAGACGCCGGCCTTGACGCGCCGGACGTTCGACTGGGAGAGCACGAGCTTGTTGAGGGGGATGTCGCGCGAGGACGACAGGGTAATCTTCTTCGATGCCGCTTGGGCCATGGTCTTCACTCCACGACGGGCGGCCGGGAGCCTCTCTCTCGGCCTCCTACCCGTCACGAAGCGCAGCGCCGCCCTCTTCCTCTGAAGAGAGCGACGCCGCAGAAACGTGGATCAGGAAAAGCGCAGAGCCGGAGAGCCGCGAACCGGCAAAGCCGATTCCACGGCTCGGCAGGAGTCAGGCCGCGCGGTCGAGGAGCTTCTTTGCCCGGGCTTCGAGATCCAGCCGCGCGTCCTGGTGCGGCTTGTCGCGGGCGACAGCGGTGATGCCCTGGACGAAGTCGAAGACGCTGGTCGGCGCGCGGCCCTCCTCGACGAGCACCGCCTCGATGATCTTGGCGGTTTCGGCCTTGCCGAATCCACGCTTGCGCAGGAAGTCGGTCCGGTCCTCGTCCGTGCGGGCGACGATCTGCGCCCGGGCGGCCTTGATGCCATTGATGAAAGGCGCCGGTGAAGAGTTCGCGAAGCGCGTCAGCGCCGGCGCCGCCTCGTGAGCGAAACGGGAAGCGGCATATTTGGAGTGCCGGATCGTGATCTCCTCGAAGTCTTCGACGCCCCAGAGATTGCGGTTCTGGCAAACGGCGCGGAGATAGAAGCTGGCCATCCCGAGCGTCTTCGCGCCGACCTCCGAGTTCCAGCAGTAGAAGCCCCGGAAATAGAGATCAGGCGAGCCGTCGGGCAGGCGCCCGGCTTCGATCGGGTTGAGGTCGTCGACCAGGAAGAGGAACACGTCTCGGTCGCTGGCGTAGAGCGTCGTCGTGTCCTGGGTGATGTCCACTCGCGGATTGTAGAAGCCGGTCGACCAATCGAGCACGCCTGGCACCTTCCAGCGGGTGTCGCCGGTGCCGTTGCCGGCGATGCGCTGCACCGCGGCGACCAGCTCGTGGTCGAAGATGCGGCCATAGTCCGGGCCGGTGACGGCGCGCAGTTCGACGCGTCCATCGTCGGTCTCGAGAGTCTTGACCTGCTCGGCGCGGTGCGAGGTGAGGCCGTATTGTAGGTTGATGCCCGCCAGCGGCGCCGGAAGTTGGCGCAGATAGGCGGCCGGCGCGCCGACCAGCGCGGCGAGTTGGCCGAAGCTCCAGTGCGTGGGGGCGACCGGCGCCTCGGAGCCGGGCAGCACCAGGTCGAGCCGCTCGGCATTGTCGCGGCTGGCTTCGACGCGAACGGCGGCGCTCTCGACGGTGCGGGTGCGACTGCGCGCGGCCCGCCCTTTCACCGACGCCATCAGCTCGGACAGTGATAGGTAGCGTTCGTCGGCCGGTCGGTTGAACCACTCGGACGACACGCGGCCGATTCGCTCACCTCGACTGACATCGACCTTGTAGCCGCCACGCGCATCGGGGCGGGTATCCAGGACTTCAACTTCGGTCATGACTCATCTCCATGACGAGCCGGCCGGGAGCCTCTCTCTCGACCCTCAACCCGTCACGGCGATAGCCGCTGCCCTCATCCTCTTATGGGCGCCTTGCGGGGCAGGATGCGCGGAAAACGCGGCGCTCTAGCCTGTCATAGGCCTCGACCAAAACAGCCAGAGCAGCAGGATCGCGGCCGCGATCCAGAGGATGACGATGGACGCGGCTGCCACCCAGCTGACAGGACGGTCCGCTCGCGAGTCGGCCTTCGCGCGAAACTCGGCCATGAGTTGAGGTGGGACCAGGCGCACAGCAAGGAGGATCGCCAGCGGCAACAGGACGATCTCGTCCAGATAACCGAGCACGGGGATGAAGTCGGGGATCAGGTCGATCGGTGAAAGCGCATACGCTGCGATCGCGGCGCAGACCGCCTTGGCATACCAAGGAACGCGAGGATCACGCGCCGCAATCCAGAGCGCCTCGACGTCCCGCTTGATCCGTCGCGCCCAGCGCTTGACTCTGGTTAGTATACCTTCGCTCTCATCAGACAAATCTCTCTCCTGACCCGGCTCCCTTTTGTCCAGTGAACCAAAGTAGGGTTGGAC
The DNA here is from genome assembly GCF_052115345.1 of Mesorhizobium sp. 2RAF21. Taxonomy (NCBI): domain Bacteria; kingdom Pseudomonadati; phylum Pseudomonadota; class Alphaproteobacteria; order Hyphomicrobiales; family Phyllobacteriaceae; genus Mesorhizobium; species Mesorhizobium sp. 2RAF21. The sequence continues at coordinate 77,820 of NZ_JBFRGM010000022.1, read as the reverse complement.
AGCGCCAAAGTCGTGTCTTGCAGGGCGCGTCGCCGTGCCTCGCTCCGACGCGGAGTTTCAGCACGGCCTCCGGGGTGCCGCCCGCAGATGGGGTTCGGTGAGAGCACGGGCTGGCCCGGGGAAAGGCTTCATCCCTCGCCGCCCTCCACCCAAAAGCCGCTGGCGAGTGCTTTCCGAAGGCGGGTGCTCACCGTGATCGCGTCCGCCGCAGTCCAGCCGGCGGCGCCCGCCTCCACGAACTCGGCCACACGATGGACACGCGAAAAAGGGCTGAGGGCTTGCAGGAAGGCGCGAATCTCGGGGTCGATACCCTCGAGCCCCTCCCGCTCGCACGCGGCGAGCGCCTTGCCGAGATCGTGTCGGACATCTGCGATGCAGCGCGCATCCGTCCACCCGCGATGGTGAAGGTAGGCCTTCAGCAACAGTTCCAATCCCCAATGGAGATTTTGGAACACATGCTCGTCGGTGCGGCCCCCGTCAGTCCCGTCGAATCGTTCTGCCGATGCGCAGAAATTTCCGCCCATGCTGCGGAGGTGTTGCACGAGAGTTTCCTGCATCTGCCTGCCCCACCCTGATCACTCCTACCGGTCACGCGCTCCGTCGGCCAGTCCGTCCTTTTTGTGCGCCGAGGCGCGCTACGGCGCCCGGCTCGTGCCGCTCCAGGAACCTGGGACCAGCTTGGGCATTGTGTCGGAAAGGGGGTGAGATGATCGAGCCTGCATCCGACTCGGAAGAAGAACGCACGTCGATACTCGTCGTTGAAGACGAGATTTTGGTAAGGTATGTCATATGCGACTACCTGAGAGACTGTGGCTTCCATGTCATCGAGGCTGGTACAGCCGACGAAGCTCTGGAATACCTGCGGTCACATAACGATGTAGGGCTGGTCTTCTCGGATGTGCGCATGCCAGGGTCGCTGGATGGCATAGGCCTTTCCCAGCAGGTGCGGCTTCTCTACCCGCATATCCCGGTGATCCTGACGTCTGGGCATCTGCTGCCGGGCGAGATCGACGGAACGCCGCTGATGACGAAGCCCTATGTACTTGGCGACGTGGCTCAGAAAATCCGTGCCATTCTGGACGACGCGGGGGGCGGTTTCACGTCGAACAGTGAAGCGGTATGACTAGTCCCCATATCCTGTTGGTGGAGAACGACGTGCTCGTGCGGAAGCCGCTCGCTGAATATTTGCGCGACTGCGGCTATAAGGTGGTTGAAGCCCTGAATACCGATGAAGCGGTTGAGGTGCTGACCACGGGCAGCGCTGCCATCGGCATCGTGCTGGCCGACGTGAGCAGCCCCGGCAAGATCGATGGCTTCGGTCTTGCGCGTTGGATGCGGTCGAACGGTATCGACGCAAAGATCATTCTCGCCGGCACCGTCCAGAAGGCGGCCGCCAAGGCGCAGGACCTCTGCGAGGACGGCCCGCTGTTGTCGAAGCCCTACGATCACTCGCTTCTGCTCAATCGCATCAAAAGCGAAGTGGCGGCGAGAGCGCGAAACGGAAAGCCGGAGTCTGACATCTGAGGTCGGCGAAGAGCGCGAAGAGCAAACGATGGACTGCAAAGAAAAGGCGCGCCTGGTCATTGATTACGAAGCAAAAACGGCCAGTTTTTCACGCGCTGTGACGGTTTTTCAAGGCAAGTTGGCGACGTCTGCAAAGGAGGAATACGACCGACTGCAACGGCGTGTCGACGAGGCGCGGGTTGAATCGGAGGGCGCCCGGCTCGCGCTGGAACGCCATATCTCTGAACATGGTTGTTGAACTGACTCTGCGGTACGGCGGTGCGATTGACGGGTGCGTCTCCCCTGGCGGTCGCGCGCGAGAATATTTCGCGAGGGAGGAGGAGCGCCCGGTCCGGGAAATTGAAGCACCTCGCGCGCGAATGCGAGGTTCTGGGACGACCAGCGGGTGGGGGACGCGGGGCGGTTTCAGGGTCGCGGCTGCAGTGGTATCGGCGTAGGAAGAAGGTCGGTCTGCTTTTGGTCCGAACGTTGCGGGTTGCCCTCCCTGGGCGATAAGCTTTCAGTGCGATGAAAAGCAAGTTCGGCCCCAAAAATTGCTTACGAGGTGCTCGTCCAAAGCGTTGTGGACTACGCGATTTACTTGCTCGACCGCGAGGGCCGCGTGTCGAGCTGGAATCCAGGCGCGGAGCGGATCAAGGGCTATTCGCCGGGCGAAATCCTGGGCAAGCACTTTTCCCGGTTTTACACCGAAGAGGATCGCCACGCCGATGTGCCCGAGGCGGCGCTTGGCCCAAGCTTGGGCGGTGACATTCAGTTCGAGACTGCCGTCCCCTGAGCCGCGTAGCGACGGGCTCTCGCGCCAATCATGAAATTGTCCGTGCCGCTCGCATCAGGTCGAGGTGATGGGCCACGGCTGGCGAAGATGAGCACTACATCTACGCTTTACCACAATGATGATCCGATCCGGAGGTCGAACGTGACTATCGTGGCAACTGCCTTTTGGCGACGGCTGGATACGCTCGGTCACGACGCGTGCCGTTTGGAGCAGTGCGGTAGTGGTTGGCGTATCGAAGGAACCGCCGTCTTTCGCCGTAAGGAAGGCCCGGCGTGCATTGCCTATCGCGTCGAATGTGGCGCCGATTGGAAAACGGTGCGCGGAGACGTTCGGGGTTTCCTTGGGCGCCGACCTATCGAATACCTCATCGTTCGACAGGGGACTGAGTGGACGCTGAACGGGGAGGTCGTGCACGGCTTGGATCATCTCGTTGATCTCGATCTCGGGTTCACGCCTGCGACGAACCTGCAACAGCTTCGTCGCGTTCCGATCGCTCAAGGCTGCGCCGCTCACATCTCTGTTGCATGGCTCGATGCCGAGACAGGTGAGTTGACCGAACTGGACCAGCGATACACGCGACGTGGCGAATCTGCCTTCTGGTACGAGGCACCGAGCGCCAGCTACGAAGGCCTCCTCAAACTCGCGCCGGATGGCTTCATTCGGCATTATCCTACTCTCTGGAAGGCGGAACAGTAGCGTAACGGCGGCGGCGACGCCGCGCCCCAGCGTAGATTTGGCGGGGCAATTGGAGCCAGAAAGCAGCTGCCTCACAATTCTTGAACCTGAATCTCGGTGCCTCGGGCTGGACGGAGATTTCAGGCTATCTGGATGGTCTGAACGCCGGCCTTGCTGAGAAGGCCGTAGAGGGTGGCGATCTTGGTGCGCGCCCCGCGTTTGGCGCAGTAGGTGAAGACCACCCTCTGCTTGGCCCGCGTGAACGCGACGAAGAAGCCGGCGGTCGCCTCCATTTGGTCGCCAGCAAAACTCCACCAGGCGCCGTCATCAAGCCCGACAAAGATGACGCTATGGTATTCGAGCCCCTTGCTCTTGTGGATCGTCATGAGCGGAATGGCATGCAGGCCTTCGTAGGTGTCGAGGGTCTCCGTCCAATCTGCGGCGTCGGCCGATGACCCGTGCAGATGCACTGCGGTGGCCTCAACGACCTTCTCAAACCACCCGCCCTGCGCATAGGCGGGATGAACGGCGATCAGCCGTTCACGGCCGACGAAGCAAAGGACGTCATCAACGATGGTCCGCGCATCGGCTTTGGACGCTGGCGGTTCGGGATGGTCGGCGCTGAGCTGGGTCGCTTGGGCGTCGAGCTCGCGGGCGAATATTGCCTGGGCGGCTTCGTCCTCGGGAGAAATCCCGCGCAAAGCCCCCAGCGCCTCCTGGCATTCGGTCCAATGCCGACCTGCGCGTTTCGTCATGGCAAGACGTAGAACCTTGACCAACAGCTCTGATGCTTCTTCCGCGAGAAGCTCTTGCAACATGACGGCGCCGACGGTTCCGGCCTCGTTGCGAAGCGGGATTCCCGCGGCTCGAAAGGCTGGCTCGAGTACGGCCGCATAGTCGACCGCCTTCTGGCGCACGAGCAGGACGAAGTCGCGAGGGCCGAGCGCATGGGCCTTCACTTCGCCGGCGACGAACCGGGCCAGCCGCTGTGCTTCGATCTCGGGACTCGAGAAGTCCCAGATTGCGCAGCTTTCGCCTGCAATCGTGGTTGCCGTCTTCGAAACGGGCTCTACCGCACGAGCGTCTAGCGCTTGCGCGAGGACATGCTGGATGCGCACGAGCTCGGGCGACGACCGATAGTTGTTGTAGAGCGGCGTGCGCTTGCCGCCGAAATCGGCGTCGAACGCGGAGAATGGATCGTCCATCGCCATCGCCCAACGCATGATCTGCTGCTTATTGTCTCCCACTGCAGTGATCACTGCATCGGTTCCGAGGAAGATCGTTCGCACGAGATCGTATTGGATCTGGGTGGTGTCCTGGAACTCGTCCATGAACAGGTGCGAGTAGGTCAAACGGAGGGCGTCGCGCGCCATCGGATTGACGCGCAGGAGCAGTTCGGCGAGCCGTCCGATCATCGGGAACGACAGAAAGGTCTTCTTTCCCTCGTGCAGCGACGATTGCCAGAATCGATCCGCCGCCCACTGGCCGACTGTCGGGTCAGGCCAGCCCAGAACGGGAAGCGGTGAGCCTACGAGCAGCGAGCGCTCGAATGTCTTGATGGAGATCGCCTGGAGGTCAGCGTAGCTGCCTATGGCTTTCGGAGGCGTACCGACATCCTGGAACAGAAATCCCCGAAAGGCCGTATCGTTTGGGAACATGAGTTCATAGTCGGGTCGCGGTCGCCATCGCTCGGGCAGCGCTTGGCCGAACCGGTCGACCAGGCTTTTGGCGAACGCGTCGAAGGTCATCGAATCGAGACGGCCGGCGTGGCTGCGATGGCAGCGCTGGCGGACGCGGGCGGCGAGATTGGTCGCGGCGTCACGCTTGAAGCTGATCGCGAGAATGCGCCGCGGCGGCGGCGCGATGCCGGTCTGCAGAAGATAGGCGGCGCGCTGTGCGAGGAGCTCGGTCTTCCCCGCACCGGGGCCGGCGATGACCGAGCGGTTGTCGGTGGAGCGGACCACCTTGATCGCGTTCGCTTCGAGGGCGTCGACACCGATCGGCTTCCAATCGTCGGGTCGAACCCGTCGCGCAAGCACCGCCATGGTCAGTCTCGCCGCAGGCATTTGGCGATATGGTTGAGAAGTTCCGAAAGCAACGGCGGCATGTCCTCACGCAAGGCCTTGGTCTTGATGTGGGTGAGCGCCGCGAGATGTGTCGCCGGCTTGCTGTTCGTGATGAAGTGGTAGCGATAGGCGGGCAGCAGATCCGGGTAGTCCTTGTAAGGTCCGGTGTAGAGGGCGAGCCCTGGTCCAGCTGTGCCCAGGACGACTTCGGCTGCCTTATCGACGGCCATCTTGGGTCCGCCCCCCTTGGGTATAACTGCTTCATAGGCGTCGGGAAAAGCCGCGATCATCGCCAGGTCGAGGTCGAGCGGCGCGGAGAAGTAGACGGCGTGAGGCTTCAGGCAGTCGACCCATCCCTTGAGCAGCTTGCGGTCATCGGCATCCTGCCACGTGTGCATCTTGGCGAAATCGGCGTCCGATAACATGCCGCCTTCGATCTTGAGCAGGTTAGCCTTCGGCACGCCGAATTCGATAAGTTTCTCGATCGCGGTCTTCACCCGGCCGAAGCCGCCGCCGCTACGGCCGAGGTCGAGATCGAGCAGAGTCGCGTGTGGAATGCCAAGGTGCGTCAGCAACCGCCAGAAATGCTGCACATGGCGCCCGCCCAGCGGCACGATCGCGACGAAGGCAGGATCGATCAGGAGGTCGAGCGCTTCGGCGAGACGCGGGAGGACGATCCGCTCCGAGTCCCCTTCGACGAGAAGGACGAAGCGTGCGAAGTAGAGTTCCGGGTAGGCGAGCATGGCGCCACGGACGAACTTGGCCGCCTCGTCTATGCCCGTCGGCATCTTGATCTTCTTGACGGACGAGACGCGCGTCTTCGGGTCGCTGCGGCAGTAGCGAACCTCGCGCGGGTTGACCCGGCTCAGAACCGCCGGGGAATGGCTGGTGACGATCGCCTGGGCGCCCCCGCCGTCGGTGAGCGACCGGACCTGACGAATGATCCGGGCAAGGAAGTACGGCGACAGGTGGTTTTCCGGCTCCTCCAGCGCGAACAGCGTGAGTGCGGGGATACGCAGCTGGTCGTCAAGAAAGCCTTCGACCTTGCCCGCGACGACCTGGCGCTCAAGGTCGAAAACGGCCGCGGCCAGCGCGAAGTAGAAGAGCGATTGTTGGCCGTCGCTCAGCGCGTCCAGGCCGCGTTCTTGGCCGTCGGGGCCTTGGTCGAAGATGACCGCGATTTTGCTGACGATTTCTTCAAACCTACGACTAACGAGGCTGAGCCGAGGCTTGGTGTCGACGACATCGTCATGGAGGTCCGACCAGCGTGTCTGTAGGGCCTTTGCGATCGCCGCGATTGCTGCCTCGCCCTCAAACGCGGTGGCCAGATCTTCGCTCGCGCCCTTTACGGCGTCCTCGGTGTCCGATGACCATTCAATGGCGCGCAGCAGGCGCGCGGCGAGCGCTCCGGTCGTGGCGCGGATCTGAGCGGCGGCATCGCGACTGGCCGGGGTGTAGTAGAGTTGGATGAGGCCGCGATCGGCCGCAGAGACGGGGTGGCGCTTGTCGTCCGGGGGATTGTCGTCGAGCGTATCGACCCAGAACAGCTCCTGCGACACCTCGCCCTCGACGGTTCCGTCGTCCTCCCAACGCGCTTCGAGCCGCAAGCGACAGACCGGTGCTTTGTCTGCACGCTCGAGCTGCATGTGCCGAAATGACGGTGCGATGGTTTCGGGCGTGGCGGTGCCGTCGGCCAGCTCGGGCAGTCCGATCAACACGTCAATGAACAGGTCCTTCGGCTCACGGTCATCGATGTCCTCGTCAGCTCCGACATGAAAATCCGACCGCTGCACGGTGCGTTGTGCGCGCGAGACGCCGAACAGCTTCGACAAGGCGTGGAGGAGCGCGGTCTTGCCGGCCGCGTTCGGACCAACGACGGCGGTGATCTCCGAGGCAATCGGCACCGTGATCGGGTCGGGGCCGAAGCAGCGGAAGCCGGACAGGGTGACGCTTTCTAGACGCACAATTTTCTCTCGGGTTAGGCTGCGGGCAGGGGATCGGTGCCCTCGCTGAGGATTGCGAGATAGCGGCGATAGCCGAAGACGCGACCGCGCCGCCGGCCGGTCACCTCCTCGACGATGCCGAGGCGTTCAAGATCGGCAAGCGCGGCGTTGACGGTGGGCGCGGACAGGCCCGTTCGCTCGACCAGCAGGTTTGCGGTGAGATAGGGGTTCTGCTGAAGGAGATCGTGGATGCGCAGCGCGGAGCCAGGGCGTTCGCTCTCGCCGGTGATGCGTTCGCGGTCGTGCTTGAACAGTTCGACGATCCGGGTCGCGGCGTCGAAGGCTTGGTTTGCCGTATCCGCAACGCCGGTCAGGAAGAAGTCCAGCCAAGCCTCCCAAGCCCCGTGTTCGCGCACCTCCTGAAGCAGCCTATAATAGTCGGCGCGATGGGTCTTCAGATAGAGGCTCAGGTAGAGCAGCGGCTTTCGCAGCACGCCGTGAACGCAAAGGTAAAGCGTCACCAGCAGACGCCCGATACGGCCATTGCCGTCCAGGAAGGGATGGATCGTCTCGAACTGGACGTGCAGGAGGCCCGCCTTGATCAGCGCCGGCAGTCGAGACTCGTCCTCGTGCATGAAGCGTTCAAGGGCGTCGAGGCAGCCATCCAACTCCGTCGTTGGAGGCGGGACGAAAAGCGCGTTGCCTGGTCGGCTGCCGCCGATCCAGTTCTGCGAGCGCCGGAATTCGCCCGGGCTCTTGGTGCCGCCCCGCCCGCTTTGCAGAAGCCGTGCGTGCATTTCGCGGATCAGGCGGAGCGACAGCGGCAAGTCCTCAAGCCGCTCCAGGCCATACATCATTGCGTCGACGTAGTTCGAGACTTCGCGGATGTCGTCGATCGGCTGCCCGGCCTGCGCCTCGGTCTCGAAGCGCAGGAGGTCGGTAAGGGTGGATTGGGTTCCCTCGATCTGGGACGAGAGGACGGCCTCCTTCCTCACATACATGTAGAGGAAGAGCTCCTGGCGCGGCAAAAGCATGGTTATGCCGTCGAGGCGGCCCAGCGCGCGTTCAGCTAGGCTCAAACGGTCCAGCAGCGTGAGCACGTCGATCGGCGGCGCCGGGGGGAGCGGCGGCGGCACGAAGGCACGCACCGTCTCGCCGGCGACGGGGGTTTCGACAAAGCGGCCCAGCCGCTGATTGGGTTCGGGATCAACCATGTGCGCCGATTATGGCAACCCACCCTTATTTAAGCAATGCCCACTTGGCTTAAATAGGAAATGGGCTAAGGTAAGTCAGCTTAAATAACGAGGCCTGATGAGAAGTGGGAGGCTACAGCCAGCGCGTGCGCGACAGCATTCTGCCCCTTTCGGTGGCCGACACGCTGCCTGCCGCCTTCGCCGAGTGGTCCTTCACCGAAAACACGGTCGACCACGAGACACCGATCGAGACATGCGAACTGTGCGGCCAGCAGGACCTCAGATATCACTTCGAGATCGCCAACCCATATACCGAGGCAGCGCTCTGGGTCGGCTCACATTGCATACTTCAATTCGACGTCGCCGTCATGGAGAATGGCCGGCGCCTTTCGCCCGAGGAGGCAAAGCGCCATCTGGCCAAACTTACCCAGCGGATGCAACTGGAGTCCTGCATCCGTGCGCTGGAACAGCTCGCCACGAAGGAGGTCAACCCGGTGCTGTCGGGCGCGCTCGACTACTACCGGCGCAACAAGAAGCTCACGCCCAAATATGCCGCCGTGGTGTTCTGGAAGCTTCGGACGTTTCGGATCGACCACCACCCCTCCTTCTTTCAGGTCGAGCTTCGCCGCGCCCAGCACATCGAGGACCTGCGACAGATGCCGACACGCCGGGTTCATCGCTTCTGGAGCGCGCTGAGCGCGGGACAGCGCCGGAAGGCGGTGGAACTCGGACATACTCCCCCAGATGAATGATGGGGGACAGGACTGGGCATTCTGTATTGCACGAGCGGTCACTTACATTGAAGGTGATCGCTGTAATTACCGAACCGAAGGAATCTTCATTTGAGTAGGGGCCAGAGCCAGGGATGAAGCCAGCCAGCACGCACGAAGCCAGCGCTTCGGCGACTGGCTACCTTTTTCAATGCCGCTACGCCTTGCTCGCCGGTCTTCAGGCTATCGCCAAGTCGCCCCAACTGGAGATTTCGATCGAGAAGTTCGACGATGTGGGGTTCGAGGTCAACGGTGAGCCGACACAGCTTATCCAGACCAAGCACCATGTGGGCAAGCTGGGCAACCTGACGGATGCCAGCGTCGATCTGTGGAAAACGTTGCTCATCTGGACCAAGCGCGTGACGGAAGACGTCGAGGCGCCCTTCAGGATCAAGTTCGTCCTGTTGACGACAGGGTTCGCGCCAGATGGGTCAGCGGCGGCGCTCTTGCGCATGCGCGAACGGGATGAGTCGGCCGCTGATCAGCTGCTCCTGAAGACCGCTGCTTCATCCAAGAACAAGGAGAACGCTGCAGCCTATCAAGCCTACTCGGCGCTGCCGGAAGATTTGCGTCAAAGCATGCTGAAGGCGATCCTCGTTCTCGACGGCTCGCCCAACATCGTCGACGTCGGGGATGAGATCGCGCGCGAGCTCGTTCACGCCGCGCCGCGCGATCAGGTCGACCATCTGGTAGAGCGCCTTGAAGGATGGTGGTTCGGCGTGGTGATCAAGGCCCTCTCCGGAGCAGGCCCTTCGGCCATCCCCGTGCTCGCCATTGACCAGCGGGTCGATGAACTTCGGGAGGAGTTCAGGCGAGACGCCCTGCCGGTCGATTATGCGTCCACCTATCCGTCACCGACGGTCGTCGCCGAACTCGACAAGCGTCCTTTCGTGAAACAGTTGCGAAGGATCGAGGTCGGCCCGCGGCGCGTGGAGTTCGCGATTCGAGACTATTACCGAGCGTCCGAGCAGCGATCGCGCTGGGCGCGCGAAGAGCTTCTCGTAGGTGGCGAACTCGAGAACTATGAGCGGCAGCTCGTGGAAGCGTGGGAGCCGCGCCACGCCGCCTTGGTCGACGAACTCGGCCCGGGTTGCCCGCCCACCGAGAAGGTCGCCGCCGGGCAGCTGCTTTACAAATGGGTGGAGAACGAGGCCCAGTTTACATTGAGAAGCGTTCGGGACCGGTTCCTGACCCACGGCAGCTATCACATACTGTCGAATCGATACGCAGTCGGGTGGCATCCTGAATATCAGAGCGACCAGGATGACCCTTCCGATGACGGGGTGGGCTAATCCATGCAGCCCTGGTCGAACCGCGTCACCGAAGAAGCTTATCTGTTCAATCCGGCTTTCTGCGCCACTTTGCTGGCGAAGACGACTGAAGACTATACGAAGAAGGCGGGGCGGCCGTTCCCGTTTGCTCTCACCTTCCTTATTCTCCCGATCGTTCTGCACCAGGGCACGCGGCGAGCGTTGCCGAGCTCGACAGTGACCTCGCTTTTGCCTTGGATTCAGGACAACCGTGAGCAACTTGTCGACTTCGCGAACAGGGTGACGCGCCTGAGCGCGATCACCCGCGAAGCCGTTGTGTTCGGTGCTCAGCACCAGATCTTGGCGCTGGCGGACAGCGGCGACCTGAGCGTTGGGGCGAAGCGTCAAACCGCGACCGAGAAGCGGACCGCGCTGTTCACCGCAGAAGCCCGCGAGTGCGTCGACCGGGCAGGTTTCTTGGGACGATGGTTTGCCGCCGCGGGCACAACCGCAACAATCTACGCCGCGTGGGGGGTGACACCGTGAGTCTGCAAATTGCCAAGCTCATTCTCTACAGTCGCCGGGGTGAAGTTCGCGAGGTCGTGTTCAGACCCGGCGAGCTAAATATACTGACCGGCGGCTCAAAAACCGGCAAGTCAGCGATAATCGACATCATCGATTACTGTACGGGCCGCAGCGAATGCAACGTCGCGGATGGCGTGATCCGCAAGTATGTCGGCTGGTATGCTTTGCTGTTTCAAATTGGCGACGGACAGATCTTCATCGCCCGTCGCAACCCCGATGTCGGCGATCGAACGAACGGCGATATCTACATGGACCGAGGGTCGAGCATCGAGACACCGTCGGAGTCCGCCCTGTTCAAAAACACGACGGTGGGCGCAGTAGAGAAGTTCCTCGGCGCCGCGATCGGCATCAGCGAGAACGAACATCGACCTCCGACCCCAACCCGCGACCCGCTGGAGGCAAACTTCCGGCACGCGCTGTTGCTCTCCTTCCAAGACCAGAACGACATCGACAGCAAACAGCGCCTGTTCCACCGGCAAGGCGAGGACTTCGTCAGTCAGGCCATCAAAGATACGTTGCCCTATTTCCTTGGGGCCGTGGATGAAGACCGCCTATTCAAGCAATCCCAGCTCGATCAGGCCAAACGCGAACTACGTCAGCTAGAACGCCAGCTCCGCGACGCGGACGCCCTTGATAGCAGCACGTACCCGCGTGCGCGCGCCCTTGTCGACGAAGCCAAACAGGTGGGACTTATCGACGAGCGGACTGTCGCGCTCACCTACGAGGCGGTCCTTGCGGTTCTTCAGCGCGTGGTGCGTGACACCGGCGTGCGCGACAATTTTATGGTGGGTGACGGCGAGGACGTGCTGGCTGGCCTACGCGCTGAACGCCAGGGTCTTCGAACCGAACTCGAGAGGGTCAACGCCGAGATTCGATCGACCCGGACGTTTACGTCGGAGACGAGTGGCTACGAACGTGAAGCAAAAGAGCAGCGAGCTCGCTTGAGCTCCGTCGGCCTGATCAAACATGGCGATCACGATTCCGCTCATTGCCCGCTGTGCGAAAGCCAGCTTCCCGTGCCGGCGCCGACCGTGGTGCAGATGCAGCGCTCGCTTCAGGAGCTCAGCGATCAACTCGAGGCGGTTGAGGCTGAGAACCCGCGGCTTCAGCTCAGATTGGCGTCGCTCAATCGCGAAGAGGCCGACATCGAGCAGCGTCTGCGGGAAAACCAGCAGCAGATTGCGGCGCGAATGAGGGAGAACGAGATCCTCCGCGTTCAACAGGACAGCTTCATTCTACAGGCGCGAACAACCGGAAAGATCACTCAGTATGTCGAGACCGCCAGCACCGCCGACACCAGCTCAGGGCTGAAATCGGCCATCGCGGCAAGCCGGATTCGGGTTGCGGCGCTGGAGCGGGAGCTCGACGCCGAAGCGATGAAGGAAAAGCTTGATGCCTTCTTGAACATTATCGGCCGCTACATGACCCAGTATTCTGACGATCTGGAACTGGAGCACCGAGGTAGCCAGCTAAGGCTCGACATCAGGGCCCTGACGGTCGTCGCTGATACTCTTGACGGTCCGGTCCCTTTGTTCCGGATGGGAAGCGGCGAGAATTGGGTCGGCTACCACGTCCTGGCACACCTGGCTCTCCATAAATGGTTTCGTCAAAAGAAGCGTCCCGTGCCGGGGTTCATCATTTTCGACCAGCCATCTCAAGCTCACTATCCACCGGACCGCGATGCGGAAGGTTCAATCGACGGGCTTTCCGACGAGGACCAGACCGCCGTGCTGCAGCTCTTCAAGCTGGCGGCCGATGCAGCGGCCGAACTCGCGCCGGAGCTGCAGATCATCATCATGGATCACGCAGACCTAAAGCCGGAGTGGTTCGCAACGGCGGTGATCGAGCGATGGAGGAAGGGCGAGAAGCTCATTCCCGCGAGCTGGTTACAGTGAGTTTGCGGGATCAGCCCGCGCGGGGTCGGCGATGGCCGGCATGTTGCTTCGGCACCGAGGCAGTATCTCATCGTCTGTGCGAAGCGGGTCCACAGGAGCTTGGACGCTCGAGCGACAGCGGGTGAGCCTAGGGAGCTACAGGTTCTCGGGCTAGCGGCCGCCCTGAGGCGCGCCGATCTGCCGCAACAATGTTCCGATCGATCGTCCGCTGATCTGGCAGACGGCGATGACGCGGTCATAGACCTGCACGCGGCCATTGCGGCCACGCACCGCGGTGCAGAAGGCCCCGCGGCCGAGAGCGACATCTTCCAGTGCTGCCTTGGCACGCGCTCCGATTGGGGCGTGAAGCTCGGGCGCATCGAAATCCGCCAGGCGGACCTCGATCCAAGTCGTCGGATCTGGGGAATCGCCGACGCACAGGCCGTCGCCGTCACCCACGTAACGGACCTGGCCCGAAAAGGAGTGACCGGCGCGAGTGGGGACCGGTGCTGTGCACGGATCCGCAGCTGCCGGGGTCGCAGCCGCCCCAGCGGCCAAGACGCACGCCACGATCATAAGTACGCGCGAGATCACGCCGCCTGCTTCGCTGGCCGGCGGACGGGCTTCTTGGCCAGCATGGTGCGGGCGAACTTGTCCCAGCGCGCCATGCCAGCTCGCTTCTCTGGCATGTAGTTCCAGCGGTCGTAGCTCTTGGAGCTAACGTCCTGCAGCGCATGGTTCTGAATGCGATCGCGGATTTCCTTCGGCACGCCAGCCTTGCCTGACAGCGTCTTCCACGTTCGCCGCAAGTCGCGATTGGTCACGACCGGGATGACGCCGCGGTCGCGCTGGCGCCACATAAAGGCATAGAGCGTCCCATGGCTGACGGGCTTCGATGGATCCTTCGCCGAGGGGAAGAACCACCCATGTTCGTTCGGCTTAATGGAATCGAGAAGCTCCGCCGCCAAGGACGGAACAGGGACCGCATGAGGCTTGCTGTTCTTGGTTTTTGACCAGTCGAGAATTCGTTCGCGGGAATCCCACTGATCCTTGTGAAGGCGCGCGATTTCCTCGACCCGCTGGCCCGTGAGCATCAGGATCTGAACGGCCCGCAGATAGGGCGGGTGCACCGGCACGTCGGGGCATTCGAGCCATCGCCAGAGCTGGACAAACTCATCTTCGTCCAGCCACCGGGACCCGACGACCTTAGGCTCAGTCGGGATACCTGCCGCCGGATTGTAGACCAGTCGAAATCGGCGCGGCGACGTGTTTCGATAGTCGTGCTCCGATTTCATTCCCCAGCTGTAAGCTGCGCGGATGTAGCAGCGGACGTGGTCCGCCATGGCAGGGGCCCCACGCTCAAAGATCGGGCGGAGCACCTCCGTCACCTCGTCCGGCTCGATCTCCCGGGCAAGGCGGTTGCGCCCAAGAGTGTCGGCTACCTTGTTCAGTCCTTTCTCCGTTTCCTTCCAGGACGGCTTACCTGCTTCTTTGAGCGAGGCGACGTAGGCTTCGAAAAGGTCGGCGACGGTTCCGGGCCGAGCATCGGTGACGATCTTGATGCTCCGACCCTTCTGGATCGCGTCCGCGAAGTCGCGCTTGAAAACCTCTCGGGCTGCGGCGAGCGACATCGATGGATAGTCGCCGAGTTTCGCCTTGATCCGCTTACCGTCGCGCCATTGCTGGGCCATCCATTCCGCCAGCACCCGCTTAGGCATCGGCCGCACGACGAGGACCAGGCGGCCCACGCCGCGTCCCTCGCCGTCGGCCAGGGACTTCTGCTTTCCGGTCAGTTCGACGTCCTTGATGCTGCGCCGGATCGCGCCATCGGTGAGGCTGCCCATGCTACGTCTCCCGAAAACTGAGGGCGGTAGTCAGTCGGTTATTGGGGTCGGAATGTGCTCCGATCCCCCAATTACCGCCCTCAGTTTGCCCCAGTCACCGGAAGCTTTTCAAGCCCAAAAATCGTGGTGTTTCAATGTGCTTGGGCGTGATCGAGCGTGATCGATGTGGGTCTAGTAGGATGGTGATGAGGAACAGCCACAGGCCCTTGTGGCGGCCGCCGTGGAAGGAAATGAAATAGGCGATCGGATAGGCGAGGACGACGGTGAACAGCGACACCATCAGCGAGACGTAGAGCGAGCGCCACAACAGGTCGAGATAGATCGGCTCGGTCAGCGCGATGCGGTAATTCTCGAGCGTGAAGGTGTGGTCGATGGTGAGGTAATGCTGCGTCCAGAAGGAATGGGCGAACACCACCAGGATCGGCACAACCAGAAGGATGAGGGCGTAAAGGAAAGTCGGGCTGATCAGGGCAAGGCCCTGGGCGGATTCGGATTGCAGAAGCGTCTTTCGTCTGATGCCGCCCGCGACCAGCGGCGGCGACCCTTCCGCGGCTGCCGTCATTGCGGCGCTCCGGGCAGCGCTCCAAGCGCATATGCGGTCGCCGGCCTGGATTGTCCCGCCATGCTGCCTTCCCATCAAGCGCCGGCTTGTTCCCAATCTTCTGTTTCGAGCCGCTCCGTGCCTGCGTTTTCACGCACAGGAGCGAGCGGCTCTCGTCTTGCCGGCTTCCTTCATCATGAGCGCATCCACCGATTGAAATCAAGCGGTATTTCTGCGATATTGATTGAACGACCATTCAAAATCATGTGAAGAAATCCGGATTTTCCAATGGTTTGAGTGTCTTGTTGAGGCGAACGTCACTTTGAGGATCGAAAGCGAGGCGAAGATGGCTGCGGTGCGGCAAGCAAGAACGGGCGGAGGGGACGCCGAGGCCGGGCAGGATGCGGTGGAGACGGCACGGCGCCATCTCGTGCAACCATGGCCGATGGCGGGTTCGGTCGGCGCCGAGGCGCGCGCGCTGATCGGCGAAGGCGACGGCATCTACATCACCGACGGCAACGGCAAGCGGCTGATCGACGGGCCGGCCGGCATGTGGTGCATCAATGTCGGCCATCGCCGCGAGGAACTGGCCCGCGTGATGTACGACCAGGCGATGCAGCTCTCCTACAACACGCCCTGGTACACGATGAACGCGCCTTCGGCCGAGCTCGCGCGGCGTATCGCGGACCATGCGCCGGGCGACCTCAGCCACGTCTTCTACACCACCGGCGGCTCCTCGGCGGTGGAGACGGCGCTGCGCTTCATGCAGTTCTACAACAATGTGCGCGGCCGGCCGGAGAAGAAGCTGATCCTGTCGCGCGGCGGCGCCTATCACGGGTCGACCTATCTGGCGGCCTCGCTCAACGGCCGGCCGCGCGACCGCGACTGGATGGACGGCGCCGACGATCTGGTGGTGAAACTGTCGTCGCCCGATCCGTTCCGCCGGCCGCAGGGCATGGATGTCGCGGCCTTCGCCGACATGTTGGTCGAGGAATTCCGCGACAGGATCGCGGAAATCGGCGCCGACAGGATCGGCGCCTTTGTCGGCGAGCCGGTGCAGGCCTCGGGCGGCGTCATCCTGCCACCGGACGGTTATCTGAAACGCATCCGCGCCATCTGCCGCGACAACGACATTCTCTTCATTTCCGACGAGGTGGTGACCGCCTTTGGCCGGCTCGGCCATGTCTTTGCCTCGGGTGAGGTGTTCGGCATCGACCCCGACATGATCACCTTCGCCAAGGGCGTCACCTCGGGTTATTTTCCGCTGGGCGGTGTCGTCATCTCGGAGCGTTTGCTGGAGGAACTGCGCCGCTCCAACCATCCCGACGCGATGTTCGCGCATGGGCTGACCTATACCAGCCACCCGGTCGGCTGCGCGGTGGCGCTGAAGAACCTCGACATACTGGAAGACGAGGTGCTGGCGCATGCCCGCGCGGTGGCGCCCTATTTCCAGGCGCGTCTGAAGACGCTGGAGGAGTTGCCGCTGGTGGGCGAAGTGCGCGGCCTGGGGCTGATGGCCTGCGTTGAATGCGTGGCCGACCGCGAAAGCAAAAACCCGTTGCAGCTCGACCGGGCAGTCGGTGCGCGCATCGACGCGCATTGCCATGAACTCGGCCTTCTGGTGCGGCCATTGATCAATATGTGCGTGATGTCGCCGCCGCTGACCATAACCCGCGAGCAGATCGACGACATGGTGGCGATCCTGCGCGAGGGCATTTCGCGCACGATGGAGGATTTGCGCCGGGAAGGGTTGTGGCAAGGCTGACGCGCGGTTCCCATCATCCTGGCGGATAAAAATGCTGGCTCCGGTTTCGGCATCCGACTATGCCTGAGCGGGCGTCCGCGCGATCACGGCGCCGCCGACAAGGCGGCCCGTTTCGTCGCCGCGGAAACCCGTCTTAACCGCCAGCATAGGACATTCCCATGAAACTCGGCTTCATCGGCACAGGCGCGCTCACGGCCGCGATCGTCGCCGGGCTGAAATCGGTTGCCGACAATTCGGTGTCGGTCGTGCTGTCGCCGCGCAATGAGGAAATCGCTGCCGGGCTGGCGGCGCGCTATGCCGATGTGCGGGTCGCGGCCGACAACCAGGCGGTGCTCGACGATTGCGATACCGTGATGCTGGCGGTGCGGCCGCAGATCGCGCATGAGGTGCTGCCGGCCTTGCGGTTTCGTCCCGACCATCGCGTCGTCAGCCTGATCGCGACGCTGTCGGTCGAAGAAGTGGCAGGCCTGATCGGGCCGGTGGCAACGGTGACGAAGGCGCTTCCGATGCCGATGATCGCGCACAGGCAAGGGGCGACCATCCTGTTCCCGCCGGATCCCGCCATGGCGGCTTTCTTCGGCCAGCTCGGCAAGGCGATCGAGGTTGCCGACGCTGACGAGTTCAACGCGCTGAGCGTCGTCACCGCGACCTATGCCAGCTACTTCAAATATCTCGATACGATCCATGGCTGGCTGGCGGGCCATCAGGTATCGGGCGAGAAGGCGCGCGACTATATCGCCACGCTGTTCAAGGCGCTGGCCAACGCGCCGGACAGGGCGCCGGATGCTGGTTTCATGCATCTGGCGCAGGAATACGCGACCCGCGGCGGCATCAACGAGCAGGTCCTGCGCGAACTGACGGAGCGGGATATGTTCGGCGCCTTCGCACAGAGCCTGGAAGGCATCTACAGGCGCATCTCAAAGTCATAAGCCGGCAAGCGAGGCCGCGCCCGGCCGGTCAGGCAGCGGGCTCTTCGACCGTGGCACTCTTGTTGTGCCACAGCAGGATAAGCCCGGCGAAGACGATCAGGCTGGCGCCGGCGACGGTGGCGGGGCCGGGCACTTCGTGGAAGGCGAGATAGCCGATGAGCGCGGCGCCGACCAGTTCGAGATAGACCAGCGGGGCCAGCACCGAGGTTTCGGCGAGGCGGAAGGCGATGATCAGCATCAGATGGCCGATCAGCGAGAAGATGCCGAGCCCGGCGAAGAAGACGAGATCGCTCCAGGCCGGCGTCGACCAGGTGAGCAATGCCTGCGGCATCAACAGCACGGCGCCTAGCGCGCATTGAAAGGCGAGCGTCTTGACCGGGTCGCTTTCCAGCGCCGCCTTGCGGGTGACGATCATGTAGCAGGCGAAGGCAAGGCCGGAAGCCAGCGCCAGCATGATGCCGGGTTCCATCGTGCCGACTCCCGGCCGCAGGATGACCATGGCGCCGGCGAAACCGAGCGCCAGGCTGATGCCCTTGCGCGTCGTCATGCGTTCGCCCAGCACGACGACCGACAGCACCATGGCGACGACCGGGGCGACGAAATAGGCGCTGATGGCGGTAGCCAGCGGGATGTGGGAGATGGCGACGAAATAAAGCGACATCGCGGTGACCAGAAGCACGGTGCGCAAGACATGCGCGCCGAGCCGCTCGGCCGGAAACAGATGACGGCCATGGCGGGCGAAGGCATAAGGCAGGACGATGATCGAAGCCGCCGCATAACGCGCCCAGCCGATGAACAGCGGGGAATAGTCAGCGCTCAGATATTTCGCCAGCCCGTCGACGATCTGGATGGCGAACGCCACCGCGGCCATCAGGATGATGCCTCGGGTCTGCGGGGAAAGGCCGCTGGATGCCGTCATGGCGGGCTTCTAGCGCGAAGCCCTGCCCCGATACAGCCAAACAGGTTGATCCAGTTGGTCGCGATTTGCGACAGCAGGTCGGGCGCCAACCTTCCCCCACGCGGGGAGGAGGTTGGCGCCCGATTTCACCACTGCGCCAGCCCCAAAAGCTTTTCGCCGAGCGGGGTCAGCTTTGCCGTGGCGGCGTTATGCTTTTCCCAGTCGCGCGGATCGCCCGGGAAGGCGTCGCGTCGCGGATGGTCGAGTTCGCGCCACAAGCGGATGCGTTCCTGGCGCTCGGTTTCGTCGGTCCATTCGGCTGGGTGCATGGAGATGTATTGCGCCATGCGGACCCGGTTGTCGGAATGGTTGGGGCGCACGCCATGGGCCAGCAGCGAGTTGAAGATCATCAGGTCGCCGGCTTCCATCTCGATGTTGACGGTCGCCTGGCCGGTCATGTCGGGATGCATCGGGTCGCGATCGGGGGCTTGCGTTTTCTCCCAGGCATCGAAACCGGAGAAGAGCGAAGGCACGCACTGGAAACCGCCAACGTCGCCGTCCTGCTTCTTCAGGCTGAGCACGCCCTGCACGCCGATCGGCAGGGGACGGATCGAGGTATCGACATCCCAATGGATGAAGCCGTTGGGATTGCCCTTGACCTTCCTGGGCGGGTTGAGATTGGCGCGGTCGATCGTCACCCACAAATCCTCGCGGTCCCAGATGTCGACGAAGGCGTCGTAGACGCGCCGCTCCATGCGATTGTCCCAGAGATACTGGTGATTGTAGATTTCCAGCATGCCGGTATTGTTGAGTTCCTTCATCTTGTGCTCGCGTCGCTGCGGCGCATACCAGGTGGAAGGATCTGCGGGGTCCTTCTCGTCGAAGCGCCAGAGCAGGTCGACGAGGTTGCGGACATTCTCAGGTGGCACTGCCTGACGCACGATGACATAGCCATTGCTGATCCAGTGCTGCCAGTCGTCCTCGGAGAGGACGCGCAGCGGCAGTGTTTTTCGGATGTCGCGTAACTGCGTTGTCGCAGCTGTGGTGGGGTGGTGGTCTCTGACCGTCGCTGCTTGCATGATGATCTCCCTGGATGCGCTTTGCGTGCTGCAGCCAAGAATAGGGCGCGCGCGGTCACGATGTTGTCGCGCTTCGGCCAATTCTGGTACTATTACAGCGTTTATGGAATCAATGACGCCATATGAAGCCCTATCTTGAACGCGTGCCAGCCAGTCCGGATAGTTCCTGGAGCATGCTGAACCGGCGGCTCGACGACGGCATTCCGTTCCAGTGGCACCATCACCCCGAGCTCGAACTGACGCTGACGCTGAACTCGCGCGGCCACCGCTTCATCGGCGACCATGTCGGCAGTTTCGACGGCGTCGATCTGGTGCTTGTCGGCCCCAACCTGCCGCACACATGGTCGTCGTCGGAGAAGCTTGATCCGGCCCTGCCGCATGTCGCGCTGGTTATCTGGTTCCGGCAGGAGTGGATCGAGACGATCACCCGCTCGTCGGTGGAATTCGGCGCGGTGGCGGCGCTCGTCGCCAGGGCCGGCGCCGGCTTGCGCTTCTCGACAGCCGCCGCGATGGCGCTGGCCGACGATTTCGGCCGGCTGTTCGATCTGCCGGCGCCGCAACGGCTGCTGGCCATGCTGGGCATCCTCGGCCAACTGGCGGAAGACGCGGATGCCGTTGCGTTGTCCAGTGAAGCCTTTGCGCCCGTGGAACGGGATGTGGGTGCGGAACGCATCGACCGCGTGTTGACCTATATTCACCAGTTCTATGCCGAGGAAATCCGGCTGGATCACCTTGCCGATGTCGCCGCGCTCAGCGTGTCGGGAACGCACCGGCTGTTTCGCCGGCACATGCACGCGACGATTTCGGAATACATCATCCGCCTGCGCATCGGCGATGCCTGCGCGAGGCTGTCGGCAACCGGCCAATCGATCCAGCATATCGCGAGTGCGGTCGGCTATGGCTCGCTCGCCAACTTCAACCGCCAGTTCCGGCGGCTGCGGGGCATGTCCCCGCGCGATTACCGGGCGCGGTTCCGGCTTTAGCGGCCGTCACGCGGGAGCCGGCCGGGCAGAGCGCCTCAGTGCACCGTCGTGCCCACATGCCTGAGCTTATCAGGGTTCCTGACGACGTAGATCGCGTGGATGCAGCCGTCGTCGATTTCCAGTGCGGTGGTTTGGAGGATGTTGCCGCGCTCGACGGTGACGAAGCCCGGTAGGCCGTTGATCACACCATAACGAAGCAGGCGCGACGGTTCCTCGGCAAAAACAGGCGCGAACCGCGCGAAGAAATGCAGGACGTTGTCGAGGCCGGTGAGCGGTTTCTTGCCGGCCGGCGCCTTGCCGCCGCCATCGGCGTATAGCGTCACATCCGCCGCGAGCAAGGTGCGCAGCCTCTCCATTTCGCCATCTCGGGACGCGGCGAGGAAAGCTCGCGCGATCTCGAAGCCATGTTGCTTCGGCACGAGGTAGCGCGGGCGGTCGGCGCGAACATGGATGCGCGCCCGGCGCGCCAGCTGGCGACAGGCCGTGGGCTCGCGGCCGATCGTCGCCGCGACCTCCTCATAGCCGAGGCCGAACACATCGTGCAGCAGGAAGGCTGCACGCTCGAGCGGCGACAGCCGCTCCAACGCCATCAAAAGCGGCAAGGTGACGGTGTCGATCTCCTTATCGATCTCCTCCACCACCGGTTCCGGCAGCCAGGGACCGACATAGGTCTCGCGCCGGCGCCGGATGGCCTTGAGTCGGTCCAGGCACAGACGCATGACGACCCGACGCAGGAAGGCCTCCGGCTCGTTAACTTCCCGGCGTCCGGTGCCCAGCCAGCGCACGAATGCATCCTGGACGGCGTCTTCGGCATCGGCGACGGAACCCAACATGCGGTAGGCGACGCGAAAGAGAACCGGCCGCAGCGGATCGAAGATGGCGGTGGCGTCCTTGTCCATGCCGGTATCGTCAGGCAGCCTTTTTCGCTTCGGCCGGGTGAACGCGGCGGAAGCCGATGTTGATGCGGTTCCACGCGTTGGTCAACGCAATCAGCAGCGACAGTTTCACCTGCTCGGCCTCGTTGAACTGTGCTTGCAGGATTTCGTAGGCGTCGTTCGGCGCATGGGTCTGGGACACAAGTGTCAGGGCCTCGGTCCATTCCAGCGCTGCCCGCTCGCGAGCGGAATAGAGCGTGGATTCACGCCAGGCGCTCAGAAGATGAAGGCGGTCCTCCGATTCACCCTGCTTGCGCGCGGCTTCAACGTGATGGTGGATGCAGAAGGTGCAGCCATTGATCTGCGCCGCCCGCGTCATCACCAGTTCCTTCAGCAAGGGCTCCAGCTCGTCATCCTGGATGGTTTTGCCAATCTCGATCCAGGGCTTCATAGCCGCCGGGTTGGCGGTAAAGGGGTTCGGCCTTTGTGCCATAGTCGTCTCCTGTCGCAATCGTACAGACATGACGACCGGCTGCCGCGTTTTGTGACATGCGGCGTGACTTTTTCGCCTAAAGGACGCTCATCGACGACAGGCCGCGGCACCGGAAGATGGCACGGCCGGGCGGCTATGCCTGGCTGAGCAGCGCGTCGTTGAGGGCGGCCATGTCCTTCTCGTCCGGCTGGCTTTCCAGGGACAGCACGGGCAAGCGCGCCCGCATATGGTCGTGATGGGTGCGCACGCCATATTCGAGGTCGGACAGGTAGAAACCGGCGAAAGCCTCCGACTGCATGGATTCGTTCGACCAGACGGAAAGCTGCACGTCTTCGGCCATGGTGTCGCGGTCGATGCGGAAGGCGAGATATCGCGCCGCCGCCTGCTCGCGGCTTTCCTCGGCATGGCGGTAGATGGCGCCGCGCAGCAGGGTCTCGCCGGTCGAGAGCGGGAATTCCTGGTAGAACTGCACGGATTCCGGCGTCACCGCGATCACCGCATTGGGGAAGATGCCGTAATAGATCCAGGCCTTCTTCAGCGCGTCGGGCAGATGCGCCGGCTCGGGCGCGATGGCGACGTAGTTCTTCACGCTCCAGCGGCGGCCGGCATGCGGATTGTAGGTGGCGAAGGAGCGCGAGACGCCGTTGACGAAGGGTTCGTCGTAGTAGGTCGAGCCATAGAGGTCCTGCAGCGCCGGATGCGCCATGGCGACGTGATAGCCTTCATTGTCGACGTCGCGTACCGACTTCCAGTTGACCGGGCTTTTCTGGGTCCAGATGCCCCAGGACGGCACCATGTCGGCAGCACAATAGGGCGCGATCTCGGCCTCGATCGGCTTCAAGAGTTCCGCCACCGAAGGCTGCGGTCCACCGTCGCGGAAGCGGATGAAGATAAAACCCATCCAGATTTCGAGGTCGAGCGGCCGCAGCCCGAACTCGGTCTTGTCGAGATCGGGGAAGGAGCGCGGGCGGGCGGCGCCGCGCAGCGTGCCGTCGAGATTGTAGACCCAGCCATGGAAAGGGCAGACCAGCGCGTTGGCGCAATGGCCCTGGCTGTCGGCCACGACGCGGCTGCCGCGATGCCGGCACAGATTGTGGAAACCGCGCACGACGCCGTCCTTGCCGCGCACGATGAGCGCGCGCTCGCCGATGACATCCATGGCCAGATAGTCGCCGGGGTTTGGCATGTCGGAGACATGGCCGGCGATCTGCCAGTGGGTGCGGAACAGATGCTGCTTTTCCAGTTCCAGAAACGCATCCGAGTGATAGCTCCAGCCGGGCAGGCCCTTGCGATCCCAGTCATTGGGGACGGCTACGTCGCGGATATGCGGGTTCATGGAGAGAGCTTTCTTATTGAATATTCATTCAATAAAAGCATATTTTACATTGAAATGCAATGAGTTGTGAGATTTCGAATTCAAGTCACGTGAAATGTGAATGGCGGCCGACGGGAATTTTTCCCGTCTTTCCCGGCACTTAATCGCCATCCGGCGCGCGTGGATTTTTGTTGGAACGGCGACGGGAAAAGGCCGACATGACGCGCCTTCCGCGCCCGCCATCCCGGGCGCGTGCGACCGCGCGGCGCGCCCATGCCGAAGCCAGCCGACCGCCAAAGGCCGCCGGCCTCCAAAGTGCGTCGAAGGCGAACGGATGCAGCGTTGCGGAGATTATCCGGCCTTGGCGGGAACCTTCGGCTTAGCGGCCTTCTTGGGTGCCGGCTTGGCGGCCTTGACCGCTGCCGCCGGCGCCTTTGCCACCTTGGCTGGGGCAGCCTTCGCAAGCGCGGCGGGCGCCTTTGCAGCCTTGGCCGCTGTGGCCTTGGCAGGAGCCTTCGCCGGTTTCGCGGCAGCCGCCTTGGCGGGTTTCGCGCTGGCGGCGCGCTTCCCGGGCTTCTTGTCTTCCGCCTCGATTTCACCCGCGGCCTGATGCCAATGCCGCTCGTCGGCGCCGTGCGGCCTGCCTTCGCGTTCCCAGATCGCATGGGCTCGTTGCCGGATGCGTTCTTGTCTTTCATCTGCCATTAGGAAGTCTCCCGAGCTCGATCGACGCCCGCGCGACATGGCCGGAAACCATGCGCAGCCGCAGGTTGAACGCCGTCATATTCACGCAAGGCGATGATCGTGGCAAGCCCGGCGCGAAACCGGGAAATGACGGGTGGGAGGCACCTGATTGGTGATCCCGACAGGAATCGAACCTGTGACCTACAGATTAGGAATTTGTCATACGGTTCTATCCTTATGTTTCTCGTTGCACGCCACTGCACGACCGAACCTCCTATAATATATTCAAGTTGTTGCGCTTTTCGTGTTGCGCGGCTATCGTGGAGAAGACATACTGACAGATCGAATGCAGCGCAATTGCCGTACTAATGCCGTACTAGTTGGATGATGGACCTTCGTCTCTCTCTCACCGACCGTACCGTCGCTAGCCTCGAGTTGGCGACGTCAGGTCAATATTTTGCCCGAGACACTGACCTGTCGGGCTTCATGGTGCTTGTGGGTAAACGGCGAAAGACATTCGTTGTCCAGGGTGAGCGAAGGAAGGCGGGAAAGCGCCTTTCCGTTCGAATGAAGGTGGCTGAAGTTGGGGAACTCACGACGCGGGCGGCGAGGGCGAAGGCCAAGGACATTCTGGGGAAAATCGCGAGCGGCGTGGATCCCCGCGCGTCTAGAAAAAAGTCGGACGCCGATACCGTCGTGGTTGATTTGCCGTCGATCGGGAACCCCACCTTACGCATTGCCTGGGAACGCTACCGTGACGGACATATGAAGAAGAAGGGCCGGAGCAACGGGACGATCAACAACTATCGCGACCATGTCGAGCGGCTGTTATCCGATTGGCTTGATGAACCTCTTTCCAAGTTTGGCAACGATCCCGCCTTGGTAACGGCACGGCACGAGAAGCTGACCAAGGAAAACGGCGCCTACATCGCCAATGGCTGCATGCGAACATTGCGCGCCGTCTACAACCATGCTCGGAAGGCCGCTCGCTCGCTGCCTGCTGATAACCCGGTATCAGCCATAGACTGGAATGCCGAACACCGACGCAACTCCGCGCTTGGCCTGTCCGATCTGGAAGGTTGGTTCACCCAGCTCAAGGCTTTGAAGAACCCAGTCCGGCGGGAATTCCATCTGTTCATGCTGCTGTCGGGCCATCGCCCTGAAGCGATCAGGAAGGTTCGGATTGAGCATGTCGATTTTCGGGCGCGCTTACTCCACATACCCAGGCCAAAGGGTGGCGAGGTCAAAGCTTTCGATATCCCGCTGTCGAAAGCTATGATCCGTTGTCTGGTTCGCGTGATGCGCATTGGCCAGGTCCTCTATGAAGAGCAGTCACGCGACTGGCTCTTCCCAGCTGACAGTGAAAGCGGCCACATGGTCGAACACAAGGAGAAGCGCGACGACCTGTCGAAATGGGGCAATGACCTACGGCAAACTTTCCGCACGATCGCCCAGGCCGCTGGAGTAGCGGAGCTCGACGTGCACCTTCTGATGAACCACTCGATTCCGGGCGTTAATGCCGGCTACATCACGCGCAATAAGCTGCTGAGTGATCACCTGCGCCAGCAGCAGGAAGCGATCTCACGCCGGATATTCGAAGCCGGCTCTTCGCGGCAGAAAGAAACGGAGGGTAAGGCTAGTGGTTGGCCAGCGCTGCCGAGCAGAACGGCGCTCTCTGAACTGGCGAGCGTCAAGGCCTAGCGCCAGGTCATTCGGCGGCTTCTAATTTCGCTATTGCGATCGAGGCGGGTTTCGGGTCGGCAAATAACTATCCGGCAAGGAGTAGGGCTACGAGAGCGCCGAGAATTTCAGTCGGCAGGTCAACTGGACGGATTCCAGCAAAGGTGTTGGAAAAAGCGCGCGCGATCGCCGCCGCATAACCGCTCGGCACGACAACATTCTCGACGATCGCAGTGAAGACTGGGAGATCTCCGGCTCGAATAGAAGTCGAAGTATCGCTCATCTGGTCTGTCTGGGCGACGAAACCCAGCGCGAAACAACAGTCGCCACGGCCCAGACAGAAAGTCGCCAGCGTCAAGGGCGCTAAATCGGTCTAATGACAGCCCAGTTCAACGCCGCTTTTCCTGGTGGTTTTGACTCATCGGTATGGGGACGCAACGCCTCGGTCAACGTCAGATCGGTCGCATCCGCGGCCCAACCGGCAAAGGCCGGGGTTGCACCTCAGGCTCGGATTTCTATCGTTTGGATCAAAACGCCGTGGGCGCCATCAAAATCCTCGCTGGCAGGATGCGCAGCGGGATCTGACAATTGCCTGGGGTGTCGATAGGTCGACACTCTCACGCCATGCAATCGCTTGCTGGCTTTCGCTTCGACCGAAAGCCAAAGATTCCCTTCCGCCTCCGATTGGCGAGCCGCGGCATAGTCGGCGGGGTCGAACTCCTGACCATCAGAATAGAGCGGAATCAATTCCCATTCGGCGGCTTGCGTCAACCCGACTTCGAACAAGGCCGCGCGGGAGAATGACAGGGCGCGAAAGGCGTTCGCCGATTGTTCGAAAAAGAGGTTGAAGCTGAGATCATCGATCTGTTGATGAGAAATCTGCGTCAGAATTCCCAGCGGCGGCAGGCGTGGGGTAGCGTCCGCCTGGACCGGTCGTGATTTTGGGAAGAATGGCACGCTTCGGTCTGAGGCGCGGTCGATTTTAAGAATAACCAGCTCCGCATCCGAAGGCGCCGACGCGCCGACGCGCAGGCCAAATCGCGCCAACCAGGGAATTGCGGAGATCTTGTCGTCTCCCGGCGGAACCGCCGCTTCGTCAAAATTGACCGTGACAATGCGCGAAGCCTCATAAACATCGCGCAATTTGAGGATACCGAAAACGCCTATGCCGGCAAGCGCAACGCCAAGGCCGCCGCCGGCCAGAAACCTACGGCGATCACGTTGACGTCGTGAGGTGGCGACATATGTCGTCAACGCCGCGTCGTCGGTCGTGAGGAATGATCTCCTGCGTATCACAAAGTCCTGCGCTGCTGCGAGCATTGGACCTGGGGGTATGAGCGTCCGGTGGCCAGAGCGCCATTGGCGCGCCTCTCGGCTTAGCTCGTGCCAAAGAGCGATGTCGCGATCATCAGCCTGAACCTGCGTCCGGGCGCGGCTCCAATGGCGCAAAAAGGCTTCGTGAGCCGCTCGAAAGCGGTTGCCGCCCGCCGATGCATCCCTGGCAAGCAGGCGGCGCTCTCGAAAAGCCGATAGCACGCCTTCGATGGAATCATCCTGGTCGCGGTCTGGCGTCTCGACGGCCCCTGACGTGGAAAGGAGCCAGACGATCCTCGGCACGGATTGTTGTTGCTCCGGCGTCAATCCTGCAAAAACCGCTTCGGCGCGCGAACTGACCACGCCATCCAGGCCACCAACCGCGTTGTAGTCGCTCCAACGCAGTTCGCCCGCAGCCTTGTCGCGCCGCTCAAACAATTCCGTCAAGAGCAGTTCGAGCAGCGGCAGGATGTCCTGGCTTCCGCGACTTGCTGCCGTGATCAGTTCAGCATCGAGCCCGTTTTCGAAACGGAGATTCGCCGCCAACGCCGGCCCGCTGACGATCGCCTGAAGGAATTTGGCATCGTGTCGCGGCTCCAACGCGAAGATGCCTTCGACACCGAACATATCGGCGAGTTGCGGCACGGAAACCAGATGGCGCATGGCGGCGCTGGTGATCGTCGCGACAATCTTGACACCCAGTTCTTTGACCCGTGTCAAAAAAGTAGCGAGAGCCTGTTGGGTTTCAGGGTGAAGGCCGCCTTCAAACAGATCCTCGAACTGGTCGACCGCCAGAAACAGTTCGCCGACACCCGCTGCACGCAGCCGTGCGATCGAGGCTTCAGCATTGTGCGCCTGGTGCAGCGCTTCCGCCGGAGCGGCGGGACCGCCGTCGGCGCCGCGTCGCCATGCGGCGGCAAGGGCCGTATGCAGGTTTTCGACCTCCCGCTCGGGCGATGTGTCCCGCGCAATGTCGCGCGGCCGTAGCAAGCCCCAACGCAGGCTCCGGCCTTCCGATGAGCGCCGCAACAACGCGGGTAGCAGTCCCGCCAGTACCAGAGAGGTTTTTCCGGCCCCGCTCGGTCCGCACACGAGCGCCGCTCGTCGTCGCTGCAGCAGCGCGGCAAGTTCCTCGACCTCGGCCTCGCGGCCGAAGAAGATCGAGGCATGTGCTGTCTCGAAAGGCTCGAGGCCGCGATAAGGTTGATCAAGCCAGGTCGTGGTCATGGCGAGGCCGAGGCTCGCCAAAAGGTCCTCTAGCCTGTGCGCCGGCGTGAGTTCTACGCCCGCCGCCGCTGCCCGAGAACGAAGATCAGACGTAAGAGCACTTTCATTGGCCAAAGGAAAGATGAAGCGCCCTCCACGTGGCACCGTCTTGATGGCGGCCTCGGCTTTCGCCGCGACACCTTCGACGGCTCCGATGGCGCCGCCCGTTTCAATAGCGCCAGTCGCCGCCAGCGGCGGCAGCGGCGTCTTGACCGTGGCGCCGACCAAAGCCAGTGCGAAGGCCAGTTCAGCGCTGCGCCCGTGGATGGAGCCGGCGTTGGGCGCCTTGAACCGGACCAGGATCAGCCGGTCGAGATAGCGTTCGCGATAAAGGATTTTCGCTACTTCGGTGCAGGCATGTTCGGCCGAATGAATCAATTCGCTTCCGGCGCCGGCAACGTCGACATGGAGCACTCCTTGGCCATGCACGCCTTCGCTCAGTGCCGCCTCCAACGGCGGCGCCTCGCCGTGATCGGCGCCGGCGGTGACGAGAAGCCAGATGTCGCTCATTTGGATGGCGGCGGGCAAAACACGATCCTGATGGCGTCGATACGCGTAAGATCGACGTCCGCCGTTTCGATATTGGCCAGAAGTTTGCTGTCGCGGACAATCGATTCCGCTAACAGGCGCTCGCCGCTTTCCGTGCTGATGAAGATTTTCGCCGCACTCTTTTCAAACGTCCCTTCACGGTCGACGAGGACGCAAAGCAAAATCTGACCCCGCTGCGGAGGATTGCCCGAATTCCGCTCGGCTAGAAAATCAAGGCGCAGCATGCCGGATTGGCTAATACAGGAAAATCCTCCCGCCAGCGACGGGCTGGCAGCTGCGCGCAGGCGAAAGATTTCGACAAAAGACTCGCGCCCGCGCAAGCCGATGGCCGCTTGCACGAGCCTTTCGGGTGGGCGATCTTCATCGCGCAGCCGCGCCAGCGCGTCCTTCAGGAACTGCAAGCGTGATGGGTCCTTCATGACGGCCTCGCCAGAATTTGTTTCAGCCGCCCTAAAGCGCGTTCCAGAGTTCGATAGATCTCTTTGCGGTCGCGGCCCAGGCGCTCGGCGATTTCCGCAGGCTTCAGACCGTTGAGGAACCGCATTTGCAGGATTCGCTGCACATCCTCACGTTCATCGTGCAGCGCGGCGAGCAGCGCGTTTTCGCGCTCGGCGTGCAGCGCCATCTCTTCAACATGTAGGAGCAAAGCCTCTGGATCGCGATCGGGCGACGGAGGCTGGAAGGATGGGCCGGCATCCTCGATGCCGATCATCTTCGGCCGCGCGCCAGCGACCACCGACCCTAAGTCTCCAAGTGCGTCCGCGACCTTCACCGCTGCGGCCGCCAGCGGATCGCCAAGCCGCGCAATCGCCTCATTGCGGGACAACCGGGATTCATAGAGAAGGCGGTATGCCTTCCTTTCCAGAGGGCTGAGCTTTTCAATCGCCGCCTTGAGCCTAAAGCGCCCCTGCTCGCGGCGCTGGCAGTCTGTCGAGGCATTGAGCGTCAGACGGCGCAGGAAAACGCGAAAGCTGCCGCCGCCGGGATAGGCGGCGAGCCGTCGGCCGTCGTTTTCGAGCAGGATTGCGTAGACGTCCTGGACCCGATCCTCGATCCTGACGCGTTCTCCCGGCGGCGTAGCGCGCTGGATCCAGGTCTTGATCTCGCCGTGAAAATAGCGCGCGAAAATTTCCGCTGCCGCGTGATCCCCCCGACGAAAACCGTCGGCGATGCGCGCGCCAATATATTCGTCGATTTCGCTGATAAGGAAAGCCGCCGCGGCGCCGAGTCTGGAAGCGGCAAAACGGCCGGGCAGATCGAGGCGGTGCTCGAAAAGCGTTTCGGTCAACTCGGCGAAGAGCTTCTCAGCCGCGCTCCGCCGCGCCGAGGAGTGCAGGCAGGCGGACCAGACCGGGCCGCTCGCCCAACGGAGGAAAGCTTCCCACGCGGCCGGGCTGTCTTCCGCCAGAGCTGCGATGATCAGAGCGTCTTGGTCCGCGCCGGTCCGCATGTTTGTTCCAGTTGAACGGGCAATGACCAAGCTTAGCGCAGGCGCCTCCGCGAAACCAAGCCGCAACAGGCGCGGCCTGGATTTGAGGAATTGGAAGGGACGAGTCATGGCGGCGACGTGGTCGAGCAGACCGCACCGGCGGGCCTGCCCGTTTGAGGTTCATTCTTGCCCGTCAAAGGGGCGCGACGGCGGCATGGGGCGATCGTCGAGCGGCGGTTCGCGCGGCGGGTTGCAGTACCAGGGCTCGATCCAACACGGAGGTGGGGGCTGTTGCCAGTCGCAGGGATCGTGATCCTGCGCCAGGGCGGGCGTCGTGGTGGCCACGAGAGCGAGGGCAAGAAGAGGCCGACAGAACATTTGCCCGCCCTCATTCCTGGTTTTCGGCGCGTTGAGCCGCAATGGCGGCGCGTATGTCGTTCATAGCGGCCTGATCATCGTCGGTGGCGCCGCCGGTGCAATCGTTGCTGCCGATTTCCGTGTCGGAGCTGTAGCCGCAAGCGGAAGCGGGCGCCAAGGAGGCAAAGCCGGTGAGAAGAACGGCGACAGCAACGACGAGGCGAGCCAGCGACATCGCGCGACTCCGGAAGCGAGTGGCGAGGGCGCCAGCATAGGCGGTAAGGATAAGACGTTTGGCTTGGGTCATGGAACTCTCCCGATCTGCGGCGAAGATGATCGTCGCCGTTATGAGGTGAGACGGACGGGGCTTTGCTTTTCCCAGTCTCCCAATAAATTTTCTTCGAGATTCTTTCGCCGCGCCACTCGTCGTCAGGTCGAGCGCGTAGGAATAGGCGCGTCAGAGCTGGGATCGGAACTCGCGCGCGTCCGTGTGAGTTCTTCGAAAGTGGCCCGTGCCTCGGCCGCTCGGCTGCGGCTGTAAAGAGCGGCACCCTGGACGAACAAAGTCTCAGGACCCGCCGGCATCGCAGTGAGGACCGCGGCGCAGTCGCACATCGCGCCTCGTAATTTCTGGCGTCGAGGCGCGTGCGCCGCGCCTGTCGCAAAGAAGGTTTCCCGTCGCAAAACGGATGAATATAATCGAGCTATGTATAAAAGTTGGCGAGATACGCCGTGAAATCGGTCGCCTTGAGTGTCTTAAGAATGGTGGGATCAGCGCCGGAAACGCCGGTATCAATATCCTCACGCGCGCCTTGTCTATGTTGGAATATGCGACAAACAGCGCGACGCCCTGACCTTCAAGGCTGCGTTCCTTGTAAGGCTCGAGCCAACAATGATACCGAAACTGTCACGAGAATTGCCGGAACAGCTTGCCCGGACTGCAGTTTCTCCGCTTTTCGAGATCTCGAGCGCAGCGCGATCTGGCGCCATCATTTTTGGGGTAGAAGGCCAACGGTATCTCAGCCGTCGCTGTCAGCTTCGATGACATTGGCCTTGATCGTCGCGCTGCGCGATTTTGCCTGACGACGGTGCGGCCTCGACGGCTCAGGACCGCTCCAGTGCGGCATGCGCATATTGGCGCAACTCGAAGTCCGTCTCTTCGCTAGCCAGAAACGCGCGCAGGAAAGGCTCTGCGTCCGAATGCGGCAATTGCGCGAGCGCGTTGAGGGCGGCGCGTCGGACAGCCCATTCCGGTCGGGTCAGCAAGGCGCCCGCGAACTCGTCGATCAGTGCCTCGCGTCCCTCAGGCGTCACGACGTGACTGACTTCGACAAGCGTACGCAGCCGCAAGTCGACGTTGTCGGGATGCGATCGCGCTAATTCGATCTTGGCGAGCGCCTCGCGGATTGGCCTCGACGTGACAAAATCGCGGAGGTCCTGCAAGGTTGGAAAGGATTGTGAAAGCCCCGGCAGTTCAGCGACCGGGCGAGGATTGGGCAGTTGCAGGTAGAGTTCGAATGCGTGCGACGACCCTGCGAGAAATCGATTGAGAAGGTAGGTTTCGAGGCGGGCCGAGTCCTCGGTTGCGAAGTGGGCGCGGATGACTGCGAGCTTCGCAGGCCAGGCGGCGCGGCTCCTTTCTGAGACGACCGCCTCCGCCTGAGATCCAAACCGCGATCTCGTAGAGGCAGCATCGGGGCATCCGCGCGTCAACAGGAGGGCGAGATCGTCGACCAGTCGGGCCGATGCCGACGGGTCTTCGAAACATCGACGCAGTGCGGCGGCGATTTCTGCCTCGTCACCGTAGCGAAATGGCTCTCCTGCCGCCTTCCGCCGGCGCACCTCGGCGATGAAGTCTTCGTCGGGAACCTGACCGAGCGCGGCCGTCGATCTCAGCGCCGCCGCCACCTGGCTCGGCAACTTGCGGGCAGGTTGACGGGTGAACGCGTCGAGCGCGGCTTGCGCTTCGGGCGTCCCCAAGGATCGAAGTGCTTTGACCGCCCATTCGGCCGTTTCGAAATCCGTCGCAGTCGTCGCAAGAGCGCCGAAACGCCCGGCCGGGACGTCGCGATGCGGAGCCGAGCGCAGCGCAGCAACCGCTTCCACCGCATAGCCACCCATGGTCTGCAACACTTCGCACAGGGCTTCACTGGCTGCCGGAGACGGCAGGCGGCCGAGCGCCGCAATCGCGGAGCGGACATGTCGGTTGGTGAGCACTTCCTGAGTCACTGTCAGCCTTTCGGTCCGCCGGTTCCATCCCCCAATGGCGATTCCGCTCGCGCCATCTCCCAACGCCAGCGGCTCCAACTCGGCGAGCGCCTCCGCTGTGGTCAGAGGTCCCGGCAATTCGGCGATCGCACGCTCGACGGTCTCCCAGTTCCCCGACCGGAGCCGATCCACGAACGCCTTGCGCGCCCGGTTCTTCAGGAACGCCGAGAACATTTCCGACCTCGAATTATACCAGGGTCTTGAGCCAGTTGAACGTGTACTTTCCGAGATACGCCCACACGCCGCGAACTTTCACATAAGTTTCGTCGACCCGCCAGCCGCGTTGAAGTGCGGACGACGCCATTGCGAGCGCAGACGTTTCTCCATCTCCGGCGCCAGGCCGTAAAACCGCCGTTCGTTCGTCGCTCAGGTTGCGCTCATGCCGTCGCCAGCGCGCCGAGCGTCTGACCGCCGTCGGCCGCGGGGCCTTCGACCAGGCAGTGCGTGTCGCGGTGGCGGACGATCCACTCTTGGCCGAGCTGATTGACGCCATGCTGTCGGCACGCGACGCGCTATGGCGAGAGTATTGCCGGCTGAATGATCTCGTCGTGAGGATGGTGGCCCGTCGCGAGTTGAGCCGGCGCTTCATGGCGATCCCCGGCGTTGGTCCGGTGACGACGCTTTCGTTCATGACGGCCATCGACAATCCATCACGCTTCCGCCGCTCGCGCAACGTCGCGGCTTACTTCGGGCTGATCTCGCGGTGCTGGCAGTCGGGCTCGACGATCGACATTCAGGGTCGCATTTCGAAGGCCGGCGACGCCGATGTTCGAGGCTCGCTTTACGACGCGGCTTCCGGGCCGATGACGCGCTTCAAGGGCTCCGACAAGGTCAAGAGTCGGGGCCTGGCGGTGATCATGCACGCGCTCTGGAGCGACGGCACGTTCTACGTTGGCGATGCGGCGGCAACCGCGACCGACACCGCGCAGCGCGCGCATGGCAAGGCCTGCAAGCTTCTCGGAGCGCATCGATGAGCGGTGCGAGCGCAGTTCAAACGCATGGCGCCCGCAGTTTGACGGACGCTGACTGAACACGGAGATCCGTTCGGGTGGATGAGGACCGATGCAGACCAGGAACGACGGAACGCACGTTATCTGGCCTGCGGCCGCGCCGATCGCGAGACGGCCGGACCGCGCCGGATTGCCTGTGACGCTGCTCCGTCAGCCCGATGGAAAAGTGTGCCGCGACGGTTCGAGCGCTGACAATAAGCAGCGCAGCTATCCCGTCGATGAGCCCGGAAGAGTGCACGGCGTACCTGATCTCGACGACTGCGCAGAACCTCGCGCCCTGGCGTGTGATATCAAGCGATTTACTGCTATGAAGGAGAAACGGCGATGGCGAATACCTCCGCGAAATCCACCCCAAATAAGGGGGCAGGATAAAAGCGCGCACCGTGCGCTTCGGTTGGGCGGTTGTTTTTGCTCAGCTTTCTGCCGGGTTTTGCACGGTGCAGCATATCCGTGCACCGTGCATTGCACGCTCATGTCTCTGATTTTTTGACCTGTTTTGCACGGTGCGGGGCTGCGTCATGTCCGATGAGCGCGAGGTCCGTGTCCGACCGGGGCGCATCCGATCGACCCGCGCACAGCAGGCGCGGCCTTCCATCGCGCAGGCGCTGGCCGCCGCGAGGAAGGCCGGCGGCGGCCTCAAGATCATCGTCGGCGGCAAGATCATCGCCGATTACCAGAAGACCGGGTCGCTTGAGGCCTCGCTCGACCAGCTCGCCCCAAAAACCGGGCCTGGCCTGGGTCAAGCAGCTGCGCGACGACCCGGCGCTCGCCGGCAAGGTCGATTGGAAGGCGGTCGATGCGTCCTTCAAGGACTGGGACTACAAGAGCCAGGGCTTGGCCGAGGCTGGTGCCGCTCTCTTGACCCTCGTCACAGTCGCGATCACGGTCGGCAGCCTGGCCGGGACCCTGACATCGTCACTTGGCCTGTCCGGCGGCATTATCGCCAACTCAGCGATCCAGGCCGGGCTACAGACCATCGTCAACAAGGCCGCGGTTGCGCTCGTCAACAACCAGGGCAATCTCGGCAAGGCGCTGAAGGAGCTCGGCTCGACGGCGACGCTGAAGTCGCTCGCTGCGAACCCCGACCACTCCGCGACCGGCTTCAGCTATTTGGCACCAATTGTCAGATCAGGTCTTAACTTCCGCACTTCAACGTGCCTGAAATTGAGTGCTGCTCTGGCCGACAGCATGAGTGCTGCAAAGCGTGACGACATAAATCTTGTACCGCTTTCCCGTGGCTGAACACCATCCAGACCTGCGGCACTCTGCCAGGGGTCGTTTATGTGCCGGTCTATGAGGCGTTCATGTCTCTGCGCGCGAGTTGGCCCGCTCCCAGCTACGCCAGCCTATTCGTGGATGTGCAGCACATAGGCCCAGCCGGGCACGACATTGTCGCTGCGCTCATCCGCGCCACCCCCGGCGCGTGCCAGCCATAAGGACCGCTGCCATGACGACATTGCTCAACCCGAAGCTCATCGGTGAAATCTCGCCCCTTGGCATCGCGCTTCTCAAAGCGGCCAACCCGAGCGACGCCAGGGCGATACTTGAGTTGGCCTATGGAACGGCACCTTATCCGCCAGGGCATCTGTTCGGCCTCGCCCTGTCCAACAATACAGCCGACGCGGTGAACGATATCGACGTGTCTGCTGGGGCCTGTTCGGACAGCAGCGGCATCGCGAACATTGCGCTGGCGAGCACCATGACAAAGCGGTTCGACGCCAACTGGTTCGCCGGCAGTGGCAGCGGAGCGCTGGACACGGGAGCGCTTGTCGATGGTTGGTGGCACGTCTTTGCCATCCTGAACCCGACAACCCACACGTCCGATGTGCTGGCTTCCCTGTCCGTGAACGCGCCAACGCTACCCGCCGGCTACACCATGTTCCGCCGGCTTGGCTCCGTGCTGCGCGAGGCCGGCTCCCTGGTCAAGTTCCGGCAGTTTGGGGACATCTTCAAATGGGATGTCCCGCGTCGAAGTTTCACGAACACCAACGCGGTGGCGCTGGGTCCTTTAGCGCTCGATGTGCCGCCCGGTGTTCGCGTCAGCCCGATCCTGTCGTCAAACATGTTCCTGTCGGCCGCCGGCAACGCAGTCCAGCTTATGGGCGATGGCGAGGGCACGACAGCCGCCATGGCCATTTGTCGGGCCAATATCGCATCATCCAATACCTTCACCAACCTGAGCGGTCCCGGCGCGTTCATCACCAACACGGCTCGGCAAGTTCAGTTTGAGCAACTGCTGACTTCGGGAACGTTCGGTTCCTCCACCATCGACGTGCTGGGTTGGCGCGATTTGCGCGACAGGGGGTAATGGCCGATCTGCTTCAGCGAACCCCGTGCCACATCTCGTCCTCGGCCGATTCCTTTTCGGTAAAGGGCCGGTAGGTCCAGGAACCGTCACGAAACTGCCTCATGCAGTTGCCTTCGATCAGGTTGCCGGCTTCATCGCGGACTTTTCGTCCGAACGGCATATAGGGCGACCACTCGAAAGGATCGGTTCGCCACCACGTCCACCAATGCTTCGGATGCGCTAGCTGCCAATGGTCAAGCCACTGGCAGAAAAGTTCGTAGAGGTTTTCAAGCATACCCACCCCCAATCTGGATCGGGGAGTTGGAAAGCCGCCAAGCGACGACCGCATACGCCTTTAGGCTTTCGCCCTGGACATACACGTATGCCTCCCCGACCCGAACTGCAATCGGGAGGGTGTGAAACGCTCCCCAGCCTGTGCCGGGAAGCGTCGCTTGGAGGGGTTTCCACGCCCCAGCTCACCGCATTTCGGTGAGATGTCGGGAAACTAATCGAACAACCTTGGAAAGGAAAGACCATGAACATCACGTTCGTGGGCGCTTCGCGGCGCCTGAACGATATCGATTTGCCAAAGCTCGGCGCGAAGATCGGTGTCGGCGAGGACGAAATCCATGCCTTCCTCGATGTCGAGACACGTGGCCATGGTTTCGATGAACTTGGCCGGCCGGTCATCCTGTTCGAGCCGCATGTCTTCTATCGCAACCTGTCTGGAGCCACACGGGCTCAGGCCGTCAGGGCTGGTCTGGCCGCAAAGGCCTGGGGAGCCATCCCCTATGGCAAGGAGAGCGACCAGTATCCACGCCTGAAGGCGGCGATGCTCATCGATGAAACCGCCGCGCTCAAATCGGCATCGTGGGGCCTCGGCCAGGTTCTTGGCGAGAACTTCGAAGCGGCCGGCTTTCTGACCGTGCAGGCCATGGTTGACGGCATGATGCAGGACGAGGAAATCCAGCTCGAAGCCGCGATCAACTTCATCATCGACAAGAAGCTCGACGATAACCTTCGCAACCATGACTGGGCCGGATTCGCGCTGGGCTACAACGGCGCCTTGTATCGCCGGAACGCCTATGACCGGAAGCTCGCCGAGGCTTTCCGGAAATGGTCGCGGATCAAGGATACGCCCTGGCCGCCACCGGCGCCTACCAGCGCGCCTCCGCCGGTTCTGGCGCCTCCACCCCCCAACGGCACCAGCGGCCCAATCCCAGCCCAGCCAGAAGCCGGGTTTTTTGCATCCCTTCTCGCCAAGATTTTTTCCAGAAAAGGAGCCTAAGTCATGTGGCAGCGTATCAAGCGTTTCTTCAAGGACAGCGAGACGATCTTTTGGGCGCGACTGCAAGCCGTGCTGGGCATCGCTGCCGCTGTCGTCACCTTCGTTGATCCGTCGATCCTGCAGCCGATCGTGCCGCCGGCATGGTTCCCCTGGCTGCTCGTCGCCAACGGCGTCTTCACGGAGTATCTGCGTCGCCGGCGGGAGGATGGGCTGTGATCGCCTTCCTGCTCCAGTTCTGGCCCTACATCGTCACCGCAGTCTTCGCCGTTCTGGGCGGCTGGAAACTTCGGCAGTCTGGCGTCAACGCCGAGCGCTCGCGCCAGACAAAAGAGAAGCTGGCAGCGGTCGAAGAACGGCTGGAGATGAACCGCGAGGCAACGGAGATCGAGCGGCGCGTCACCGGCATGTCCGATGGCGAGGCGCGCAAGGAGGCGATGCGATGGGCAAAGCCCTAATCCTCTTCGTCGCTCTGGTGCTGTCCGGTTGCACGCTCGGGCGCGACGCCCCGTTCCCTTCGGACCCTCGTTCCATCTGGTGCGATCAGAACTCGCCGCGTCGAGACGCCAAGCCCGAGACGCCGCGCACCGAGATTGACGAAATCAATGCCCACAATGCCAAGGGCGAGAAATGGTGCGGGTGGAAGCCATGACAGCTAGCGACGAGCGGACACTTGGGATTCTGCTGGCCAAGGTGGAAGGGATCGA
Source organism: Mesorhizobium sp. 2RAF21 (assembly GCF_052115345.1). Lineage (NCBI taxonomy): Bacteria > Pseudomonadati > Pseudomonadota > Alphaproteobacteria > Hyphomicrobiales > Phyllobacteriaceae > Mesorhizobium > Mesorhizobium sp. 2RAF21. Next base: position 39,607 of record NZ_JBFRGM010000022.1, on the reverse strand, counting down.
GCGGGTATTGGCGCGTGCTGACGATCAGCGCGCGGCGATGCATCACCGACTGGACGCTGTTGTCGATGATGTCAGCTCTCTGCGAACAGATGTCGTGGGCATGAAGACTACCGTATCCTCAACCAAGGAGGTCACTGACGAGGTCAGGGCGTGGAAACAGCGCGGCATCGGCGCCCTTGGGGTTGTGGGCTTCGGTGCTTCGGCGATCACTTGGGCAATCATGCACTGGCTCGACAAGATCGCCGATTTCTTCAACCAGTAGCCAACTCGCGCGACCGATTACCATCCGCCCGCTCCGGTTCGCCGGGGCGGTTTTTTTGCGTTTGGCATCAGCGCCGCTAGACGGCGGAGAGATTTAGGGCGAAACCTTGCAGGCAACGGACGAGCGATTGACGCGTCCAGCGAAGCATCGCATGGCGCAAGGCCTTCGCGGAATTGCAGAATATCTGTTGTCCCGCGCGTCCAATCCTCTGAATCGCCAAGATGTTCGTTAGTCGATGCTGATGCCCGTTCGATTCAGTGTGAGCCGATCACAAAGAATTCGTCGCTGCCTCCCGAGCAATCTTTTGTAGAGAACCCTGGGCCGGGCGTGTTGTGCGCGAGGCAAATATTGTTATTGTCGGACTCTTTAATCTGCGTATGGTCGAGCGTTTTCTTCAAATACGAAGTCAGCTCCTCTAATTCTTTGACACGCTTGTCTTGCAAATTCGAGAAATCCCCCCGCAGACCCGAGACCGTCTCTTGTAAACCGGAAACCGTCTTCTTGAGATCGCCGATCTGTTTCTGTAGGCACTTGACGCTACACGTTTTACTTAGGCTCGGCGTCGGTGAAAAACCGAGTAAAGCAAAAGCCGAAAATACGGCAATCAACTGATGGCTATAATTCAGGCGCATGGTATTTTTCTCCTGTATGTTTAATCCGATCACTCATCGGCAAGGAATTTTGTTGAAGAATAGTCAATTAAGGAGCCGGGATCGGACAACCCCCATTTGGGGGTCTCATGAATTCTCCCAGATGGCCCTTTTGTAGTTTTCGAGAAGGCGGGCTATCCGCTTCTGCCTCCGGCTTTGTTGCCGATCGTTGCACTTACCTCATCGATCACCTTGGCTCGCTGGCGAGACGGTGTGCCAAAAGCGCAATTGACTTTCGGGGAGCAGAGAGCAATATGGCTTAGTCGTTGATTTAATGAGACTATCGCTTGCGCATGCTGGAAAGGGGCCGGCTTGGGTAAGATGGATGTGGCCCGTCTCCACGACGTAGCAGCGCGATTTGGAGAGGCCGTTGTCGACCCCGCTCGGTGGTCTATTCTTATCGAGGAAATCAGCGGGGCCGTGAACAGCACGGGCGCGACCTTGCTGCAAGGCGACATTCGGACGGCGGACGCGCCTCGAACTGAATCCATTCGCGACTTCGTCGACGGGTATTTCGCGAACAATCTTCATATCGCGGACGTTCGGGCGAGGCGCGGGGTTCCGCTGCTTCTTTCGGGCAGGCCCGTCATTCGGGATCAGGACCTGTTCCAGGGCGAGCGCGAGATGCTCGCCGATCCCCTTTACGCCTACTTCGAGCGCCACAGGATGCGATGGTTCGCCGGTGTTGGGTTCTATTCGGGATCAGATATCTGGGGCCTAACGATCCAGCGAACGATTCAAAAAGGCCCTTTCGATGACCGGGAAATCACGGCTCTCGCGATGCTTCCGAAGTTCCTGACGGAAGCCGCCACTCTTTCGAAGGCGGTTGGTCGGCAAGCCCTCACGCAAACGACGAATGCGCTACAGCTGGTCCGCAAGCCTGCGATGGCGCTGGACCTGTTTGGCAACGTGCTCGACATGAACGTCGCCGCCGAACGGCTGCTCGGCCCGCATTTGCACATTCATCATCGCCGTCTGGTCATTCATGACAGAATTGCTGCAAGGGAACTTGATCGCCTGATCCTGCGCATGCGCAGTGTCAGCGACCTGAGGCCATTGCCGACGGCGCCGATCGTCATCAGACGCGAGAGCCAGCGCCCCATCTTGATCGACATGCTGCCGATCACGGGGGCGGCACGCACTCCGTTCATCGGAGCTCGTGTAATATTGCTCCTGATCGACTTGCAGGATTTGCGGCCGCCGCCGATTGAGGCGCTCAAGGGCCTGTTCAGATTGACGCATTCAGAAGCACAATTCGCACAGGCGATGGCAAAAGGCCTGTCGGTCCAGGAGGCGGCGGACGAGTTCACCATAACGCTCGAAACCGCCCGCAGCCGCCTCAAGACAATCTTTGCGAAAACGGATGTCCACCGGCAAGGCGAACTTGTGGCTCTGCTCTCGCGTCTTTGAGCGACGCGGCCGTCATCGCGATTGAGCGCCATGGAAAGGAATATACGCTTGCCGCCACTAGTGTGAAAGCTGTGCATCCTTATCCCAAGATTGTTTGCCCTCACTTCCAGAGCCTGTCGTTTCGCAAGGGCCTACAGTTTCTTCTTCAATTTTGCATCCACCCGCCCAGTTTGCCGCACAAGCAAACACTTTTACTTTAAATCGAGTATTGCACGAGTTCACCAGCCGATAGTTGTGCCAGCGACCGCTTTTGCCTCTCTGTTCGAGTGACACGCACTGTCCTGGATCGCGGCCACTCTGACACTTTGGCCCGCTGCCCGAGTTTGGAGACGTATGCTTGGAGGAGCTGGGATCAGAGGCTGTCGAGGTGCCTCCTTGGAGACAGATCGCATCGCACTTGTGGGAAAGGCAAGTGATTTCATTCGAGACCAGCTGTCCATTCAACGTCGTTCGCAAAGTGCTTCCTGATGGGCAATTGCACGAGCCATACGTCACATGCTTGTTGACATCGCAAATCGTGGCCCCTGCACGCGCGGCAGGAGAAATCTGAATGGCGATGGCCAGAACAATCAAGCCTATACTTAACCCGCTGACACGCAATTTTGGCGCTGTATCGCTCGCTGTCATTCTCTCGCCTCCCAACCGCTTACTTCTTGCGATAAACGTCTGAATAGTTGCGGATTTTATCTCCTCTGATAAACGCGCAACTTATGCTCATTTTGCTTTTTGCATCGTAACATTCCCATTGGGAGCGTTCTTTTTCGCTAGGATAGGAGCCCACATGGTTCCTAACCAAATAGTCACAGCCGCGAGCGCCACACAAAGTCGGTGGCGCGTCCGCTAGAGCTCCCGGAATAGTCGCCAGAAAGACAATTGCTGTCGAAATCAAATGCTTATGGACCATTTCCGTTCCTCAAGGTTCTCCAAAATCCTTATCGTTATCAACAATATACTTAGCTTTTTCTTGAGTAGCTGTTAGAGATACATCGGTCGTCCACTTCCTGCCTGAACGTTTGAGAGGCGATAAACTATAGGAGGCGCCATCAAGCGTCGGAACCCCCATCTGGGGGGTATCGCAACGATCGTTGTGGGCAACAGTGTTGCACGAGGAAGGACCGTCCGTTCGTCATGGCGACGTGCAGGGGGGCTGCTTAGATCTGGGCGGCCAGAAACCGTACGGAGATGATCGAAGCCTGATGCGAGGCCGTGCGATTGATGATGCCGCCAGAGACGCAGCCTTAGTTCGTGCCAAACAACGCTGCCTCATGCTTTCCGGCGAGCAGGCCGACACGATCGCGCTTCTTCCGGGATGGGAACGCAGCAAAGGTGCCAAAGCAGAGTTTGCACTCTTCGAAGCCCTGGGACACCGCGTTATCTATCTCTGATAGCGTCGACGGTTGTTCCGTACAATTGCGTAGCTCGCTTATCGCAGCTATTCGGCCGCGCGCTTAACAGTTTGGACGCACAGTTAGACAACAAGCCCGCTCCAATCCAACGGAGGAGCGGGCTTCACAAACCGTCTATGGTTGCCCCCAAGACCGGTATGCAAAAGGATACTGCCTGCACAGTGGGGCGCATGCAATCTGGCGGCGCATACATTAGATGTTGTGCAATCAAGACGGCAGGGCGCGGTCGGGGCGCCTGCAGCGAAACCTGCGTAAGCACGCTGGGTTTGGCCGGTGGGCTCTTTTTTCTGGCTTAGCTCACACGCTCGCAGTGAAGCGCATCTGTACCGGCCTGATATCGCCGCAGATTGCCGATCCGCATATTGAGGTGTCGCGGGCACATGCCATTCGCCTTATGCGGCTTGCACATAAGGCAACCGGTCCTAGCGCTCTTGGGCTTCTTCCGCTTGTGATGCATGTCTATCTCCGATGTTCACCGGTGCGCCCCGATGGCGCACGGTCGTGATGGGAGATCCGGTAGAATAGTCGGTGACGGGTAACGCGATCTCGCCTCGGCTCCAGGCAAGAGCTTCCTCAAGTCCTTCGCGGATGCGGTTGTAGACCTCTTTCGACATGGCGCGAATATAGCCGTCGCGGTGTCAAACGAAAACCCTGGCCGGAGCCGGGGAGGTTATGAAGACACATTAGCGATTGGGGCTCGAATATTGATGCCGCCAATCGGTATCAGATCGCTCCCGTTGAGCGAAAAGTTCACTACAATTGCAACGGGTTTTTCAATGTGAATTGCCACAGCGCTGAATGGGAAAATCGAGGCGGTTGTATCGTCGAACACAGTTGTTCGGCCCTCGATCTCGCCCAGCAAATCGCCGTCATTTGTTGTCAAGGTAATCCTGAAGTGATGGTCTCCCTTGGTCATTCCGAACACTCGGAGATAAATAGCCAAAGGTAATACGCCGGGAAGCATGGTTGGTAAAATGTCTGCGCCAAACACGCCTATGAGTATGTGTTTTCCGTTGGCCTCTTGACGAACATCGTCGCAAAACAAGATCTCAAAACGCAGGTTTTTCACGTCAAGCACCAATTGCGTTTTCACGCACAGTGAAAGACAGCGTGTTCGAGCCCGATGAACCAGCTTTCATTGGCTCAGATGACATCGTGCGAACGCGTACCGACCTCGGCGGTTGGAAATTGCACGAAGCTGGTTCCAGGATCTGTTCAATGACCAACTGGGGCTCGACATCCATAGCCCAGCACAATTCGGCGAGGCTGGATAAAGTCAGATTGCGATACCCAGAAAAGTTCCGGTTGACGCTCGATCGATCAACGCCGAGGCGATCAGCTATTTCCTGCTGTGTGAGCTTTGAAATTGCCTTACGTTCAACTAGCGCCGACTGGAGAAGTCGGCCCACGTCGGCCACAAAACGCGAGGAGGCCTCTTCCTTAGGGTGATCAAGTTCAAAGGTTGAGGACATCATCTTCTTTCCCTCCGACAATCCACTTTGGTGGATCCAAATCTATCTCGGCGCGCAGCTGTTCGACAAAACTTCGATGTTTGTCATAGATGCCAGCTTCCGAATGGGTGTGTTCCATAAAGTCTCCACAGACTGCGATGAATGTCGCCCGTTGATAGAACCAGCCAAAAATGCGGAGATCGTAGGTCGAGAACTCAAAGACATCTCTTTCATGCGGTCGCATGCGTTTGAACGCGCGACCGATAGCGAAGGGTGAGCCGAGCTGAAAGGTTCGAATAAAATCGTATGCCTGGTGTCTGGGCGGAAGCTCATGTGGGTCAATCGATTTTGCGCCCTTGACATCGACATTCAGCCACCTGTGGAACTCAGGAGTCCCGAACATTCGTCGTTCTGCGAATTCTCGTCGCGACAAGTTAACGGCAATGGGAGTGAGTTTCCCACGGCCGCATAGTTCATCAATTGTTGCCATATAAGTCAACAAATGTGTCAAGACTAGGTGAACAAACTAGCATTTTTCTGCCCCCTCAGCAGCGCAGCGATGTGGCTGACTTCCCTGCGTTCCTCCAGCGGCAAGCCACAGGAGCACAAAGGACTCCTCGAGCATCAGTTCAATTGTGATGCGCATTCCATCCCCAAGCCCTCCCCAGGGCGGATAAGCGGCGATCTAAGCTGATTTCTGCAGCTACGGCAACGAGACCCAGAAACGGGTAATGTCTCAGTTTGAAATTCGGTGGTGACCCTAATCTTGAAGTCAGACAGCGCCACGAAGCCTTTTCACTTCGCCCGGCTCGGGTTGCGGACCGATGCCCGGCATGATCTCCCCCTCTAGAACCTCCACCCGCTCGTCTCGTTTCATGCGAGCGCTCCTTAGTGCCGCCTCAGCTTCGGCGGGGGTTGGAAAGCCAGCGATGTAGAGTGCGGTTTCATGTGGGGGATCGTCTGCTTCGTCTTGGCCGACCCAAACCCGAACATACCATCCGATAGGCGTAGTCATCATTTGGCGACTGCCTTTTTGTAGGGGCCGCGCTTGCCTGGCTTCGGCGCGACGGCATCCATCTTCTCGCAAAGGTCTTCCCTAGACTAGGGCTTCTTAGACAAGCCTGCTGCCGACGCCGCAGTCTTTTTGCGGCTTTGTTCTTGTCAGAATGGGGGCTCGCTACTCCTGCCGACTTTCTGGCTGCACCAGTCAATCCGCGACTGGTCTGTGGACTGGACGTTTCTGGCGCTCGCCCACCGCATGAAAGCGGTGTTGTCGAAATGTACTTTCCAGACAGTTCTACCGGCAGCTTCATGACTGCGGACCGTTTCGTCCGCGAAAACCTTCCACTCCTGAAAAGTCTTCTCCATTCGGTCAGCGTCGGCTGCGAGCGCTCGGACTGCAGCGTACTCATTCGCCCGATACCAGACGACCACAACGATATTTTGCTCCCCCATAAAGACCTCCTTGAAAAGGCTGACTCGCTGACTGGACGTGAAGGCGGTGTCGCATGATCTCCTACAACGACATCAAGTCCGGTAGGGCGGTGGCGCCGAGTGTAGGCTCGCACTTTGGCTGTAGGCCAGCATCACTTTTTGGGGAAGCGACCGGCTGGTTGTAAATGCATCGGGAGATGCGCCAGCCGGCCTAAGCGCCAGTAGGCGTCCGGCGCCTGGTCGAAAGTACCAAGGGCTGCAATCTCTCGGCCACGTCGTCGAGCAGCGCGGCTCTTTCCTGGCAAATCAACGATAACTGTTCTGCGATAAATGGCGATAGATCATTCGTCCCTACAAGCCAGCGGCGCATTGTATTGGTGGTGATATTCAGGTCCCGAGCGAGGTCGGATTGCCATCGAGGTCCATATAGGGCCTCGCCAGCGTCCTTCAGGAGTTTTCCACCCATCGGTTATCCTACGCGCATCAAGCGTGCATGCGAGCCCATGCGATCGCGCAAACTGCAAACGTTGCAGCCAGTGCTTGAAACCACCGACGTTCCCAAATGCGCGGTGGACGTTCCCAGTTGTAACGGGACATTCTGAGGCTCCCCTTCGCTCCATTGGTGATTTAAGCGGTTTTCTCAAGCCATCGCAATGAGCGCCGACGCCTAGGGTGCGCCCGGCCGACGGACCTTAGTCAATCATCAAAGATTGTTTTTATCTGCAACGCGTCCTGCCTCGTGAGCCAGGTGCCGTGAAAATTGTGTAGCGAAAAGAGAGGCTCTTTGCCTGTCCCCTTCAATCCTTTCAATTCTTTTCACAACCGGGATTGTTGGGCAGAAAACCAGGAGGCGAATGGCGCAGGAGAAAGAAGCCGATCAGCATTAGATGGCGCGGGTGGTTTCACTTCCAAGAGGATCATCGAATGCTATCGACCATTGATGCAGCACCTACCCGAGTTCACCGCGTGGTTCGCAAGCAGAACGACTGGACGCTGAAGGAACACGAAGTGGTGGTCAGCCACTGGCCTGACGTAGAGACCATTCAAAAGTCGCTGCCGCACAGGACAAGAACTGCGATCCAGAACTTTGCCGGTAGGTGTAACCTCAGGAGGGAGATCCACATCTGGAGCGCATCCGAGGACGCGATCTTGAAAAAGCGCGTGAAAGAGGGCGTTGCCACAAAGGCAATCGCAGCCGAGCTGAGGATGCACATCAACCAGGTAACCAACCGCAAGCAATACATCGGCCTACGTTACGGCAGGCGCCCCCCGGCGCCTACGGGTCATCGTCTGATGGACGCGATTCTGCATCGCGCCTTCCATCTCAATATGAGTAGACGTGACCTGGATGCTGTGTGTGGCGGAAAAGGCGAGCCCTTCAGCCGATGGTCGCCGGCGCGGAAACTATGCATCCGCAAGATCAAGCAAGCGGTCGACTACATGGGTGGTGAGCTCGACGTTGTCTGGGAGCCGCTGGAAAACTGATGGACAGCCATAAGCGCTTTGTGATCGACAAGGTGTTGCGGCTACGTATCGAGTTCACCGTCGAGAGGCTGATTACCCTGCTGGACGAAATCGACCGCGACCCAGATTTAGAACCAGAGCCGATCGAGGAGCAGCATGATCGAGAGGCAGATCCAGCTGAAGACGGCATCGCGGATAAAGCCGCGATGAAGTTCGTCATTGCGGAGACATCGAGGCGAAAACGCAAATCCCGCCGCTAACGTACCGCCAACTCCCTCGATACCATTTTGCGGGGGTTGGTGACACTTGGCAAAATCAGGGCGGAAAGGTTAGGGATTTTGCGCCCAAAATACGTGAAAAATCATCGCCCTAACCTTCCGCAAGTATCTGAAAATCCACCATTGGTGTCGCCCGCCCACGGATGTCCGATGTTCATCGCCAGCCGAGGTGTGAAACCCCTCAACGGATATTGCACCCAGCAACTTTCCATTTGTCGATCACAACAGCGAATAGTTTCAGTTTTGTTCAGGGTTGATACTACTTATCTTGAACAAGGGGCCTACACATAGATCTGGCAACACGAACCAAATCATCGCTTGTAGGTGGATTTCGCCGCTGGAGGGGCGCAAGCATCTGTACCGCCTCCGCGATAGGGAATTGGTTCAATGTTCGTTCCGAAATTTGAAACAGTCGTCAGCAAGCAGACCTTGGAATTCGTCCACGGCAAGCCGAAGCGAATATACATCGACGGCAGGTGGGTTGAATCGAAATCGGGCAAATCCAGAACCTGCGTCGACCCTGCCAGCGGCAGAACGATCTGCGAGGTTCAAGCCGGTGATGCCACTGATGTCGATCTTGCAGTCAAGGCAGCGCGCCGGGCCTTTGTCGATTCCGAATGGTCGCGCTTGCTTCCGGCCGATCGACAGAGCCTGCTCCTGAAGCTTGCCGACGCCATCGAAAAGCATGGCGATACCATTGCTGAAATCGAAACTCTGAATCAGGGCCAATTGATCGAGGTCGCAAAAGCCGTCGAGGTGAACATGGCCGTTGATTTCGTGCGCTACATGGCGGGGTGGGCGACAAAGCTTGAGGGTTCAACGCTCGACCTGTCGCTCCGCGAACCGGTTGGGATGAAGTTTCACGCCTACACACGTCGCGAACCCGTCGGTGTCGTGGCGGCTATCGTTCCTTGGAATTTCCCGCATCTGATGGCTCTCTGGAAGATTGTGCCCGCACTGGCTTGCGGCTGCACTGTCGTCTTGAAACCCGCCGAGGACACGCCGCTCACGGCGCTCTATCTTGCGACGCTGATCGAAGAGGTCGGCTTTCCCGCAGGCGCTGTGAATGTTGTCACCGGCACAGGATTTGATGTGGGTTCGCCGCTGGTCAGTCATCCCCTCATCAACAAGGTTGCGTTCACCGGTTCCACCAAGGTCGGCCAGACCATCGGCCATGCCGCAATCGAAAATATGACACGGTTTTCGGTTGAGACGGGTGGGAAGTCGCCGGTCCTGGTACTCGACGACATCGATCCGGATTTTCTCGGCCCGAACGCAGCCATGGCGACGTTCTTCAACCATGGACAGCAATGTGTCGCCGGCTCGCGCATCTATCTTCCGCGCAAGCGCTTCAACGACTATCTCGACCGGATAATCGATCTTGCAGACTATCTGAAGGTAGGCTCGGGTTTCGATCCGAAGGTCCATGTCGGCCCAATGGTCTCAAAGGTACACTATGATCGTGTGCGCGGGTTTATCGAACGCGGTAAGGCCGCCGGCGCCACGGTTGCGGCAGGTGCCGATCCCATCGCCGACAACGGCGGCTTCTTCATCCGCCCGACGGTTCTGACCGGCGTCGACCACAGCTTCGAATGCGTGTCCGAAGAAATCTTCGGCCCCGTCATCTGCGTGATGCAGTACGACTCGATCGATGAGCTGGTGGGGCTCGCCAATGACAGCAAATACGGTCTCGCCGCCTCGATCTGGAGTCAGAACATATCGGCGATCAACGCCCTGATCCCGCGCATCCAAGTGGGAACGGTCTGGGTGAACTGCCATGGCGTGTTCGATCCGAACCTGCCCTTCGGCGGTCGAAAGCTTTCGGGCATTGGAAGGGAGCACGGTCGATCTGCCGTTAATCTCTTTACTGAAGAAAAGACTGTCTGCGTCGCCTACTGACGATGCCTTGCCACCGAAGGGGAGGACATAATGAAAACCGACGTCGAAAACCAGACCAGGACCTACCCGAAATCGGATGTTCTGCACCCCTTCGATCCGCTGAGCTTCGAAGAACTCGGACGGGCGGTGACGATCGTTCAGGAGCACGATAAGTTCAACCGTGACACCCGCTTCGTTATGATGAAGGCGAAGGAGGTGTCGAAGGAATTCATTGCCGGCTACAAAACCGGCAATGCCTTTGACCGCGAGGTCGAAGTGACATTGATCGATTGCGGTCAACGCCAGACCCTCGAGGTGGAGGTGTCGCTAAATTCAGGCAAGGTGACGAGATGGGAGGTTACCCGCGAAGTTGGGCAACCCATGCTCATCCCCGATGAGTTCGTCGAGATGACCCTCATCGCGATACAGGATGAACGGGTGATCCGTGCGCTGGAAAAGCGAGGTCTCGGGCTTGCCGAACGTGGTCTCGTTTGCATTGATCCGCTGACTGCGGGGCATTTCGGTTCGAACGAGGATCCTACCCAGCGACTGATCCGCGGCATGTTCCTGATGCGGAAAGAGGCGAACGACAACATCTACGCGCATCCGATCGAGAACCTGACGGTCCTGGTCGACATGTACGATCGCGTCGTAGTCGATTTGCGCGATGATGGCGTGGTGCCAATCCCGCAAACCATGCGGAACTATGAGCGGCAATATATCCAGAAATTGCGACCGGATCTGAAGCCGATCCGCATCACACAGCCCAAGGGCGTCAACTTCGACGTCAAGGGCTGGGGGATTTCCTGGCAGCGTTGGCGCTTCCATATGTCGTTTAACGCCCGTGAAGGACTGGTGCTTCACGATGTTCGCTACATGGACGAAGAAGCCGGGCGGGAGCGGCCGATCTGTTTCCGGGCGTCGATCTCCGAGATGACTGTGCCCTATTGTGACGTGACCAGCACCAATGGGGTTAAGAATGCTTTCGACGTCGGCGAATACGGTCTGGGAGTCCTCACCAATTCGCTGACGCTTGGCTGCGATTGCCTTGGCGATATCCGATACTTCGATTTCGACTTCATCAATGCGTTCGGCGAAATCGAGTCGATCCCCAATGCGATCTGCATGCATGAGGAGGACGACTCGATCATGTGGAAGCACACTGATCTCCGTACCGAAAAGGTCGAAAACAGGCGGTCGACCAAGCTGATCGTCTCCTTCATCGCGACCGTCGGAAACTACGAATATGGCTTCTACTGGGTTTTCCGGCAGGATGGCTCGCTCGAGCTCGAGGTGAAGGCTAATGGCATCGTGCAGACGGGTGCGGTCGTTCCCGGTGAGCAGCCGCGACACGGGACGTTGATAGAAGAGGGGCTTTACGCCCCCTACCATCAGCACTTCTTCTGTGCGCGCCTCGATATGAATCTGGACGGCCCGAAAAACCAGGTGGTCGAGGTCGAGTCCGAGTCGGAACCAACCGGGCCGAAAAATCCGCGCGGCGCAGCCTTCGTCACCAAGACCTCCGTGTTCAAGACGGAGAAGGAAGCCCAACGTCGGCACAAATACGAGACCGTGAGGACCTGGGTCATCCAGAACCCCAACTCCAAGAACCGCATGGGTACGAATGTCGGGTATCGGATCGAGCCGACAGAAGTCGTTCTGCCTTTCTTCAACGACGACTCGTCGATCGCCAAGCGCGCCGGCTATCTGAACAACCACCTTTGGGTAACCAAGTTCGACGAGGGGGAGATGTTCGCCGCCGGACGCTACCCCAATCAGAACCCTGGACCGGACGGGTTACCCCGCTGGATCGAACAGGACCGCAACATCGAGAACGAGGATATCGTGGTCTGGTATGTCTTCGGACATCACCATGTCCCTCGGCTCGAAGATTGGCCGGTGATGCCGAACGCCAAACTTGGGTTCAAGCTCAAGCCCAGCGGCTTCTTCGGGGTCAATCCGGCGATCGACCTCCCTCCGGCCCGAAGGGCGGCGAAGGAGCATGCAGGTTGCTGCTCGACCGGAGATACGGCTGAGTTTGTTCCGCAGCGCCTGACCCGATTGATGCGGCGTACGATCCGCCGTGAAAAGCTGATGGCAGAATATGAGGCCGGTCTGGCTGCCGACGAAAAGGCCGGCAAATAAGCGCCGCTGTGCACTGAACGAAAGAGCTTTCCTCCCGGACACTGGGGGAGGGCCGAGTATATTTCGGCCCTTGCCGTCCATTTGCGAACTTTTGGGCAGTGTTTCCCAAATTCGATCACAAGGCGGGATAGTTTCAGTTCTGTAACATCTGACCTGTTCTTACGCTGTGGAAGACGAGCGCGTTCATCCGCGCGGATTCGAGGTAGATATGCGTCAGACATCGAATACGAAAGTTGCCATCCCCTACGGTCTTTGGTGGAGCACGCCATTTGCGCGGTGGCAGGGCGCTCTCGCTCACCTTCATAGCTTGCGTTTTGCGGCGCACGTTGCGCAACGCGAACTGGCAGCAAGAAACCTCAGTCCTGAGATTTTCGACTTTTCCGTCTTGGGAACGACAGTTCCGCAGCAGGGCGCTTTCTATGGCGCGCCCTGGATTTTGGGCATGATTGGCGCCGACCATGTGCCGGGGCCGACGATCACTCAAGCCTGCTCCACGGGCGCACGTGTTCTTGCCGTCGCTTCGGACGAAATAAGGCGCGGCAACGCGTCAGCCGCTCTCGTGCTTGCAGCGGACCGAGTCTCGAACGGTCCACAGATCTACTATCCGGACCCGGAGGGACAAGGCGGTTCCGGGCAGGCGGAGAACTGGATCCTCGACAATTTCTCCAAGGACCCTTACGCCGACGTCGCAATGGTCGAGACCGCTGAGGCGGTTGCGGCCGAGCACGGGATTTCCACCGCCGAGCAGAATGAAGCGACACTGTGCCGCTACGAGCAGTATCAGGCGGCTCTGCGAGACGACAGCGCATTCCTGCGCAGGTTCATGTGCCTTCCCTTCGATGTGCCGGACAAAAGATTTACGAAGGTAAGAACGACTCTCTCCGGCGACGTCGGAATTTACCCGACAACCGCGGAGGGGCTTGCCGCACTAAAACCGGTTTTGCCAAAGGGCACGGTCAATTTCGGCGGCCAAACACATCCGGCCGATGGAAACGCCGGCATGGTTGTCACGAACGAGGATAAGGCGCGCGAGATTTCGCGCGACCCCTCCGTCAAGATCGAGATCGTGTCTTTCGGTAACGCGCGGGCCGGCAAGGCGAGGATGCCGGCGGCGCCGGTGCCTGCAGCGCGCAAAGCGCTCGAGCTCGCCGGGATGCGGCCCGACCAGATTCATTGCATCAAGACGCACAACCCCTTCATTGTGAACGACGTCCTCCTGGCACGGGATTTCGGGATTCCGATCTCGACCATGAATAATTTCGGTTCATCGCTCGTCTGGGGGCACCCCCAGGCGCCGACAGCCCTTCGGGCGGTGATTGAACTGATCGAAGAGCTTGCGCTGCGTGGCGGTGGCTATGGACTGTTTACAGGCTGCGCGGCCGGAGACAGCGCCATGGCGCTCATCGTGCATGTCGATAGCGGAACGTCACGGGCATGAAGAACATTGAGAAAAGCGTCGTCCATATGTTAGCGGTAGCGGCTGCGGAATGCCCTGACCGGCTTGCGGTTCGATGCGCCAGCGCCGCGCTTAGCTATGGGCAATATTTCAATTGCGTCGCATCGCTTGCCGCCAGGCTGCGGGAGGCAGGTGTCGCGCCCGGCGATCGTGTCGTCACCATCATGGCGAATTCGGCAGATGCTGCTGTCGCCAACTTCGGTATTCAGGCAAGCGGTGCACAACTCGTGCCACTCAATCCGGCCTACACCAGCGCCGAACTGGACATCATCATTGCGGACGCCAGCCCGACCGTCGTGCTGTGTGACGTCGAAATTGCCGCGACGCTCGAAAAGGCTGGCGCTGGCTGCGAGATGAGAATCACTGTCTCTCCCGGAGATCTTCTGCTTGATCGCGACAATGCGTCCGAGCGGGATGAGATCGTGCTACCGGAACCGGAGTGGCTTTCAACCCTTCAATATACGGGCGGCACCCAAGGACTCCCGAAGGGCGTGAACCTCACGCATCGGTCCGTGGTTTCGAACATCGCTCAGCGAGAGGCACTTGTGCCGACCGTGGATGGCGAGCGGGTGATGTGCATCACGCCACTCTTCCATGTTTATGCAGTTTCAATGGGGCTCTACCTAGCGGCACATTGCCGAGGCACACTCCATATCGTTCGCAAATTCGATGCGGGCGAAATTTTCCGCGATATCGCGTGCCATCGCATCTCGTTCCTCTCTGCGAGCCCGACGATCCTGCTGGGATTCATGAAACACCAGGATTTTGCAGACGCCGACTTTTCGTCGCTCAGGATCTGCTCGTCCGGGTCGGCCCCGCTTTCGGAGGAAACCTTGCGAAAGTGGGAAGAAGCCACAGGCTGCCTGGTTTGCGAAGGCTATGGCCAGACTGAAGCAGGACCGGTGCTGACCTACAATCCCGCCGAAGGCCGTCGCAAGGTCGGGACGGTGGGAATTCCGGTCCCGGAGACGGAGGTCTCGATTGTCGACACCCAGACCGGGTTGATCGAACTTCCCGCTGGCGAGATTGGTGAGGTCCGCGCGCGAGGTCCTCAGATCATGACCGGGTATCGCAACCGGCCAACGGAAACCGCGCAGTCGCTGCAAGGTGGCTGGCTGTACACCGGAGACATCGGCTGGGTGGATGAGGATGGTTATCTCACGATTTGCGATCGCAAAAAGGAGATGATCATCACCTCCGGCTACAATGTGTACCCCCGTGAGGTGGAAGAGGTGCTCTACGCGCACAATGGGGTTCAGGAAGCTGCAGTCTTCGGGGTTCGTGACGAGTATCGTGGCGAGATGCTCGTCGCCTATGTGGTCCCTTCCGACCACTCCTTGACCTATGATGGCGTGATGAAACATCTCCAGGGGCGCCTCACCAAATACAAATGGCCACGCGAAGTTTGGCTCGTCGGCGCGCTCCCAAAGACTTCCGTTGGCAAGGTGGACAAGAAGAAATTGCGAGAAATGTGGTCAGCCTCGGTGTCTGAGGCTAACCGGACCTTGTAAACGTCGAGTGTCAACCTGGCGAAGCGGACTGGTCTTCATGGGCTAAGGCCAGTCCGCTTCGCTTTACGCCGAGATCACAAGTTCAGTTCTGAAAAATGTGCCCATCGAGCGGCGCTGCTGCTGTTTTCTAGGTGGGCGAGCGAAGGCGTCCCGAGATTCTGAGACATTCCACTTGACTATCACAAAAGGCAATTGTTTCAGTTTTCTGAAATTAGAACGCCATCTATCGTTAAAAAACGTGGCAGGTCATTGAGAACCAACACTGGCCTTGAATGCCAGAAGGACCTCTAAGCTGTTCGGGTCCGCTGCGGGGGAGGAATACTTCGAGGTGTTGTGATCGAGGGTGCTGTTGCCCTCGCGCGACTTGTGGCTTGCACTCCTTCTCCCGCAGTCGCTGCCCCTGTCATCCGGTGATGGCAGATGACAGCATTGTTTGATCCTGCCGTCGGCGTTTTGAACGTGGCGCATCGCGCGCTACCAAAAGGTAGGTAGGGAGGATCAATGTCAAATGCATTTGAGAGGCAGGCGCCTCTAGCTCAAGAATCACCTGGAGACACAACGATCGGTTCCACTAAAACGAGCCTAGCAAGAAATCAGTTCGGCGTCATCGCCATCAGCTGTGTTGTCATTTCCGCTGTCGCGCCGATATCAGTAACAGCGGCCGCGATGCCCGTCGTATTCGCTCAGATCGGGCCGGCGACACCAGCGGTGTATTTGATTGCCGGGTTGCTGTTTGGCATTTTTTCGATCGGCTATGTCTCCATGAGCCGTCATGTCAAGAACGCCGGCGGCTACGTTTCCTATATTGCGAAGGCGTTCGGCTCGCGAGTTGCGACAGCCGCAGCTTATGTCACCCTTCTTCTCTACATAAGCTCACTTGTTGCCTTCTACGCGATATCAGGTGTGGTCTCGGCAGGAACGCTCGGAATTTCGACCAATCCAACGACAATCATTTTCATCGCTTTGGCAATCGTCGCGGTGCTCTGCGTCCTCGGCGGCCATGTCAGCATCAAGCTGCTTGTGACTCTTCTGGCTTGCGAGGCGATCGCTCTCGGCGCCTTGGGGATCGCGCTTCTTTTCAAGGCACAAACGCTTTCGTTTGCAAGTTTCGCCCCCTCAGCGATTTTTGTCCCTGGCGTTGGCGTTGCGTTGCTGCTCGCCATCATCTGTTACAGCGGTCTGGAAGCCACGGTCGTTTTTTCGGAAGAGGCCCGCACGCCGGAAACCACGATACCACGCTCCGTTGCTGCTTCGATCATTAGCATCACCTTGTTCTATACGGTGATGGCGTTTGCGCTTGGAAACTATACCGGGCTGGATGCAGTTCAAGCGCGCGCGGCGGCTGACCCTGCTGGCTTCTTGTTCACGATCGGACGCGAAGTGCTCGGTGACTTCTACAGTCGCACCTTGGAAATCCTGGTGTTGTCGAGTTTCCTCGCAGTTTTCGTCGGATTCCAAAGCATGATCGGTCGCTACATCTTTGCGCTCAGCCGCGCCGGTGTACTCCCCTCATTCCTGTGGACAACGAACTCACACGGCAATCCCGTCGCGGCCCTCGTCGCGGTCACGGTCATCGTTGGTACTTTGCTCGCGCTGTTCACGATTTCCGGTGCTGATTTGGTGCTCGTCGTTTATGGTTGGCTTGTTGGTCTGGGTACGGTTGGCTTGCTTTGCATGCTTGCGCTGGTGAGCGCTGCTATCTTCGCCTTTTTCGTGAAAACTGGTTTGGAACAGCGAGTCTGGGTCGCAAAAGTGGCGCCATTGATTTCGATCGGCGCCTTCGTAATCGTCCTGATCACGGCAATCATCAACTACTCGATCCTTGGAACGCAGGATGAGCGCGCCCGGTGGCTGTTGGTGCTTGTTCCAATTGCCGCAGTTCTAGGCTGGATTGTTTCAGGATACCGGCAGCGTCAGGGGAAGGTCATCGAGTATGACGCATCCATCGAGTCTGGCCAGTAGCCATTGGGCGTCAGCTGGCCGAGCTCGTCGCTCGACGCTTCGGCCAGCTTTTCCGCCCCCGGTTGGGAGACCGTCCTGACGAGTCACCACTGGCGGTTTCCGTACCGAAAGGGAATCAAGAATGTGTTGCTGCTGCGCCGACGTCGCCCTGCTCATCATAGCAATGAACCAGCCTGAGACGGCTGCTTTCAATGGCGCGGAAATCTCATTATCTCCTCAAGAAACCGACAAGCGCGGGGACGGTCTCGTGTCTTGTCGATGGAAGGACTTTGCGACCTCAGCACTGTGGTTTTTTACTCGAAAGCATAGGTGTTAATATACAACTTATTTCGCTTCTTCCTGAAAGGTATGGAGTATTGGATCGCAAACTAAATCAGTTCGTAAATCGGCTGCGGTTCCGGCATCTCAGCTTCTTGGTTGAACTCGGCCACAATCCCAACCTCGGTCGCGCCGCTCGCTCGCTCAACATGGCGCAATCGACAGCAACCAAAATGCTGCAAGAGATCGAAGAGATTGTTGATTGCCAACTATTCACCAGGAACAGGCGCGGCCTGGTTCCCACAGTAGCGGCAGATGCTCTAATTCGACGCGCAGGGCTGATTATCGCAGAGTTGAAAGCGGGTTGGGACGAATTGGCGGTCATCCGTGCGGGCGGCCTAGGTTGGGTGAGGCTCGGAACTTTTCCCGTCGTTACGTCTGAGTTCATTCCGAAACTGCATCGAGAATTTCAGAAGGTTCGACCGGCTACGCGCTTTTCGGTTGAAGAGGGTGACGAACTCCATCTGACGGACGCCTTGCTTGAGGGTCGGATTGATCTGATTGTCGGACGTATCGATGCGAGCAGCATGACGTCCGAAATGTCGTCTCACATCCTCTACAACGAAGCGACTGTCGTCGTCTGCGGCACAGACAATCCGATCGCCTATCTGAAAGGTGAGGAACTTCTTGAAAAAGCGGCCGAGGCCGAATGGGTGATGCCGACCTCGAGCACGGGGGCGTTCAGCCTTGTGTCACATCCTTTGGTGAAAGCTGGCTTCAGTGTTCCAAAGGTCGCTGTTGAGACAATTTCCGTGCTAGCCACTGTTGGGTTTCTCAAACATTCGAACATGATCGGGATCATGCCTTCCAGCATTGCCGAAGTCTTTGAGAAACAGGGAACGCTGAAGATCCTTGGGTGGAAGTTATCGGAGACGGACTATCCGGTCGGGATCATATTCCGAAAAGAATATGAAGAGTCTCAGCTTGTCGAACTGATCAGATCGTGCTCGGCAGCAGCTCTAGCGGCCACTGACGTCCTCTGCGCGGGCAACGTTCGCGCTCGTTGAACAGACTTTTGCCTGACCGCGCCAGCTGCACTGGCCTGGTCAGATCGGAACGTCACCGCGCCGGGTATTCAGTGGAATTCCAGATGCGCAATTCTCTGATCAGCACGCGGAATGCGGGATCGCGCGGGTCGAGAAATCCGAAATGCCCGGTTTCGGGCAGCTCTACCAATCGGCATGCCTCCCCGGCACGACGGGCGTGGAATGCAAAATCCTGGCTCTGCGAAACATCGACCACACAATCTTTCATACCGTGGATAAGAACGTGCGATGCGCCCGTTGGGAAGCGTGTAGTGAGATCACCTACTGCATAGAGATCCGGCCTTTCATGCGGTTGCGCGCCAATCCACATCGATATCGCTCCCTCATCGAGACCCGACTGGGCGCAACTGGCGAGATTGGTTACCGACCCGAGCGGCATGACGAAGTCGACTCTAGGATGCGACGCGATCCATTCGGCAAGATAACCGCCTGCTGAATGGCCGATAACCGCCAGTCGCTTCACGCCAAGACGGGAGACTACACAATCGGTTGCAGACCACACGTCTGACGTTGTCTCGAGATGCCGTCCGCCACGCCCCTGGCGGCGATACTCGATATTGCAAACTGCAAACCCCTCCCGAACAAGCGCGCGGATCATCGCCACCTGAAGGTTCAAGTCAAATTCTGGCATGAAATAGCCGCCGTGAATGGTGATAACGACAGGAGCATCACCTCGCTCCGACAGCCAGAAATCGATAATCTGTTCGGGATGAGAGCCGTAAGCCACACGTTCTGGCATAGTCGGTCCGCCCATGCCTCTATCCCAGTTACCTAAGGCAGCTAACCATTCTAGGAGTGCAGCGTCATTGGTCGGTTCGCTTAGGGAGCCGGACGTCTCATCCTTGTTTGTGAATAGCTTGCTCATGATCGTTTGCCTCATTCCGCAGCCCTGGTTCTTGAAGCTGTCGACAGTTCTTCTCAATGCGCAGCGCAGTTTGCTATTCACATCAGTGTAATCTGCTTCAGAGTGCATCAAAACTGAAACAATGCGCAGTTGTGATCATCGATCGGAAAGCAATTGCATCGCTGATGCCGCCGCCGGTCAGCTCTCCAGCTAACCTTGTCGTGGCCTGCCCCTGAAAAGTGGTCCTCCCTGAAGTAGGCTATTTAGCCAGAGCGAGGACGTTGGAATGCCCCTGAAGAAGCACAAGCCTGAAGAGATCGTGGCGAAGTTGCGCCAGGTCGATGTTCTATTGTCGCAAGGCCGATCGGTTGGTGAGACGCCGAAACAAGCCGACGATATGGAAGTTCTCGTTCGTTCCCTCGTGGAGCGCCTGATCCGACAAGGCATCGCTGCAAACCAAATCACCGAACTCGTCAGCCTGTTGGACGTCGAGAAGGCAGTGGCGTCAGCGTAAGCGGCATGAAGCGCTTGCTGGAGATTCCTATACGCGTGGTTCACGGCGACCATTTCGGGAGTTACGGACGCGAACGACACAGGATGATCATCAAAAAAATGGCTGGACAGCAAGGAAACCTCCTGACCACCAGCGAAGAATGGATCAACCGGTTCGTGGGCGGCGACAATTCTCCCGATCGAGCATCGTTCGAATTTCACAATGTATGTATCAAGCCGCTCTTGTTGAATTGCGCCGTCGCCTATTCGATGGCCATGAAGATCTTCTTCGATGCTTCGTGCGTGATCCAACTCGCCTTGAAGCCCTTCGGTACGATGAAGCCTGTCCGGCGACGAAGTCCCTGCGCCTGCCGTACTGATCTTCGACCCCTACCTTCCCCCAAGGATCGAGCAGACCTCCATGTAGGGCCAGGCACCGAACGAAATTCTCCCGGGCTCTTAGGTCGCGAAGGCCTTCCTGGCGGCTGCGACGGCGCGGTCGATATCGGCGGTTGTGCCCATGGTGATGACAGCGACCGGCTGTTTCGTCGCCGGGTTGACCACCGCGTGGTCATTTGGCTTCAGCGGGTCCACACACCGGGCCGTCGATGTAGAACTTGCGTTTGTCGAGCATCGTTGTCTCCGGTTACCTACTTTGTTTTTCATCGAGCCAAGCCCTGATGAGCTGGCGATAACGTTCGCCATCGAAACTCGGAAAATGGCCGCCATGCACCAGCCGCACCGGCAGCGCCATGAGACGTTCCATCGAGGCGACGTAGTCCGTTATGTCGGAGTGGTAGGTGTCCTCGATCAGCGGACCGTCGTAGATGATGTCACCTGAGAACAGGATTTCCGTCGCCTTCTCATAGAGCGCTATGCCTCCAGGGGAGTGGCCTGGTGTATGGATGACCTCGAGATGGCGGTCGCCCAGGTCGATGATGTCTCCGTCCGCAAGGATGCGTGTCGCGGGTGCCTTCTTCACGGTATAGCACTTCGAACAATATGGCTCCGGCGGCAGTGCGTGGAAGATGTCGTCGGTGACGTAGGGATCGGCAAGCGTGTTCTGACGCGTTGGGTTGGCAAGAAGCCCGGCCTCGGCCGCGTGCACGGCGCGACAGTCGAACTCGTGATGACAGCCGATATGGTCGAAATGGGTGTGGCTCGCCACCGCGATCAGATCGCGCTCGGTCACGAGCGGTACCCATTCGCGCAACGAGACGACGCCCATGCCACTGTCGACCAGCATGTCGCGATCGCGACCTCGCACGTGCCAGATGTTGCAGCGGTAGAATTCCTTGATGTGAGGCTCTGAAATGGCGGTCACGTCGTCGTCGAGGCGGCGCACGCTGTACCAGTCCACCGGGCGGATGCGCTGCATCACGCTTTTGCCTCTGCTCGGTCCTCCAGCACGACGATGCTTTGCGCTTTCAGCCTCAGCTCGAGTTCAGCACCGACGTCAGGCTTGTCGGCTTGCGGCAGGTGCGCGGTGAATTGCAACCCGCCCGCCGCGACATGGCAGCGGTGATGCGTGCCGAAGAATGCACTGCCGGTGATGCGGCCATGGCCGATCGAGACAGTCGCCACCTGCGTGCCGGCGCCGCTGAAATGTTCTGGACGGATGCACAGCGTGACATCGCTGCCAGCCGTCGGCACACCGGAAACGAAAGCGGCGGCGGGCAACACCAGAGTGCCGAGGGCGGTTTCCAGCTCCGTATCGTTGCCTTTTGTGCCGCGGACCTCTGCCGGCAGAAAATTGGCCTCACCCATGAACCCGGCCGAGAACAGGGAGCGTGGACGCATGTAGATCGAGGCCGGCGTGCCGACATCTTCGATGCGCCCCTTGTTCATCACCACAATCCGGTCCGCGATCGCCATCGCCTCCTCCTGGTCGTGCGTGACGTGCACAAAGGTCGTGCCGATCCGCTTCTGGATCGCCTTCAGTTCGTCCTGCATCTGACGTCGGAGTTTCAGGTCGAGTGCGCCGAGCGGCTCGTCGAGCAGCAGCACGTCTGGATCGACGGCAAGCGCGCGGGCCAGCGCCACGCGCTGCCGCTGGCCGCCGGAAAGCTCGTGCGGCTTCTTGGTGGACGAGGCTTTGAGGCCGACGAGATCGAGAAAGGAAAGAGCCTTTTCGTCCCGCTGCTGCCTGCCGATCCCGCGCATCCTGAGGCCAAAGCCGACATTGTCGAGAAGGCGCATATGCGGAAAGAGCGCATAGTCCTGGAACATGGTCGTGGTGGGGCGCTTCGCCGGCGGCACATGGGTCATGTCGCGCCCCCCAACCGAAATCGTGCCGGAAGTCGGCTCTATGAAACCACCGAGGATGGAAAGCAGGGTCGTCTTGCCGCAGCCGGAGGGACCGAGCAGCACGATGAATTCGCCGGCCGCGATGTCGAGCGAGACCCCGTCGAGAGCCCGAAACGATCCGAAGACCTTGGTTGCGTTGCGGATGGAAACGTCAGCGGTCATGAGGACCTCCCGCTCTTTCGGAAGACGGCGATCTCCATCGCCACGAGGAATGCAATCGAAACGAGGAAGACGACGCTGCCGATCGCATTGGTCTTGGGGTCCAGGCCGGAGCGCAGCAAACTGAAGATTTCGACTGGCAGCGTCACGTCGAAGCGTGACAGCAGGAAGGCGACGATGAACTCGTCCCAGCTGAAGGTGACGGACAGAAAGAAGGCGGCAAGGATCGACGGCATCAACATGGGCGCTGTCACCAGCAGGATGACCTGCCAATCTCTTGCGCCCAGATCGCGCGCGGCCCGTTCGATATTTGCCTGGTGTCCACCCATCGAGGCATAGATGATGGCGAAGCAGAGCGGCATGTTGATCACCACGTGGCCGATGCCGACCGTCCACAGCGAAAGCCGCACGCCGGTGACGTTCAGCATCGAAAGAAGACCAAGGGCGATGATCAACGTGCTCACCGTCATCGGTGCGACGAGGACGCCGCGCAAGAAGCCGGAGCCGCGCAGCGTGTGGCGGGCGAAGGCATAGGCTGCGAGGAAACCGAGCACACAGCTGACTGCAGAGGAAATGACCGCGACGATGAGCGAATTGCCGAGCGCTGCCATAAGCTTGCCGTCGGCGAAGATCGCCTGGTACCAGCGCAGCGTCAGGCCGTTCAGCGGCGGCACGGGTAGTGTGCCGTCCTGAAAGGAGAACAGCACGAGTACGACGACCGGAAGGAAGATGAAGAGATAGATCAGGCCTGCATAGAGCGTGGCAAGCGCGGTGGAAAGGTGGCGCATTGGTCAGGTTCTTTCCATCTTCAGCCAGCGCGCGCAGACGATGTAGGCGAGAGTGACGATCACCATCAGCACCAGCGAGAGCGCGGCCGCCATCGGGAAGTCGGCCCGCCTGCCGAGTTGCAGCATGATCACCTGCGGCAGCACGAGTTCGTTGTTGCCCCCGAGGATCTGCGGGGTGATGTAGTCGCCGATGCACAAAACGAAGGTCAGGAACGCACCGACCATGATGCCGGGCAGGGTCAGCGGCAGCACGACATGCCAGAAGGTCTGGAAGGCGTTTGCGCCGAGATCGGCAGCAGCGCGCCGATAGTTCGGCGACAGCTGAACGAGGTTGGCATAGATGGTCAGCGTCAGCAACATGACGAAGAAGTGGACGAAGCCGATGATCGTGCCTGTGCGGTTGGCGGAAAGTTCCAGCGGTTCGGCGATGACGCCGATTGCAAGCAGCGCTTGGTTTACGACGCCGCCTTTGGAAAGCACCAGAAGCCACGAATAGGAGCGCACCACATAGGATGTCCAGAACGGCAGGATCGCAACGATGAGAGCGAAGCGCTGCCATCTCTTCGGTACCCGCTCGGCGATGATCCAGGCGAGCGGATAGGCCAGCAGCACCGAGATGATTGTGACCGCTGCCGTGATTTCCAGTGATACGATCAGGCTCTTGAAGAAATGGGCCTTCTCAAAGAAGGCGGCGTAGTTGTCCAATGTCCAGGTGGCGACGATCTCGCGACCTTGCCGCGTCCAGAAGCTGATCGCCACGACATAGGCGAAGGGGACGACGAAGAAGGCCCCCGTCCAGAGCAATGCCGGCAAGGCAAGGCCCCAGGCCTTGCGGCGTTCTGCTTGTTCCAGGGCAGTCGTGTTCATGAACATGACACTCGTTCACGCTCCAGCTTGGTCGGGCGCGGGCCAATTCCGTCTTCGTTAAGAGCAAAAACCGCGGCCATCGGCGCGCCCTGAAGGGAGCGCCGATGGCCGCGTCAAAACCCTAGTGCTGCAGCATCTCCGTCCAGATGTCCTGCATGGCCGCGTCCATTTCGGCATTGGCGACGGGATAGAGCTGCGAATTCTTGAGGTAATCCGGCTGCTTATCCCAGCGCAGAGCCGTCTTTTGTTTGTCCGTCAATTGTTCGCCCGCCTTGGCATTGGCCGGCATTGCCCAGTAGCAGGACGAGGTGGCAAGCCGTGCCTGGCCCTCGGGGCTGACGATATACTGCACGAATTTCAGGGCCAGGTCTTGCTTTTCGGAAGCCTTGAAGACGCCGATCGACTGCGCCCAGCGCAGCGCGCCCTGTTTCGGGACCGTCCAGTCGAGATTGGGCTTTTCTGACGAAAGTTTCGCCGTCAGGAATTCGCCGCCGCCGACCACGATGTCCACTTCGCCGCTTGCCAGCGCCGTCTGCGAGGCGACGACATCGCTCACTTGGCGGGCGACCTTCTTCATCGCGAACAGTTTTTCCTTGATGGCAGGCAGGTCATTTTGTGTCAGGTCAGCGGTCTTTTTGCCGATGGCGACACCGGTCAAGCCGACCAGAGGCAGGTAGTAGTCGTAGAGGGCGATGCGGCCCTTGTATTTTTCCGACCAAATGACAGACAAGTCGTCCATGTCTTTCGGATCGACCTTTGTCTTGTCATACGCGATCGTGTTGTAGCCGAACTTTTCGGTGATGGCATAGACCTTGCCATTCCTTGTCGTGGTCTGTTTCATCCGCACTTCCGGGAAAAGATCCCCGAGCGGTAATTTGTCAGCCGGCATTTCGCCGAGGATATCCATGTCGATGGCGCGTGGCACGTCGACCCCGTCGATCACCAGCACGTCCCAATCGCCGGGGCGGGACTGCTCGATGATCGAGATCGCGGCACCCGTGCCGGCGTATTCCTTCAGGTTGACCTTGACGTTGTTGGCCTTCTCGAACGGTTCGATCAGCCTCGGATCGGTGTGGTCGCACCACACGAGCGCGTTCAATTCCTCCTGCGCCTTGGCATCGACCAGGGAGATCCCGGATGCGGTGGCGGCGACAAGAAGGACGCGGGCGAAGTTGGCGGAAACGGAGTTCATCATCTCTCTCCCTCAGTTGGAGACACTCTTGTGGGTGCCTTGAGAAAAAGATTGAACGAGTTCATTTTTTAAGTCAATGTTATTTTTGAGTGTATTCATAAAGAGGCATCGATGGCCGGATTGCGCGCAAAACAGAAGGCGGACAAGATCCGCCGCATTCTCGAAGCCGCGACGACCTTGTTCCGCGAACAGGGTTATGACAGCGCTCGCATCGAGGACATTGCGGAGATGGCCGAGGTCTCCGTGGGCACGCTCTACAATTATTACCAGAACAAGGGTGACATCCTCGTCGCTTCGGTCGCCATGGAGGTGACGGAAGTGCTTGAGGGAGGCGTGCGGATCGTGGCCAACCCGCCGCTGAATGTGGGACAGGCGCTGCGCATATTGGTCGAGCAGTATTATGATCACTCGCTCGTCTATCTATCCAAGGAGATGTGGCGCACGGCGATGGCGATCTCCATCCAGCAGCCCGAAACACCGCTCTCCCGCCGCTATACGCAACTTGATGGGCAGCTCTGCGCACAGGTGGTCCAACTTGTCGAAACCCTTCGGGCGCGGGGCGTAGTGCGCCCTTCGATCGACGCGCAAGCGGTGGGTGAGGTCTTCTTCAACAACCTCAACATGATGTTCATCGAGTTCTGCAAGGTCGACGCCATGTCGCTCGAAGAACTGAAGGCGCGCGTCAATGCTCAGCACGAGCCGATCGCCGCCCTCATCAGCACCATCAAGACCGTCTCAGCATGACCAACATGGAATCCGCCGTCCTTCTCGCCGCCGATGCGCTCGTCTGTGCATTCGCCCGACATGACCGCGACGCCTATTTTGCAGCTTTCGCGCCCGACGCGACCTTCCTCTTCCACAATATCGAGCCCGTGCTGAAAGACCGCGCAGCCTACGAGGCAGAATGGGAGCTATGGGAGCAACGCGACGGTTTTCGCGTGCTCGGCTGCCACTCAACCGACCGCAACGTCCAACTCCTCGGCGATGTGGCAATCTTCACTCACGCCATCGAGACAAAACTTAAGATCGGTGTCGTGGATGTGACGAACTATGAGCGCGAGACAATCGTGTTCTCTCGCGACCGCGCGGGCCGCTGGCTCGCGGTCCATGAACATCTCTCGCCGGCCTTACGACGTAACAACGAAGCAAAAATGCCGGAGGCGGCCATCTCTCAAACCGCACTGCCTTTGAAGGACTGATCCATGTTGAACGCAGACATTTCCACCCGTCGATCCGAGGCGATTTCGCGCGGTGTTGGTGTGACAACGCAGGTCCATGCAGATCTTGCGGAAAACGCCGAGATCTGGGACGTGGAAGGGCGTCGTTACATCGATTTCGCGACCGGCTTCGCCTGATCGGGCGCTCACCGGCGTGCCCTTCATCACCCCCCCAAACCGAGGTCTCTATTCGGCGAAAATATAGGGTCCCGTTTGCGCGATCATTGACTCCGCGGCTCTTATTGACGGCCGAATCGTTCTGCTTTGCTCGTGCCGGGCTCGCGCCGATCAGGCAGGCGCTAACGCTCCACACTTAGGAGGAAATGAGCGTTCGCCGACTTGGTTGCGTTGCCATTGCGTCGGTCGAGGGCGTTTGACGTTTTGCCTCCACAAAAAAGCGCGGCCAGTCTCCCGGCCGCGCCGGGTCAGGTCGATTCCCTTGATCAGCCTTCGTCGTTTCCGTCACCGTCGTTCGCGACGGTTTTCACGACCTGCCCGGTCTGACCGTCGACAAGAACTTCCTGTCGTTCCATGCCTTTCTGGATGGTGATCTCGAAGTGCGCGTTGTCGTCCCTGTTCCTTATGTCGGTTTCGACAGCCTTCCCGCCGGTTTCCTTCTCGGCGGCGGCGATGGCTTCGGCTATCCTATCGGTGGTAAGGCTCCGTTCCAAAAACCCTGCCGGGCGTTCTCATTCATAGCGCGTAAGACGTGCTTGGCGTTCTCCTTTGAATGGTATTCGTCGAACAGCGCCATGATCTGACACATCATGACGTGCATGGGGTCGTCACCCATCTCCTGCGTGATGGAGACGAGCTTGATGCCATTCTTGGCCAACTTCCTGACGTAGAATTCCAGCTCGAAATGATCGCGGAAGAAGCGCGAGAAGCTGTGTACCACTACAGTATCGAATGGCACTGGTTTGGAGGTGCCGGCCTCGATCATTCGCTGGAATTCGGGGCGGCGGTCGTTGGTGGCGGATGCACCTGCCTCGACATAGGTTTCGACAAGCTTGTAGCCTCGTGCCTCGCACCACGCCTCTCCTTGCTTGCGCTGGTCGGGGATAGAGACGTCAAGCTCTGCCTGCCGCGCCGTCGAGACGCGCAGGTAGAGGGCGGCGCGCTGCGGCATGGTCACGGGGTATTGCTCCTTCTGATTTCATGGGATGGTCTCGAAGAATTCGTCAAACAGGCCGCCTAGCCACGCCTCGAACAGGTTGATCTCGACCTCAGTGACCGGTGCCGGATTTGGCCAATCGTCGGTGACTGTCCATGTCTCAGGCGCAAACTTTGGAGGATGTCCGATGCACGGCAAGGCGCGGACCTCAGCATAGGCGTAGAGGTCTTTAGGCAACGCGCCGATCCCGGGTCGCTTGCGACTTTTGGGGTGCGATAGGCGTGCCGCTTGGACATACACCAAGGATCGGTCGCACGTCGAAAATCGCCAAGGGCGCATATGCCGCCAGCAACCGTCTTTTGCCGTGTTGTCGGGAAGCCCCGTCCACGTTCCTAGCCTGCGTCTGATCCTCTGCGCGTGTTCTCCCTGATTTCTTCCCCCAGCAAAGAAATCAGGGAGGACACGCGATTGCGCAAGCGCGGGGGAAGCTGCATCAGCCCTTCGATAAGCCGCCTGCCTTCCGCGCTGGCGATGAACTCCAGGCGTTCGTCAACCGGCAGGACCGAATCGGAAGCTTTGTCATTGCCCGGCAGCCCATCGAAGAAGCGGCTCACGGGAACATCCAGCGAGCGGGCGATTTCGTAGAGCATGGAAGCGCTGACGCGGTTGCGCGCGTTTTCGTATTTCTGAAGCTGCTGAAAGCTGATGCCTATCGAACGGGCCAATTGCGCCTGCGAGACGTCCGAATGGATACGCACGGCTGCGATCTGCCTGCCGACATGCTGGTCGGCAGGATGGGGACTGCCCTCGCCTTTAGATGGCACACCAGTTCGAAAGCGATCGAAACGTTCCAGCAAGGCATCACCTGCTCTGAGAGGTTTGCTGCTCTTCTGATTTTAGGACCGTTGCAATGTCTAAGCCATGAAGGCGGGTGAGATCATGCCGCAGTGCGCGGATGTGTGGCCACGGAAAATCGTCAGGGTCTTCCCTTTGTTCTGCTTCACGCAGGATGACCGACAATTTGGCTAGCACGCCGTGGATTGTCGTGGAAGGCGACAACAGCAGGTCGTCCAGGAGAGCCCGTTCGACTGCTTCCGATTGCCGGATCATTCCGTCCATTCTCGAATAGCCGATCTGGTTATCCATGGCGTCCCAGCGCGCTTGATGCGCGGCGAGATTAACGACCGCCTGATCTCTATCTGGAAAGCCAATCGCGTCGACGAGTTGTGTCTCTAGCATTTGCTGCTTCCGACAGAGCGCCATTGTGTTGCTGTGAACCTCGCGCCACTGCTCGCACAAACGAAGGGAAGGGTCTTCTTTCGGTGACTTGTGTGACATGATCTCCCCTGCCGAAGCATCGGATGTACTTGCCGCAGCCGCTCCCATCATCAATCGCCGGCGGGTGACGAAGCGCAGAGTCATGCTATTGTCGGAATCAGCCATGAACCGATTTCCAAACAGCTTGAGCGTGGTCAGGCTGGGCAGATGCAGTCAACATCCGTCCCGCCAGTGTATTCGAAATCCGTCGATGTCAGTCATTTAAGCTGACATCTGGTCTGAAGTCAAACAAAAAGACTGATTTTTAGCAATGGACCAAATTTCCGTCGAACAGTGCAGAGGTGCCAGAGCGATGCTCGGTTGGAGCCAAACTGCACTCGCGGAAGCCGCCAAGGTGTCGCGCGCTACAGTCGTGGATTTTGAACGAGGCTTGCGCGTCCCCCATCGCAACAACCTCTCTGCCATTCGTGAAGCACTCGAAAATGCCGGTATAAAATTCATTGCGGAAAACGGCGGTGGTGTTGGCGTTCGTCTGGCGCGCCGATCAGGCGAGGAGTAGCGCAAGGCGAGCGCATCAGTCACCCCACGCATATCTGGGTGGAGGCGGGTCTCCTTCCGGATCATACAGTTCGTCCGGTTCTGGAAAGAGGTCCTGATCTCGCAGATTGGACGTAAGAGTGTCCAATTGGTTCTGTACCTCCAGCTTCGATAGGCGTTGCTCAGCCCAAGTGATCATTCGTCGGTACTCAGGACTGTCCTGCGCCATCAGTTTCGAGGCATGATCGATGGTGGTGCGTAAATCGTCTGCCTCTCTTCGATCGTCAGCGAGTTGGCGAAGGAAAAGCAATCTCTTTTCCTCCCGCGCCTGGCGCTGTTTGTGAAGCTCCCTTCGATGAGCGAGGTGTTTGCGCCGCCGCTCATCAGCCTCTCGCTCTTCCCGCCGCGCTTTCTCAAAAGACAAGTGGAAAAGGACGCCATCCGCAAGCCCCTCCAACATCCCTTCCAGGTTCTGCTGCTTCCCGTCGCTCCACCGCTTGCGAGCGCCCTGCGCCCAGTTTTGGATGTCGAAACTTAGTTTGCCCGAATGGAAGTAGTCGTACTCGGGCCAGAAACTCTCCGGAAAGAGCCACTGTCCTCTTCGCTGGGCAATCTCGCGGCGCTTTTCAAAGTCAGCCTTCTTTTTCAATTCAGCAGGTGACGGAACGTGCTTTTCTCTCTTCCGCTCTTCGGTGATTTCTAATCGAATATCGTCTGGCCCGATGGCTGCCAAAACGCCCTTGTCGTTATGGCTAAATGTGATGCCTCTTTCCTGCAGAGCAATCGCCAAGTGATGAAGGATCGAAACAAGCCGCGTTTTCGAGCTGTGGTGAATCCGTATGCCAGCAATCGACAACTCCCCTTTGTTGTCGGGAGCTTCGGATTTCAGTTTCGAGACAAGTCCAGAGATCGCCGCATCCGGTCGGATTACTGGCTCGAAGGCGACCAGCTGCTTCGGCTGGCGCATGCTTGTAGATTTCTCGGGAGGTTCCTCGGTTGGGCGGGAGAGTTTGCGTTCTCTTCGCGAGGCCTCGACGTCGTCGTTCGCCCTTTCGATGGCGAACGCGACGTAAGGACTAACAGCCGGCCGGTGTCCTCCTAGATGCACCGTCTCAAGCGCGGGATTGTCTATCTTCCATAGAGGCGTCTTCGTGGCGCTCAGACCGGCTTCGATTTTGGCCCAATAGCCGCGCCCCGGAACGGGGATCTGATGCCGGGCGCACGTCTTGGCCAATCCTCGATCGGACAACTGGAAGCGCGCTGCAAGCGTGACAATTGGGGTTGACCAAACCAACTCATATAGTTCCCGCCGCGTGAACGTTTGCTCCATACTTTCATGTCCCCAGAGTCGCTCGGGAACATCGAAGCTCGCTGCCGCGACAAGTCAAGGAGAGAACCGCTTCAGAACTGCGCGAAGCGCAGAGGGTGAGTTTCTGGAGCTTCGTAAAGACAGAAGCGCATTCCGGGCACCCACCTAAGCTCATGCCTCATCGGTAGTAGCTGGTTGCCTGGGAACCGTTCCTAGGAAGCGCGACAACAACAGGACCGCTCGTCGATGTAGCGGGTCTATTTGTCTAAGGCAGGACTCAACACAAGGCCTCATCGCCTTGGTGAGGAGTCTGAGCTTTTCGTTAGTTCCTTCTCCAGGGACTCTACCCCGACCCTCATGCCCACAACGTGCAAAAACGCCCGTTATTTCAAAGCGTTGATATGAAGGCGCACGGTGCACGGATACGCTGCGCCGTGCAAAACCCGGCAGAAAGCTGAGCAAAAACAACCGCCCAACCGAAGCGCACCGTGCGCCCTTTTATCCTGCCTTCCTCGGTCGTGGGGTAAGCGTCGAGTCCCTGCACCCAGATTGAGTACTGCATTTGCGCGACATGTCGGGCTCATTCGTGGCATGGAGGATCGCCGGTGAATTGAGACATTTCGAGAACAAGGCGCGGCAATCCTATTGGGTGGTTCACGTCGAAGCGGGGCAGCGCAGCGGCCTGACACGCACGGAATATTGCCGCGTGTATCGCCGGATCACCGCTAGCTTGCGCGCCACGGCCAGAGGATAGTTTGGCGATAGTATCGCTGCCCCAGTCGATCTTCCTCCACTTGCGACGGCAATGCTCCCGGAGTTTTTCGAAGGCGATACACGGTCGGCGGCTCTTACGCAGGAGCGAAGCAAGGATATGATGCGATCTGCATGACCGATTCTTCCGCGCCGCCTGTTCCGCGACACACAGCAGTACTTACCGGCAATGTCGGCGAGCCGATCAAACTGACAGAGTTGATGCTCAACGGCGTAACCGCGGAAGCTGCGCGCGAGGGGCAAACATCAAAATCTGGACACGGCTTTATCTCACGTCTGACGACAAGCCTTTTCACCGGATCGTGGAGAGCCTGAACGCCCATATCGAGTATCGCGCCGCCCAGGCCGGGCATGTTGCGAGCCTGACGAGGGCTAGTTTTGTGCTGCTTGTTATTCATCCCGATAACACGGGCGATCTATGGCTGGATAAAGCCGCCGTTTCGATCAAAATCCGGACCAAACGGGCGGTTGAAGCTGGCGAGCCTGTCTTTGAGAACGACATAGCGGACGTGACCGCAATGTCTTTTCCTCTTGTAGAGATCGGCAAAGAGGACAGGATCTTGTGCATTTTCCGCGAGGGCTGGCGCTTTGCGTTGTTCTTCGATTTCAACTCCGATGGTGATCTTTCGATCGAGAAAATGGAGCAGGATCTTGGCACGCTCTTTCGGCGCCTCAAGTACCGTGATCTTTATGATGCCATTGCCGATGAGACGATTTTCGGACGGCTTATCGACGCGGGTTGGTTTCCGTTTGTTGAAATACTGAATGCGGAGTTCGGCGAATTGGTGGGAACCTGCGAGGCGGGTTTCGAGCTCGGAGAAGCCGAGAGCAAGCTGCTGGCGGCGTTTGGTACTGAGCGCATCGAGCGGATGTTTGTCCGTTGGATGGCAAAGCCGCATTTTGCCGGAAAGGAGCGCATCCTGCGCTCGGCTCTGAACAATTTCGACGCGGGCGATTCCGTCGCCGTACTCAAAATCGCCCTGACCGAGATTGAAGGCATCCTCCAGGATGCGTATCGTAACACGCACGGGAAGGGAGCCAGGCTGAAGACGCTCCTGAGATTTGCAGTTGAATCTGCCGAACGAAAATCGGGCCATCCTGATACGCTACTCTTTCCTGCAGCGTTCGCCCGCTATCTGCAATCCCACACCTTTGCGGATTTCGATCCCGAGGCGCGGACGGGCCAGGCAAGCTCGCGCCACGCTGTTGGGCATGGCGAGGCGGATGCCGAGAGTTATACGCAGGTGAGGGCACTACAGGCCCTGCTGACACTGGATCAGTTGGCCTTTTACACCTAGCCTTGGCGGGATTTTGCCCATTGGAGGCCTATTGCTACCCGCCTGATTTCGTGGTCCTGCGCAATCGTTTCGGATGAGTGGGCAGGCGCAATCCGCAGGGCGCGTTCGATAGAAACGCCGAACCGCGCTGTGTTACGATCAGCCATGACCGGATCTTCCGAAGCTTCAGCCAAAACCTACTCGCCACTGGACCGGGAGATCGTCACCCTGGCCGCCGTCTGGGACCTGATCGGCTCGATGGTACACTATGCCCACTTCGAAAAGAACCATCGGGTTGAAGACGCGATCCTGATGTTCAAAACCCAGGAAGCCAGCAAGCTCTTCCTGATCATGCTTGCCGACTTTCTTTCCCTTCCCCGCGACGGAACGTTCGGCCTTGTAAAACTTACGGGCGAAGGAAGTCTCGGTAAGACTTATCTCGGCCATCTCCACCGGCTGGTATCCGCGCCCCGCTTTTCCGGCGACACCGGTTTGCTTTCGTCCTCGATCGAGACGTTCGCACAATGGCTGGATGGGTTTGCCGTGGTGGAAAAAGTCTGGCTTCCCTCGATCGAGCGTGAAGGAACACTGCGCGTACGGCGTATGAGCTACCTGAAGATTTGCGGGACGATCTCCAAGCACGGCTTCACGCGGCTCGGTGACATCGTGGGGAAGATACGTAGGATTCTCGCCGACAACGGAACGGACATCGACGAAGGGCAATGCTATCTCGTCATCCCTGAATTTCAGGAATGGTTTCAGGACAACATCTTCATGGCATCTGCGACCACGGTCGCATGGCATCTCAATGAAATACGGTGGGGGATTTATCGCTATCTCAGGGCGGAATTTGAGCGGTCCCATACGCCGACGAAAGTCCTGGCAGGCGCACAAATGTACGGTTACGACGTACCTGCCGAAATCACCAATCCCCTGATCCGATCGATGTACTGGGATCTGATGAACGGCATGCGCAGCGCTCCGTATTTCCCGAGATTCACTGTCAACCGCCATTTGCGCGAGTTGTACTGAAGACCTAGAATATTTCGCTCCAACTGGGTTTGCGAATGGCAAGGAAAAGGCGGCCTTTTTGCGTGCAGCCTTTTATCGGTAGTTCCGCGCTGGAAACTCCATGTGGCGGGGAAACCAATTTCGGCCTTCTTCCTGAGGTCGCCGGAGAGGCAGTCGCCAACAATCTTCTTTTGCACCTTGGCGTGGGAGGCCAGGTGCGCGTTTGCTGCTGCATCTCCCGCGATCTCGCGGACGATTCCGGTGATCGCCTCCTTATCGTGCAGCAGGTCAAAGAAGACCTGATCGGGCTGCCAGATTTTGCGCATGTCGGCCTTCATCGCCTCGCCACGTACCGACCATCTTCGTGTGTGCCTGCAAAGTTTCGGCCATGACATAGGCGAAGATACGAAGGAGTACCGCATCCATTAAGCGGTTTTCCGGTAGGTTCCTATCACATGCTTACGCCGTTCGATGCTGCGCACGATCGACCAACACCCTGAGCAGATTTCCAATTTTCATCCAAAACTATTGGCTGAAGCCCGAGAGCAAGACGCTGCATGTCCGCTATTCATGAGCGTTAAGGCGTCATGATCAACATTGCCCGTGGGCTATGAACCAGAATCGCGGCATATTGCAAGCAACTGCGCAGTTCCAAAAGGCAAGGGGGCGGCTCAGCTCCCTATCAGGAAATCATCATGAGCATGGTGTTCGTCGGGGTTGATCCCGGGGCAATTGTATTCGCAGGTGACGGTGTCGCGACCGAGCCGGTCAGTGGTAACGTCGTTGGCTTGGTTTCAAAGCTTGTGCTCATGCCCGAGCTTCCTTGCATACTGGGTTTTACGGGGATGGCGGGAGCAGGCCGGTTTTTCGCATATGCAACCGAAGGGAAGTATGTGGATTTCGACTCGCTTCTCGAAGGCGTGGTCGATGATTGCCGTGAAATTCATGAGCGAGCCCTTGAGGAGTTGAACCTTCCTCATGCTTCCTACGCAAAAATGTGCATTGCGCTTGGCGGCTGGTCTGACCTTCGTCAGCAGTATGAAGCATATCGTTGCATGAGCTATCCGAAGGAAAGCCTGGTCCCCGGCGAAACGGAAGTCACGATCATTCCCCCGTGGACGCTTTCTCGGATCGAGTTCATGTGGGCGTCAAGTGCTCCTACAACAGCAACCATGGCTCGGTTGGGCGCGAATGATTGCGATGACCTGCTCGAAGCCGCAGTGCGATGGATTTGTGCCGGACGCCAAGACTGCGGTCGCGACGAAAATGGATTACTGGCGGCCATCGGTGGATATGTGCAGATTGCGGTCCTCGACGATAATGGTGTGCGCTCTTGGATTCCCCATCGCTGGCCAGAGGATGAAATTGGTCGACCCCTCGATCCAAATAGGGGATTACAATTGCCTCAATGGTTAGAACGGGCTGATGGAGGCGTTATTGGAGCTTAGAGCTCCATTAGCCAGTAATGTGCTTGCGGAAAGCACATCTCCCCTCTCCGTAGTTCCCTTCCAAGTCGCTGTCTTCTTGCCGCGTTCCGAGTTACATTCCCATTGGTTTGGGATTGCAGTCTTTAGCTAATTCCCCGTTCTAGGATCCAGTCGGCCGTTGGCGTCTTGTTGAATGGCCGCAACCCAGAATTCATAAGTCTCATGGTGCGCCTCGTTGAGGTAGTCTTCAGGCCAGTCATTTTTTCCAGAGATCATTAAAGTTAGGTGGCCTGCCAGTTCGCGGCACGCGCGCACCATTTTTTCTACTTCGCCATATGTGACATTTGCCTTGTTCACTTCCGGCCAAGTCAGATGAGCGATCTGCCCATTTCGGAATGACTGGATTCGGCCAAAGCTCTTGAAATCCACTTGCCGGTAAACGGCCAAGAATTTATCGAGCGCTTGGGCGCACGTAGACTTAACGTCTGTGCTTGGAAGCTGCTTTCCGGAATAGCACCGCGCCAACTCTTCCAGGGCGTTGGGGTGCTTGAGAAACCGGTAAGCTGATTGCAAAGACATTTCGGACTCGCGGTCCATGACAGCGAACAGCCGAACCGCGGTCATCATGATCATTTCTTGTCGAATCTCGTTGTCGCGCTCTTTCGCATTTGCAATCTTGTCTCGCGTTTTTTCAACGCGTCGTTGGTGCCCGAATACATGCCGTAAGCGCGAGCGGCCATGCGGGTCCAAGCGTTCAATTCCGGTGCCATCCGTGCGAGCTGCTCGATTGTCGGTACAGGAAGATTGGCATTCATTTTGCACTTCCTCGGCAGCTTCGACTGATCCAGCTTCCCTAACAGGAAACGGCAGCGACGCTCTGCGTATCTCTCTCGACTACCTAGAGAAATCCTTTAGCAATGGCGAAAAGAATTGAGAGCATCGATATCAATCATTGCTGTCCTCCCAGGCTTGACGGGGCGACCAGCGGCTAATCTTGAAGCATTTTTGATCCATAGGCGGGTTGGATATGGACTGGAGTGAGTGTTTCAAAATCAAGGTCTATCGGCGAGCGATGGCGAAAGTCGCTTCGCGGCCTGCTTCCGGGGAGGTGTCAGTTTCTGCGCCGGATTCCTACAACAACGACTTTTTCAAACTTGGTCTCTTAGACAAAGCCGCACCCGACCACTGGGCATTCCTCTTTCGCGAATTACTACCCGATGGTGTGCGAGGCCTAAGCTTCGATGGTGTTAAGCCCGGAGAGACGGGGCTCGATCACGCCATATCTAATACGGAGTTACGAAAATACGCCTTGCAGGCGTTGTATTATTACAATGGTTTCGAGTTCAGATATAACTCGCCAATCTGGTTTTTGATCAGCACGACGTTACGTATCCCGAAAATACAAGTAGCGTGGTACTGGAGCGTACAGGCACTCTATAATCGCCGTCGCTTGGCTCGTCGTGACCATATACGCGTGTTGAGGGTCTTTCTCGAAAACTCCGTCGCCCAGGAAAGCTACGTGACCGGCCCTAACGGGCTTATGGCGGCCCTATATGGGACACGTTCTTTCAACCACCCGAACTGCGATGCATCCTTCAACTACTATGACTTAGTGCTCGGATCTCTCGCCGAAACGGGTGATCTGCAGCGCACCCAAGGCGGCTACAAACTGACCGGCAAGGGTTTAACGACCCTTGACCAGTATGAGCAGGAAGAGCGTCGACACGAAGACAACAGGCGGGTTCAGTGGATTTTGGCCGGACTTACGGCAGTAGTGGGGTTAATCGCGCTCATACAAGTTTTCGTGACCATCTGGGAAGAAATGAATCCCGACCCTGCACCAGCACCCTTCCAGCAGCCGGTCTACCCGATTTCACCACCTAAGTTTTGAAGTGTTGAGCTCGGTATCGCTGACGTCTAATTGTTGCCCGGTATTAATCTTCTATCATAAAAGTATAGATATAACATGTATAAGATGAGGGGCGAATGGCTTACAGACTTCTGCCTGTCGTTGATCTGACGATCAATCGGGCGAATGATAGGCATGGTGAACTCGAAAACGAGACCGCTGCCATTGCTTGGTTATTCAACAACAGAGAAGCGCACATGAAAGCGCTTGCCCGCGATATTGTTGAGGCGGGTGAGGTGTATGAGTCGCCCCTCGTATCGCCCGATGGAGATAAGTTTGTCGTCTTCGACGGCAATCGCCGGGTTACGTGCCTTAAGGTCCTCGAAGATCCACGACGCGCGCCAAACGCGGAGCTTCAGCAGTTTTTCTCTACTCTCAAAGAGAAGTGGAAAGGAGGTCCGTCCGATAAAATCATGTGTCAAATCGAACCGGACCGCGACCGTGTCGACGACATCCTGTTTCGCCGCCACACGGGCAGCCAATCCGGTGTAGGTCAGAGCACGTGGGATGACCGCATGAAGGCCAACTTTGTGAATCGCACCGGGAAGGGAAATGCGGTCAGTGTAGCTGACGAAGTCGAAACGCGTTTAGCAGCTGCAGGCATGTCCCCATCCCGTCGGAAACTGCCACGTTCAACAATGAACCGGCTTCTGTCGTCGGAAGCCTTCCGCAACCGAGTTGGCTTCAGCATCAACCGAGGGCGCTTCGAATATACACATCAAGAACCTGTCGTACTGAAGGCGCTGCAACGCATTGCGGACGATCTTGCGAAACGCGAGATTGTGCTGGGAGATATATGGGACGTCGAAGGCAAGCGAGCCTATTTGGATAGGCTGGAGGGGGACTGCTTACTGCCAAGCGCTAAAGATAGCCTTGTAAAGCCAAAGCCGAAAGTGGCGCCGCATCCCGCCCCAAATCCTCCAACACCCCGTTCGGCTCCAGAGCCCGCACCGATGCGAAGAGTCAACTTGATAAGTCGAACCGACTACGGGATTCCGTGGCCGGGACGCCTTCAGCGAGTTCGCGCGATCTGGGAGGAATTGCAGTTTCGCTTGGTTCTCACCGAGCATCCCAATGCTATCTCGGTGCTATTGCGGGTCCTGCTCGAACTCTCGATTGATAATTACATCGAGCAAACGAAGCTGGTCGTTCTGAGCGACAAGCTTGCGACACGCGCTCTAAAGGTCGCGGAGGACCTTCACGAGAAGGGAAAGATCGACGCCAAGTATCTCAAGGAGATGAAGAAATTCCAGCACGATGATCGCCTGTTTTCAGCGGACACCCTGCACCGCTACATCCATTCGAAAGACTTTGCGCCCTCACCTGAGCATCTGACGGCACTATGGGACGCGTTAGCCAATTTGATCGTCAATTGCCTGAAAGTCTGAACAATGCAAACGCGAACGCTGACCGCAAAAATGTTGCGAACGCTGTTGGCAGACGAAAGCGACTTGAATGTAATACGTATTCATTACTGCTACCAAATCGGCTCTACATTTATCGCAATATCGAATCTAGAGAGTACAATAACTAGCGTCATGCTAATGTGCGATAAGATAAAAGTTACGACAGTATTGGGAGATGATGCAGAATCATGGCGGAAGCTTTTAGAAAAGCAATCGAACTTACAAAGCTCAACGCTAGGCAGCTTGATTTCCATTCTTGCCAAGCACGGAATCCAGACATCCAACCTCGAATATCTTAAATGGGTCAAAAGCAAGCGAGATTTCTTTATCCATCGACTCTTTCACGATGGCGCATGGCCGGGCGAGCTTGACGAACGCGGGGCTAATATCATGCATCGCCGCCTGCTTTATTTGGAGGCAATATTCGGTCGTGCGAGTAATCGCATCAGCAAGATCTTGGCGGATGCCGGTCTTCTGACGATTATAGATCTGGGCGAGAGTGGATCTCTGCTTATGAAGCCTGGGTTATTCCCTGAAAATAGCTCAGATGGTCTGTGATTGCTGGGTGAGTTTGAAAGTTGCCCAGGTATAAAATAATGCTTGAGGGGCACGCAGGCGCGCTTTTCGACCTCGACCATATCATGATGGTCGGCCGCGCCACGGGCGCCCACGTCAGTCGAAGCGTTGAAAGTCTACTACCGGCGTGTTCGCGATTCGTGACAATCAGAACGGCAGGCGTTAGAACGGGGTGTGGCGTCATAGTGTAATGGAAGCACCCCTGCCGATTAGAGGATTGTGTGTTGAAAGCAGGTAGTGTGGGTTCGAACCCCAACGGCGCCGCCAGTTCTTCTGTCACCGTCAGCCCAGTCCAGCCGCTGAAGGATCGTAACCGCTGTTCTCAGGCCACGGCCTTGAGTGGCGCGGGGGCATAGGCCCAGGGCAGCAGGTCGTCGAGCTGGCTTTGCGGATGGCCTGCAACGATGCGAGTGATGACGTCGGCGAGGTAGGCGTACGGGTCGACACTGTTGAGT